>PMKM01000255.1 GCA_003157745.1 Bryobacterales bacterium | reverse complement strand
CCGAAGCCAGTGGTCGCACCAACTCCTGTCGTAACTGCAGCGACACCCGCACCGATAGCCGCAGCGCTCGCACCGAAGCCAGTGGTCGCACCAGCTCCTGTCCTAACCGCAGCGACACCCGCACCGATAGCCGCAGTTCCCGCGCCGAAGCCAGTGGTCGCGCCGACTCCTGCGGCGCCGATAACGAAACCGATTCCCGTAGTGAAGCCGGCGCCGCCCGCCGAGCTACCGTTACAGGCATCGCCCGAAACCGTCAAGGATGCCGCCATCCATCAGGTTGCGGGCCGCAAGCTGATCCGGGACGGGAAATTCGCCGAGGCGATCGAGGAACTCAGCGCGGCGATCCGGCTGGACCCCACTTCGTCGCACGCCTGCAACGCGCGCGGTTACGCGTATATGCGCACCAAGCGCCTGAAGGAAGCGTTGGCCGATTTCGACAATGCCATCCGGCTCGATCCGAAGTACGTCAACGCGTACCAGAACCGCGCCGCCGCGCGCCGGCGCTCGGGCGACGCGGATGGCGCCAGTGCCGACCTGGAGAAGTCGCAGCAATTATTGAGCAAGACCTTGCGTTAGAAACGCCCGGGGAGGCGACGCACATGGAATACACCTACGAAGACATAGCCAAGATGATCGATCACTCTCTGCTGAACCCGGTGCTGACCGCGGCGGAGATGGAGCGCGGCTGCCAACTGGCGCTCGATTACGACGTGGCCAGCGTCTGCATTCTTCCCTATTACCTGCGCCGCGCCGCCGCCCTGCTGGCCGGCAGCCGGGTGAAGGCGAGCACCACCATCGGCTTTCCGCACGGCTGCCACACCACGGCCGTCAAAGTTGCCGAGGCCCAGCGGGCGCTGGCCGATGGCGGCCAGGAACTGGACATGGTGGTGAACATCAGCGCCGTGCTGAGCGGCGACTGGGCGTATGTCCGCGACGACCTGGCGGCGGTGATTGCGGCGACCCACGCGGCCGGACAAAAGGTGAAAGTGATTTTCGAGAACTGCTATTTGAACGACGCACAGAAGATCCGCCTCTGCGAGATCGCAAGCGAGCTCGATGCCGACTGGGTCAAAACCTCCACCGGCTACGGCACCGGCGGCGCTACCATCGTGGACCTGACGCTGATGCGCAAACACGCCGCGCCGCGCGTGCAGGTGAAGGCCGCCGGAGGGGTTCGCGACCTGGATGCGCTGCTGGCCGTGCGCGCCGCCGGTGCGACGCGCTGCGGCGCCACGCGCACGGCGTCGATGCTGGACGACTGCCGGAAGAGGCTGGGAATGCCGGCGATCCAGCGCACGGCCGAGGCCTGAAACGCCGGCCGCGGGTGACCGATTCCGAACAGTCGATTCCGCTAGCGCTACGGGCGGCGGCTGGCCGGACACCTGAATCCAACGACTTAGTCGTGGGCGGGAAATTGCAGATCTGATCGGTGGAATGCGAACCCTTCGACAAGACATGATGTATGGCCTGCGGATGTTGCGGAATAGCCCGGGCTTCACGGTGGTGGCCGTGCTGACGCTGGCGCTGGGTATCGCCATCAACGCGACCGTCTTCAGTTGGATCAACTCCGTGCTGCTGCACCCCTACCCCGGCGTCGGGCACCCGGAGCAACTGGCGCTGATCGAAACCGTGACCCCGACCGGCGAGCACCTGGTCAACACGTCGTATACGGACTATCGCGACTACCGCGCCAACCTGCGGCTGGCCTCCGGCGTGGCGATGGGGCGATTCACACCGCTCAGCGTGGGAGCGGACGGCAAGACCGGGCGCGCGTGGGCGGAACTGGTTTCCGCCAACTACTTCGACGTGCTCCAGGTGAAGCCGGTATTGGGGCGCACTTTTCTTCCCGAAGAAGGCGGCGACCGCGCGGGCGCGTATCCGGTGGCCGTGATCAGCTCCAACTTGTGGCGCAACCGGTATCACTCCGATCCCAAAGTCCTGGGCAAGACCATTCGGCTGAACCGGCACGATCTGACGATCGTAGGCGTGGCGCCGCCGGAGTTTCACGGCAGTATTGTGGGCGTGCTTTTCGACGTGTGGATGCCGATCACGATGGCGACGGCGATGGGAACGGGTGGCGGGACTTTGGAATACCGTGGCACCCGGGACCTGACATCCACCATCATCCGGCTGAAGCCGGGGGTGACGCTGGAGCAGGCGCGGGCAGAGGTGGCGGCGCTGGCGCGGCGACTGGCGGTGACATATCCGCGGACCAACCGGGGCGTGGACGCTACCGTGCTGCCGGTGTGGGCGGGCCACCTGGGATTCCAGGGCTTGTTGCTGAAACCGCTGCGCATCCTGATGGCGGTTTGCGCGCTGCTGATGCTGATCGTCTGCGCCAACGTGGCCAACCTGTTGCTGGCGCGGGCGGTGTCGCGGCAGAAGGAATTCGGCATCCGGCTGGCGCTGGGAGCGCGGCGCGGCCGCCTGGCGCGACAGTTGCTCACCGAGACCTTGCTCCTGGCCGGGGCGGGAGCTCTGGTCGGGATAACCCTGGTGATGTGGATGGGGCCGGCGCTGCTCTTTATCGCTCCCGTGGTTGACGTGCCGATCGACATCGGCGGCGGGGTCAACCTTGCCACGGTCGCCTTCACGGCGCTGATCGCGGGCTTGGCGACGGTGATCTCGGGCACGGCCCCAGCGTTGTTTTCGGTTCGGGCCGATGTCAACGAGGCGATCAAGGAGGGCGGGCGGAGCGGCGGTGCAGGGACGCACTCGCACCGGCTGCGGGGGCTGCTGGTGATGGCGCAGGTGGCACTGGCGATGGTAGCTCTGGTGGGCGCGGGCCTGTTCTTCCGCAGCTTCCAGAACACGATTGGCATCCGGCCGGGCTTCAACATCGATCACGTCTCCGTTTCGCAATTCTACTTGTCGTACGCGGGTTACTCGGCGCGGGAGCAATGGGACTTCTGCCGCAAGTTGCGCGAGCGGCTGGAGGCCCAGCCGGGCGTGTTGGGTGTGACGTACTCGGACGTGGTGCCGCTCGGGTCGCCTGTCGGGTCGGCGCCATGGCATCAGATGGAGATCGAAGGCTACGTTCCCACTCGGGACGAGCAGATGATGATCCACCGCGCAACGGTTCCTCCCGGTTACTTCGAGTTCATGGGCATTCCGCTGCTGCAGGGCCGCGAGTTCACTGAGCGCGACGATGACCATGCGCCACAGATTCTGATGATCGTCAACGAGACATTTGCGCGGCGCTTCTTCCACGGTCGAGACCCGATCGGCCGCACCGTGCGGATGGAAGGCGATACGGCCATCGTGGTGGGGCTGGTCAAGGACAGCAAGTACCATAGTCTGGTGGAGGCTCCGCTGCCGTTCTTCTACGTGCCGTTCCGGCAGTGGTTCCGCCCGGGGCTGAACTTCGCTGTGTTTCTGCGGACGGCGGGCGATCCGATGCGGATGACGCCGGTACTGCAGCGGGAGTCGCTGGGACTCAATCAGGACGCCGTTTTCAGCACCAAGCTGCTGGCGGAAGCGGCGACGGCCTCGCTCTATCCGCAGAAGGTGGCGGCCACGCTGTTGAGCGTGGTGGGTTTGGTGTGCGTGCTACTGGCGGCCATCGGGCTGTACTCGGTAATGAGTTACGCGGTGAGCCAGCGGACGCAGGAACTGGGAATCCGCGTGGCGTTGGGCGCGCAGCCAGGCGACGTGCGTCGGCTGGTGCTGCGGGAGGGCTTGAAGCTGGTGCTGCCGGGCCTGGCGGCAGGCACGGCCGCGGGAATCCTGGCTGCACGGTTGGTCAGCGGGATGTTGATTCGCCTGACGCCGACCGACCCGGCCACACTGGCCGCGGCGGCGCTGCTATTGGGGCTGGTGGGGCTGGCCGCCAGTTACATCCCGGCCATGCGCGCGACGCGGATTGAGCCGATGCGGGCGCTGCGCTGCACGTAGCCGGCGCACGGTTTGGTCGAGCCCCGCCGGATCTTCCTCGCGGGGGCTCAGATGCCCGGTGGACCTGGCTGCTTCAGCACCAGGAAGCGGCCGTCGCGATAATCGAAGACGTAATCGTAAGAGGCGATCTCTCGGTCGTTCGGGTGCTGCTTCATTTCCTTGACCCGGAAAATGCGCAGGCTGGGATCGGCGTAGCTCAATTGGACCATGAAGAGCAGGTTGTACCATTCCGGACGGACGGGGTCGTTCAGAAACAGGAGACTGCTGCCCTTGCGAAGGGCGGGGGCGGCGGCATGAAGCTGCTCGACCGTATGGCGATTATCGGGAGCCTCCTCCGACACACTGGTAAGGCCCGCATAGCCGAGCGGCTTGTAAGCCCAATAAAGAATCGCCATCAGGACGACGAATAGAGCCGCGCCGCGCGCCCGCACCAGCCACCAATCGGGAAGCGGCACGCCGCCCAAGGCGAGCGAGGCGAGTTTCACCAGCAATACGGCGGCGTACAACATCCATCCGAACACGCAGACGTAGTATTGGGTCGATCCGCGCGTCGCAATGAAGGCAATCGGCAACGGACTGAGCATCAGAAACAGCCAGGCGAAGGCCAGCACGCGCGAGCGGAGGAGCCAGGCGACAAGGGCGAGCGCGGTCCAGAGCCCGAGCACCGCCCAGGCGGGCCAGTCCGGCATGGCAAGGAAGTCTCCCGCGAAGTGGCGGCTGGTCAGCATGAACTGAGTCCAGGTGAAGGACGGCCGGTAGGCTGCGTTGTGAGTGAGCGACAGCGGGCCGGTCGATCTGCCCACCACGAAGAGCACGGCCACGGCGCCGGCGATCAGCGTCGCGCGACCTTCCCGCAGCAGCCAGCGATAGAGCGCGGCCGGCTGCCAGGCGGCCGGCGGATGATAGAGCAGTTCGTAGGAGCCCAGAAACGCCGGCAGCATCACCGCCATTTCCTTCGAATTCAACGCACAGATGTAGAGGACGAAAAGGCCCGTCCACTGCCAGGGCCGCAGTGCCGCGTCTCTCTCTCGCGCACGCAGATAGAGCGCCAGCGCGGCGAAGAGGAAGAAATAGCAAAGAACGTCGTAGATAAAACCGGTATCGAAATAGAGCCACGCGAGGCGCCGCTGGTAGGCCATCGCCAGAGCGGTAAGTGCCGCTATCTCGCGCGATCCCGCCAGGCGCCGCGCCACCGCATAAGTGAGCCAGATGTTGGCAGCCAGGATGGCGAGATTGGACGCGTGAAACCAGTAAGGGTGGAAGCCGGCGAAATCGACGATCACGCGGTACCACAGGCTGCCCATAGGGCGCCCGAAATCGGAGTTGAGAAAGAACAGCAGGTTGGCCTTGAGCAGACTCCCGGCCGAGAAGATCCAGGAGCGATACAGGTTCATCAGATCGTCGGGGGTGAAATAGACCTGAAGTGAAGCGCGCGTCAGGCGGAAGAAGTAAACCGCCAGCAGCAGCGCGCCGGCGGCAAGCAGGCAGCGATCGACGAGACGCAAATCGGGCGCCGGGCCGGATGGAACGAAGGGTGCGCGAACCGGCTCCGGAACGGGGACGGGCACCGGGGCGGCAACGGGCGAGGGGGAGCGCGCGGGAGCCGGCGCTTGCATCTGGCGGCGGGCGCGCTCCAGGATGTCCACCGTGTCCTCGGGACCGGGAGGGTCAAAGCGAGCCTGGATGACGGCCAGCACCTGCGCGGCGAGCGAGTCTTTTTCGCGATCAGTCATTTTGTCAAGGCTTCTGGTTGAGATGATAGCAGCGGCGGGGCGCTGTCGTGCTCACCTTACTAAGACCGGCCGAAAGCCAAATACACTACACTCTCCCGGCACTTATTTATTGCCGCGCCGGCGAACCGGAGCGCCTGCGTTCTCATCTCACCAAACTGGCGGCGCGTCCGGCGAAATCTAGTACCCAGCCGGGAAAGATACCGAGGACGAGCGTTCCGATGGCGGGCAGGATTAGCGCGGCGGAGAACGCGGGCGTAAGCGGCTCGGCGGCCGGGGCTGCGTCGCCGGGCTCGCGGAAATACATCATCACCAGGATGCGCAGATAGTAATATGCCGCGACCGCGCTCGTAAGCAGACCGAGCACGGTGAGCCACACCAGGTTCGATTCCAGGGCCGCCTTGAAGATATAGAACTTGCCGAAGAAACCGCCGGTGAGCGGGACGCCAATCAGCGAAAGCAGGAAAATGGTGAGCATGGCCGCGACGAACGGCTGCTTCTGCCCGAGGCCGGCGAAATCCTCGATACTCTGATAGCGCTCGTCCTTGCCCGAGAGGTGGCTGACCACGGCGAACGCTCCCACGTTCATGCAGGAATAGGCGGCCAGATAGAACATGGCGGCGGCGATGCCGGAATCGGAACCGGTCGTCAGCGCCACCATCACGTAGCCGGCGTGCGCGATCGAACTATACGCCAACATGCGNNTGCAGCAGCGCGGCGAAATTGCCGACGATCATCGAAAGTAGTGCGGAGACCCACACCAGCGGGGCCCAGTCCTGACCGATGGGTTCGAACGCCGTCATGAAGATGCGCAGAAAGATGGCGAAAGCGGCGGCTTTCGGACCGGCGGAGAGGAAGGCAGAGACGGGCGTGGGCGCGCCCTGGTACACGTCGGGCGCCCAGATCTGAAAGGGAAACGCGGAGACCTTGAACGCCAGTCCGACGAACATCAGCGCCGCCGCCACGCAAACCATCGCCGGCAATGGCGCATTGGGACCGATGATCGCGGCGCGCACCGCGCTGAGATTGATCGTGCCGGTTTCGCCATAAATCAACGCCACGCCATACAGGAAGAAACCGGTGGCGAAGGAACCGAGCAGAAAGTACTTGAGCGCCGCCTCGTTGGCGCGCTTATCGTCGCGTAGATAGCCGGCCAGAATGTAACTGGCGATAGAGGAAATCTCCAGGCCGATAAAAATAATGATGAGGTCGTTGGCTGCGGCCATGATCGATTGGCCGGTGATCGAGAACAGCAGCAGGGCGTGAAACTCGCTGGTCTCCGCCTGCTGGCGTTTCAGGAAACTGAACGATTGCAGAATCGTGAAAATGCCGACGCCGAACACCACCACGCGAAAAAAGGTGGCGAAGCCATCGACGACGAGCAATCCGCCGAACGCGAGGCCGGGCCGCGAATACGCATAGATGGCCGCGCCAATAGCTGCCACCAGCGTGCACAGGCCGAGCGTTCCATAGACTTTCGATTCGCGCCGGTCGAGCAGCGGATCGAGCACCATGATCAGCGTGCCCATCACGGTGAGGATGATCTCCGGCAGGAAGCGGATCAGGTCGGAGGGATTGAACATCGGGCTAGCGGGCACGGCTCACCTCCGTGCGTAGCGTGCGCTGCAAATCGACCCGTTCCGGAATATGCACCTGAGTCTGCGCCAGCACGCGCGCGGTGGTCTTGCTCACCGGATCGAGGAACGATTTCGAGTAGACGCCCATCCAGACCATCATCGCGATCAGCGGCACGATGAACGCCCACTCGCGCAGCGTGAGGTCCGGCATGTGCGACCGCACTTCCTCTTTCAACTTGCCGTAGAACACGCGCTGGTACAACCACAGCATGTAGCAAGCGGAGAAGATCACGCCCACCGCGGCCCAGACGGCCCATCGGAAATTGGCGATGGCGGCGCCCTGCAGCACCAGAAACTCGCCGACGAAGTTGTTCAGCAGCGGCAGCCCTATGGAAGCGAGCGTCGTGATCAGAAACGCGGTCGCAAGCCACGGCGCGGCGGTCGCCACGCCACCATAATCGTCGATATCGAGCGAGTGCCGGCGCTCGTACATAATGCCAACCAGCGCGAACAGCGCGCCGGTCGAGATGCCGTGATTGAGCATCTGATAGACCGCGCCATCGAGGCCCAGTTGCGTGAAGGAGAAGATGCCGAGCACGACGAAGCCGAGGTGGCTGACCGACGAATACGCCACCAGCTTCTTCATGTTCGGCTGCACCATGGCGACCAGCGCGCCGTAAAGAATGCCGATGATGGCGAGCACCACGATCCACGGGGCGCAGCGGCGGGCGGCGGCGGGGAATAGCGGCAGCGCATAATGCAGAATGCCGAAGGTGCCCATCTTCAGCATGACGGACGCCAGCATCACGGAGCCGGCCGTGGGAGCTTCCACGTGCGCGTCCGGCAGCCAGGTGTGCAGCGGGAACAGCGGCACCTTGATCGCAAACGCGACGAAGAAGGCCAGGAAAAGCAGCATCTGCTCGAAGGGCGAGAAGACCAAACGGCTGCTCGAAAGTTGATCCAGAATCGCCGCGTAGCTGAACGTGCCCGAGCGCGTGTACAAGTAAATGATGGCCGCCAGCATCAGCACCGAACCGGCCATCGTATACAGGAAGAACTTCACCGCGGCGTAGATGCGCCGGTCGTGGCCCCAGATGCCGATCAGGAAGTACATCGGCACCAGCGAGACTTCCCACAGCACGTAGAACAGAAACAGGTCCTGCGCCAGAAACACGCCCACCAGGCCGAATTCGAGCAGCAGCAGAAACGCGTAGAATTCCTTGACGCGATTCTGAATGTGGTTCCAGCTCAGCAGCACGCAGATGGGAGTGAGAAACGTCGAAAGCAGCACCAGCCAAATGCTGACGCCATCGGCGGCGATGTGGAAATGGATTTCGGGCGAAGCGATCCACAACCGATCGACGGTAAATTGATCGCCACCGAGCGAGCGATCGAACCAGCCGAGCAGAGCGAGCGAAGCGACGAACGTGCCGAGCGAAACTCCCAGCGCCCAATAGCGGCTTGCCGCCGGCGAGGAACGCGGGAGCACAAGCGCCAGCAAGAACCCGGCGGCCGGAAGCAGGAGGGTGAGCAGCAGCAGGTTCATCGCACGCCTCCGAACAGCGCCATGAAGAAGATCAACAGCACGCCGCCGAAGGCAACCCACGTCGCGTAGCTGCGCGTGTTGCCGGATTGCGCCAGGCGCAACAGGCCGCCCAAGTTCTTCGCGCGCGCGCCGACGCCATTGACGATCCCATCAATCAGCCCCGCATCAACACCCTTCCAAAGCACCAGGCGCGAGCCGCCCACCAGCGGCTTCACTACGCCCGCGTCGTAGATCTCATCCACGAAATACTTGTTGTAGACCAATGTGTACAGGCCCTTGGCGTTGCTCACGACCACATCGGGCAGCCCCGGCTTGTACACGTACATCAATGCGGCCAAGCCAATGCCGAGCAGACCGGCAGCACTGGCGATGACCATCGGCGCTAATTCCTCCGGCGATTCCACCGCCGGAAAAACAGTGTGCAGAAAATCGGGAATCTTGAAAGCGAATCCGCCGACAATCGAGAGCACCGCCAGAATCACCAGCGGGATTAGCATCACCGGCGGCGATTCGTGCGGATGCTCCTTGCCGCGATACTTTCCCGTGAACGTCATGAAGAACGCGCGGAAAACGTAGAACGCCGTCATGCCGGCGGTGAAAACGCCGACCCAGTATAGCCACGACGCGCGATGACTGGCAGCGAGCAGAATCGCATCCTTGCTGAAAAAGCCGGAAGTAAACGGGAAGCCCGCGATGGCGAGCGAAGCGCACAGCATCACGCCGAACGTCCACGGAATCTTCGTGCGCAGCCCGCCCATCTGCCGCATGTCCTGTTCGCCCGAAAGCGA
>PMKM01000066.1 GCA_003157745.1 Bryobacterales bacterium | reverse complement strand
TTGTCGAGCAACGCGCGCGCTTCTTCGGCGTCAATCAGCAGTGCGCGTGTGTTCCACCGATATTCGATGGGCATCGAATCCAGCTCGCGCAGCAGCCCAGGACAACTCGTCCGCGGCAGCCCGTCGATGGCTATCACGTGAATGCGTTTGTCGCCGATGCGCGGCTCAATGCCGCCGTAGAAGTCTTGCGAGGCTATCAGATCGTTCATATGCACCGGGAACTCGGGCCAAGCGATCGGATGATCCTCGCCGGTCAGGCAGCGGTGTAGATAACCGAGCAAACGGTCCTGCACCGGACCTGCTTTGTCGCCCAGTGTCATCCGTAGCCGCTCGACTCGAAATAGTTGGCCGAAGATGTTCTCGAAAGCGTCCAGGCGCGCCTTGAAGCGCTCCAGGATCAACTGCGCCGGCTCCGAACGATGCTCGCGGCCTTCGAACATCCAACCTTTGACCTTTTCCTCGGCTTCGATTGGCGGCAGATAAGTTAGTGTCAGGAAGTACTCGCTCTCGTAGTGGGCACCTTCGGCGGTGAACTGCTGGCGACGTTCATCGTCGATCACGCTTGTAATCGTGTCGGGAAATGCGCCAGCGTCGGGATAGCCCGGCGCCTGTGAGCGAATGGCGTCGCACTGAACCATCCAGCCGCTTCCCAGCCGGAGCACGCTGTTCAAGCGCGCGCTGAGCGCGGCCATCTCGGCGGGCGACGATGACATAGTGTCTGGCCCGCGATACGACCAGCCCGCCAGCAGCGAGCCGTCCGTTTGCAGCAGAATGCCGTCGTCCACCAGGAAGCCGTACAAGAGCAGATCGGCGAGCCCGCGGGCGTGCGTGCGATGTTCGGTAACTTGCATCGTCATCTCCAGTTCAGTGGCGTAGAGAGCGGCTGCGAATGCAGGCCGCTCTTCGCCGGATAGAAACTGCGGTAGCGGATGTGGCGCAGATAGGCGTGGCGGAGGAGCGGGTCGGCCTTGCCCATCCGTTGCAAGGCCGCCATCGCTGCCACCCAAAACACAACGCCCAGCCCAATGCCCCACCACGTGGCCAGGCTGAAACCGAGGCTGAAGCTCACCATGATCGCGACCAGGACCAACTCGCGATCACCGCCCAGCACCATGTTCGGCTTGTTGACGGACTGGTGAACGACAACCTCCCTTGGTCCGTTCGCGTTCTCCATGGTCTACACCACCGCAGCCGAAACGCCGAATGCGCTGGCCAACATCGGCGCCGCGAATACGAGTACGGAGACGACCAAGCCGATCATGCAGGCGCGCCGGCCGAACTCTGTGAGTTCGCCGCCCCACAGCATTGTGCCGCCGGCAATGGCGATGCCGATCAGCCCGATCGCGTAAGCCACCGGGCCGGTAAGCGAGGTGGCAATGGTCGTCATGGGTCGCTCCCACGGGAGCGTACCCGATGACGATGCGTGCAATTGCGTGCAGCACGCCACGGCGAGCGTGCCCAGTGCAATCGCGTGATGGGTGAATGCGCGCGTGGCGCAAAGGATGTTTCGTCTCGATTTCATGCGTGACCTCCAAAGGTTTGGTTCAGACATACTCGACCTCGTATTGCCCGTCGCGATATCCGGTGACGAGCGCTAACTCGCGGACCTTACGGCCTGCGGCCAGGTCCGGCTCTTCATCGACGAAGATGACTAAGTCGACGGCTTCGGCGATAAGACTCTGTTGCGGCGCAGCGGTCGCTTCGGCGACCAAGCTTTCAAGCCGGATCAAGCCGCTGAGCGCGTCATTGGCGTGCACGGTTGCGGCGCCGCCGGGATGCCCGGTGTTCCACGCCTTCAACATCGTGTGTGCTTCCCCGCCGCGCACCTCGCCGACGACAATTCGCGTGGGCTTCAGGCGCATGCACGCACGGAGGCAATCCATCATAGTGACCGCGCCCACGGCTCGCAGATCGACGCAGTTCTTCACCGCACATTGCAACTCTGTCGTGTCCTCAATCGAAATCACGCGGTCATTCGGCGCTATCTGCGCTTGCGCATCGAGAATGGCGTTGACGAGCGTCGTCTTGCCCGAGCCGGTTGACCCGACCACGAGGATGTTCTTTCTCGCGCGCACGGCGGCGCAGATAATCTCGGCGTGGCTCAACCCTTGGATCGCATCGTGAAACTGATCCTTGCCGCGCAGACGATTCAGCGGGTCGCCCTTGTGCGTCAGGATTCCCCGCTGTTCGTATTCGTCGAGGGTGAAGATGCGCTTGGGACGCAGCCGAATGGCAAAGATCGGTTGCCGAACCACCGGCGACACGATGCCTTCGAATCGGCTGCCATCGAGCGGCAACTCAGTTTCGAGAATCGGCCGGTCGTGATTCATGACCGTACCCTTCCAAGCGGCGATGGTGTTCATAGCGCTCGCCGCCTGCGCCGGTGGAATCTGCCCGACAGCCACGAAGCCTTCGCCCATCCGCTTCGTCCACAGCACGGAGTCAGGGTTGAGAAGAATGTCCTCTGTGCGGTCGTCAGCAAGCAGGCCGAGCACCGTGTCGCCCAGTTCCCGTTTAAGCTTCGCTTCGAATCGCTGACTTTGTTCGTTTTGACTCATTACTTAAGTTGGTTACTAAAAGTTGGTATAGGAGCCATGCCTGCCCGTGCTATATTCAATGAAACCGAAAGGGCAACGTTGCCCCTCTATAAGGAAGGGCGTGGGAAAGGCAAAATGGGGCAGCGTTGCTGAAATATTTCTTCGTCCCGCAACAAAAGCATGGCCATCGTCACGATTCCTTACGACATTGATTTCTTGAATTCGCCTCTTGGCGTGGTTCCGATCTGTATCGACGACACGGACCGCGACGGGCGCCTCATCGACTCGCGCTGGTTTTCGGCCGTCATCCCCGTGGCAGATCCGCTACGCGGCTTGGCGGCGAAAGCTCTCGATGACGTCTGGCGTGTATCGGAGCTCACGGAAGCGTCAGTCCATGCGCTGTGGCGCAAGCACCTCCACAACCTTGGCGAACAGCCAAGCCGGCGAATCCTTGCGCACGCAAAGTGGACGGCGAGGGATCTCAAAGTAGGGGGAAGGGCCCCGCGGCGCGGCGTCGAAGTCGAAATGCTGGACAGCGTCCTCAAACAGATACTTGCGACGCAGGACGTCCAGCGAGAAGTGTTAGCGCTGGAGGTCAGGGAGATGCTGGCGCGGCACTTCCAGGCGCGGGGCGTACCGCACATCGATGAGATGTTGGAGATGTGGCTGATCGGTCACAGCTGGTTGGAAATCGGTGACAAGGTCGGCAAGCACTGGGACACCGCGAAGCGCGACCTGAGACGCTGGCTCAAGAAAGCGCTGTACGAGTTGGATTTGGAGTGAGCGGCGCGCCACGTCCTTGTCGGGCACACGCAGGTCAACAGATCCATCCGGCGAAGGCGGTCTCGCTGCCGCCCGAGCATTGAGTAACCTGATGGTGCCCCTTTTCTGGCGTAGCGGCGTCGCGACCATTCTCCGAGTGGGGCGTGATCCACTCTGAGCAGAAATATCCATTTCCCAGGGAAGGCGAATCGGGACCTTTCCACTCCGCTCCCGCAGGTCGCACCGACACCGTCAGATGACGAGAGCCGGACCAGGACCTATGTTGAGGACCGCGCGCGCAGTCGAGACGCCAAGCCACACGCCGCCCCCTTTAGTCTGGCGCCGCCGACGAGGTGATCATGAGCATCGCTGGGCTTGTCTCATGCGCATCGCTATCCCGGTGCTCCCACGTCCGGATGGAGGCAAGGCGGCGCGCCCTCGACGAGACCGCCACCCGCCAGTGCGTGGCCGACGAGACAGCCCCCTCCGCATCTGATAGTGGGATAATGGCACGTGATGCGTACTCTACTTTGTGCAACGCTCTGTGCGCTACTCAGCGCGCCTCTGTTTGCGGGTCTGCCCGATCCGGTGAAATCACGCTTCGTGGTTGGCGATGCGGTGTGGCGAGAGATCCCGATCCGGGACGACTTGCAGGGCCAATATGACAAATGCTGGCAAACGGCAATCAACGCCATCCTGGAAAGCAATTTTGCGATTGCCACGATGGACAAGGAATCCGGTTACATCCGCACGACCGAGAACTCGGGGATCGTTGTCCTCCAGGGTGATTGGGTCTACAGGGTGCAGGTCAGCATCAAGTTCACCTACGTACCGCCATCGGCGTCCGGCCAGCAAGCAACGGTGCAGAAGATCCGCATCCAGGCATCCGGCTATCTCGCCAAGATCAGTAAGGGCAGACTGAAAGAGGCGTTCCAGGGCTACGACTCGGTTGTGCTGCAGAACGTCTTCCAAGACTTGCAGGCGAAGTTGGGACCGCGGTAACGCCCGAGCGCCTACTGTGCCCTCCGGGAGTCCGCAGCACCGCCTCCCCGGGGGCGCACTCGGTCTCCTGCGCCGTTCCGGACCGCGTCGCGGCACTCCTCGATCATGCCGCCGCCGAAGCACTGCGGCAGGGACCAAATTAGGAACTCGATCAGGTTGTGCACGCGGTTGCTGGCGACGGCCTGCTCCGGATTGACCGCGATGAAGTGGGCGATTTCGCCTTCGGATGTGTGAGGATCGACTGCGGGTGATGACGTGATCATCAGCATCGCCGGTCACGTCTCTCGCGCCGTGCTCTCGCGGCACTCCCACGTGCGGATGGAAGCCAAACGGCGCGCACTCAATGAGATCGCCGCACGCCGGCGTGCGGCCGACGAGCGGCGTAAGCGGGAAGCCGAGCGGAGGGAGCACGTCCCGTTGGCATCTCCCCCCGTTGTAGTTCGATGATTGGCCGCTGCAGACCCAGGTTGATCGCTCACGATCCGAAACCCCACACTTGGCACGGCCAAACTCCATACGGCCTGTTCTGTGTCGCGAACGCGCTGGAATGGCCACGAGTACGCTGGCGGACCTGCGTGGATGGCTCGTCAGGCGGTAACCCCACCCATCCAGTCCAGCCATTGTGGCTTGCGGCTACCGTGGAACACACCCTCGACGCCGCCAAACCAGCAAGCCTGCGATGCTGGTACCCAACAGCAGAACCGTTGATGGCTCAGGGACGCTTTCTGTACCGGTTACCGTGACCTCGAAGTTCTGTGTCGCCAGTTCATCAAAAGCGTTTTCATCAACGCCACCCAGAATCGTGAACGACCCGGAGTAGTCGCCGGGTTGAGCCTGTGGATACGCGATCACACTGAAGATCGGACTCGACGAGTAAAGGTCACCGGGGTTGAGGATTCGTGGAACCAGCACCCAAAAGTTCGTGTAATCGAAATCGAGGTCGCTGCTGGACAGTGACCCGTACGCTGTGTTCAGAAACACAGGATCGGTGCCCGAATTCGAAAGCGACCCCGTTATGTCAAACGTTGTGCCGGGCGCCCCAAAGAAGACAGGGGCGTCAAGCGTGAAGATCAGATCAGCACGCAAGGGACCGACCATCGCCAGCGGCAACGCCAGAATAACCAACCGTAATAGCCGAGGCATCACAAATCCATCCTTCCTCATGGAACTTTGACCGGAGGTACAGGTACTGCAAATGTGGAGCCAGAGTACTTCACAGTGATGATGGGAGCGACGGTTGCCCCAGATGCTCCCACATTTGTCGGAAAAGCGATAACCGGATTGAACGATGTGCCAGTTGGGAGATCCGGAATTGGTTGCGGAAAAGATGAAGTCGCCTTCGACGCCCCGATTGACGCCGCGGTCATGGTGCCGTTCGTCGCGGGTGCGCCGGAATTGGTCAGGGTAACCGTCAAGGAAACGCCGTTTGCGTCGCGCGTCAGCGCGGGACTCGATGCCTTGATGATGGGCGCAACAGAGCTTGTCGTAAGGAACCCAATCGAACTGTAAAGAGAATTGGCAGAGCCGTAGATTTTGGAGCGAACTCGGTAGTAGTACCGGGTGTTCGGGACAAGACCTGAGATGGTTGCCGAATGAGAGGTGCCTGCTCCGGAAGTTTCTGCTGCCTCGACGCCATTTGTTCTCGCGTCCGCATTCAGCGAGTAGATTACACCCCCGCCCGCAGTTGTCGAACCGGTCTTCCATGTGACCGTTGCTGTTGTCGTTCCAGCGCTGGACACCGCGACACCGTAGATTGGCTCACGCGGGTCATCTCGCAGCGTCACGAGTCTGCCGGCGATGGCGTCGTGAACGCTCTGATCTTTAGAAATCGCATTGTGCGCACAAATCAGATCGGTCCCGCACGATGGGTAGCTCTTCAAGGTGTAGGGGTAATCGAAAAAGTGATATCCCATCAGCAAGGCGCTTTGAGCCTGGGCGAAGGCCTGTACGTCTCCGATGGATGGCTGCTTCGTCTTGGTTGATGCGTCATCAAACTGATAGCATTTCGGACCCACCATGGCGATGGAGCAGAGGTTCCAGTCGATGGGATCAACTGTCACCAGAATGTCCGCCGAGCGGCCCAGAGCAGGCAATTGCTCCGCGAACAAGCGAGCTCGGTTCCCGCCATAGCTGTGTCCAATGACGACGATTCGGTCATCGGGTCCTGGTGCTACTTGGCTCAGCCACGCAGCAGCGACTTGATGAGTCGTGTCGCTAGATGGCACGTGGTTCCAGGCGCAGTTGGTCGTGGCGGGCGGAAGTGGCAAGAGGCAGGAGCCAGTCAACCATTTGAGCCAGTCGGCTACGTCATAGTACGTGAATGTCTTCGCTAGGACACCTTCCTGTAAATACGAGTTACTACGCAACTCTATGGCCAGTTGTGCCATGCCGGGGCAGTCCCCCCCGGGGCAGCTATCTGGATATGTCACTCCGTCATCAGGAATGGGTGTGGGGTGATCCAAGAATCCAGTGAACAGGACCACAATCATTCGCCTGTACGTACCTACAAACGGCAACGTCCCACCCGCACTCAAAGAGAGTGTTTGAGGAGGAGGAGTGAAGTAGCCTAGAACTGGCGCGAAAGTAATCCGGTAGGTTCCCGTCGGAACCGTCACGCCAGAGTCGTACACCGTTCCGCTCCGGGTGACTGTGGTGAATCCGGGCGTGGTAGTCTTCGCTTCGACTGTGAAACCCGCAGCGGCCAGATTCGTCGTGACCTGAATGCGGCCGATTCCAGGCAACGGCGCGTAGGAACCCGTGAATGCAAGCGTGGCACCCGCAGATAGCGACTTCGTTTCACTGACCGGGGTCGTATAGCCCGGAACGACTCCGTAGGTAATCGTGTAGGTTCCGGCTGGCGCGTTCGTCTTCGTGAACGATAGGCCGCTGCCCGTATATGTGGCTGGGCCTCTGATCGTGAACGCGGCGGCGGCAACCGTGGTCGTGACTTGGATGGTTCCAGATGAATCCTGGAAACCGATGGAGACGGCGCGGTCCGTCGAACCGCTGGCATTTTGGAAGGAAATGCTCACGCCCCGTCCAACGGCTCCAACGTTCTGGGATTGTGCCGAACAAATGACCGCTGCAAATGAAAGCGCGATGGCGAGTTTCGTGACGACTTGTGGATTGCGATTGGTCTGCATTGGCTTTGCCTCCTCGTGGCTCGCCTTACAGCCCAAGTGCGCGCCGTAGTTCGGCGGGCACGCTCGGCAGGTTCACTTCGGTCCCATCTCTTCGTAGAAATCGATACGTAGTGTTCTCCCCAAGAGCGGACGCAACCTCCACACGGGAGACCGCGTTCGGGCCACTTTGTCTCAGATTGCCAGCGACAAGTGTTGGATCGAATGTCGCCATTACAAAGAGATATGTGACGGCGCTTCGAGTCAATCCGGAGACGTACAGAGTCGCGGTCGAAGATGCCGTGGTGCCGGTCAGCGTCGCCGTAGTCGCGGTGGCTCCAACAGAGCCGTTGAATCTAATCGTCACCGGCGATCCCACTGGAATATTCGTTCCGCGAATAACAACAGGGATGGGGTCTTGCAGTTGGCTCGGCAGGAGAAGGTCGATCGTACTGAAGCTAGATCCAGAGTATGACGGAACTGGATAGCCGCCAATCGACTGAATGGTCAGCAGCGGTTGGTCTGTCGGCACGACTATTGGATTGATCTCGGACAGAACTGCAGGGGGATTGGCTGAACCAGTGAGTACCCGCGAATTGTTCGGAGCTTCAATTCTGATAGTTCCAGGTCCGCCCGGCCCACCATATTGATTCCCCCCCATGGCAACCAGGTGGCCCGCGACCGTTACAGCATCAGAAACTAAACGAATAGCGCCGCCGCCACCTCCCCATGAATTAGCTGAACCGCTGCCCCAGTAAGTATACCCACCACCGCCATTTGCATTGATTTCACCGCTTATTGTGATCTGTAGAGAGGAAGCGATCACTATTGCTCCACCTCCACCGCCGCCGACAACCTTCTCATCACCTGGGCCTGAGATGTTGCCTCCAGCACCAGACCCGCCAATGGGTGGCACGAGTGAGAGCGGACCGATCCACTGACCGGGAGTATTTGGGGCACCTCCTCCTGGGCCAAAGCCGGATTGATCTACTGCACCTCCGTAAAATCCACCGGGGCCCGGTATTCGGAACCACGCGATATCACCATTCCAGGTGCCGCAGTAAGTGGAGCCTACCACAACGTAGCAGCCTGCCGTTGCCGAGACGTCAATCCATCCTGCGACAGTAACGCTGCCTTGCGCCAGAAGCACCACGGGCGTATTGAGCGTGTTGGGCTTGAACATCAGCGTCCTGCCTGCAGGAACATTGATTGTTGTGTAATTCAAGATTCCTGATTCAGGAAGCTGAACAATCATGTCTCCGGATGTCAGATCGAGAGGACCATCGACCCCGGTCGATCCACTGGAAAAGGTTTGCCCCAGAGCAGCAAGGGCGAAGACGAGCGTGAGCTGCAACAGCCGGATGTGGTTCCACACGAGCGTGCCTCCAATGTCGAAGAACACTTCCGTATGCGAATGTACCATAATTCCGACACTGGGGCTGCCCTCGAGTTGGTATTGCAGCCGACATTGAACCAGTATCGGCAGCACGAACCGCTCGAAATGAAACCGTGAAGCAATCGGCAGAAGCTGCCACTTGGTCTTGCTGTACGCGCCCGCTGTTGGCCCGACTCCCATCCCGTCGGGGCGCATCGCTGCACGTCCTGCACCACGGGCACGCCAGCCAACTGGCAGAGAGAGGCGTCGATCTTCCGACCGTCTTCGAACGCCTCGATCACTCCTCGGTGCGCACGACCGCCACCATCTATGCTCACGCGATGCGAGGCAAGGCAAGGACGCGGCCGCCGATAGACGGGCATCTCGGAGACTGACCATTGAAGGAGCCTCCGGGGTCCACCCAAAGTCCCACCCAGTTTTCGGGGAAACTTGGCTTTATAGCTTCTAAGTATTGTGTTTGCAACGCGAGGCGGCTTTGAACCTCTCGGCTGTTAACCGAAGGACTGTGGGTTTGAACCGAATGTATCGATAAAGCGCTGGCATAGATCCCGCCAAACGCCGCTCCATGGAATTGGGTTCCGCCCGGCCGTCATGGTCCACACGCCTGCGTCGCCAACGCCGTAGACCTGCCGTCGCGGGAAGCGGCTGCGCGCTCCGTCCGGTTGGTCGCCGACTCGTACACATTGGCCACAGATGGCGATTGAGATGATTTCGCCGGACCAAGAAATGGAAGTTGTTGGGTGCGTGCTCCTTGCGGCTCACTCTGACTTGCCCGGTTTGCTAACGTCAACTTCTCGACGACCGATTTCGATGCCATAATGGCTTGAGCCGATGCCCGAGTCGCCGGAACAGATTTCGAACGAAATACGAGACTTGCTTCAGCAGGCGGTTCTCCGCGACTACCCCAACCCGGACCGAAAGGGCTGCATGGGCTCTGAGGTCGTGCGCGAAGTCGCGCAGCGGCAGTCGCCCGTTGAGGATGCTGCGTGGGAACACATCAAGCGCTGTTCCCCCTGCTATCGCGAGTTCCTCGATTTTCGCGCCGTACTCGCCACCGCCAGAAAGAAGCGGGTTCGCCGCAACCGAATTG
This sequence comes from Bryobacterales bacterium, assembly GCA_003157745.1. Lineage (GTDB taxonomy): Bacteria > Acidobacteriota > Terriglobia > Bryobacterales > Bryobacteraceae > Bog-375. Next base: position 31,297 of record PMKM01000066.1, on the reverse strand, counting down.
TGCTGGCTCTCACAGTGTCGGCCGTGGTCGGGTTCTGGGTTTGGACGCGCAGCACTCACGGCGCACAGAAGCCACCGGTGCTGGCGCAAAGGCCACCCGCTGCCGTCGTCAACCCCGTGGTCGCCAAGGTGAACATTCAGCTATTGAGCGCGGTCCGCGACGGGGACGATGCCGCGGGCCAGAACTCGAAGCCCGTTGCGACGATCAACCGCCAGATCGTGCAGATGGAGCTTTCGCTGCCCGTCGGCTCGGACGAAGGCACCTACGAGGTTCGAATCCTGGACGGACAACTCCGCCCAATTATGTCGCGCGGCGCATCGACCACATTCGCGGACCACGTTACGTCGCTATCGGTGACGTTTGACCTCTCGTCACTGACACCGGGTGCATACGTGCTCGGAGTCAAGGGCCCAAAGAGCGATTGGCGCAGTTATCCGATCGCTGTCCGCTGAGCGGCGCGGTCGGAGACGGCCGCAACGGCCGCCGTCAGTTGCGGGTCTTCGCCGTTTCGGAATGCTTCCGGATCGAACGGCGCGGACACGTGCGGTTCGACGCCCTTCCCCTCCAGGCGCGTCTCGCGCCAGGTTCGGTAGTCGACAATCGGAAGCGCCAGCCGATACCCGTAGCCGACAGTGAATGAGTCGTTGCCCAGCAGCCGGCCAGCCGTGCGGCTGCCAACGATGGTGGCGAGGCCGTTTTCGGCGGCGAACGCCGTGACCATCTCGCTCGAACTCGCCGAGTGCTCGTTCACCAGCAGTGCCACATGCCCGTGGAACCGCCGCGGACCTTTGCCTTCCGTGAATACGGCCGTTGACCGGTTGTGGAGCGCAAACCTGATGAACAGCGGGACCAAACCGAGCTTGAGATCCGGGATGCGGTCGAAGCGCGGCAAGCGCGTCTTGTCGAAATCGGGGCGATCCAGATACTTCCGGGTCACGCTGTAGCCGACGGGAACTTGGCCCGGCGTGAAGTAGCTCATCACGCGCAGGCTGCCCATGCCGCCACCGGGGTTCCCACGCAGGTCGACGACAAGCCGGTCGCAACCGAGTTCCCGAATGGCGCGATCGATGTCATGCGCGACGTCGATCCCAACCACGCCGGGGAACAGCGCGATCTTGAGATAGCCGACGCCATCCGGCAACCGCTTCCAGCTCGGAGGATCGAAGTGGACAATCGGATGGTCCGTCTTCTTCGACACCGGAATGAGAATCTGGACGCGGTCTCGCGTCCGGTCGCGGCGCTCGATATCCACCGCCACGGACTCGCCAAACGCGAATGACGGCAGCACGGGCGGCGCGCATTCCTTGCCCGCCACGGCGAGCAGCGTGTCGCCCGGTTGAAGTCCGGCCTCGTGCGCCGGCCCGCCGGCGTGGACGTCCTGGAACACCCACCGGCCTTCGCTCGCATGGAACGTGGCGCCGATAGCGATCTTCGCGGCAGCGCGCGGCTGCCGCTCGAAGAAGAAGCCGATGTGGCTCACGTGTAGCTCGCGCAGCAACGCATTCATGCGGGCTTCGAAATCGGCGCGCGTCTCGCTAGCGACAATGGCGTCCCGGCGCTCATCGGAAACTTGGCCCCAGTTGACGCCATTCAGCGCGGGATCGTACAGCTTCGCCGATACCGTGTGCACAACGCCACTGAAGACTTTTTCGCGTATGTCTTGGTTGAAAGGTTTGTCGCTCATGGGAGGATTTGCTCGTTCAGTCCTGTGAGAGTGAAGCCCGCCCAAAGAATAGGCGGCGCTTTGGGGCCGTAGCGTTCAATCATTTCGAGTTTGGCCAAGCGCAGCGCCTCGGCGGCGGGGAGTCTCCGCGCAAGATGACCGTAAAAGCGCGCCATCAGCGCGCTTGTGAACGTGTCCGCGGAGTCCCACAGATTGGCGACCACCGACTTCGCGCCGGCCGCGAGAAACGCCGTCGAGAGATTCGCGACGCCCGCCGTGCCGTTCACCTTGCCGCTTCCCGCATGGCACGTAGACAGCGTCACGAGGTCCGCCTGAAGCTTCGTGCGAACGATATCGCGCATTTGCCACAGCCCGCCATCCGTGCCATCGGGGAAGAACGCCAAGCCCGACCGCTCCGGGCGATCCGGGCTCGTGACGCCGTGAACCGCGAAATGAAGGACGCGATAGCGCGCGAGCGGTTGCTTCATGACGGCGGTTTTCGTGGCATCGGCGCCGGTGATGACCACACTCTTGGGCCCGACGATCCCGGCAATGGTCCGAACCTCGCCGTTGGCTTCGGCCAAGGGCTGCAACGCAGTGCCATCCAGGTTCGTGATTCCTCGTTGCGCGACCCTGGCCGTTCGCTCGGCTTCGCCCGAGCCCGTGGCCACGGCCAGAAGCGGAAGCGCCGGAGGCGTCGCCGTGCGCCGTTGCAGCAGCAGATGAAGCACCGTGCCGGAGGGCGCGTACGAAACGGTGCGCGTGTTGACGAGCATTCTACCGTCGTCATCGACTGCGGTGTCGAACGGCAGTTCCCACAAGGGACCGTCGGGTACAACGACCAAGGTGCGCGCCACGGCCGTGCCCTGCGGAAAGAGCATGTTAAATAGCTCTCGGCCCGATTGTCTGAAATCAGCGCGCGCTTTGATCGCGGCCAGATGCCCTTGGACGGCTTTGGCGATTTGCGCCTTACCCGGAATCTCGATGACGTTGGCGCGATCGCGCATCATGAAAAGGCAATAGGAACGCGGCTCCGCGAGCAAATACTCCAGCACGGCCTGCCCCGCTGGCAGATCGTGTTGAAATTCTGTCAACGTGATTGGCCGCCGAGGCTTCGATGGCAACGTGCTGTCGGGCGCCACCAGCGCCGGGTATTCCTCTTCCTCCGAGCGCTCCAAGGCCGCGCGCAGGCGCTGCCGCTCGGCCTTGTTGTGGGTTCGCATCAGACGTAGTTCGATCTCCGCGACGCGTCTTTCAGGTGCCGTGAGCCGCGCGGTCAGCGGACGGGCTTGCGAGCCACCATCGCGCAGTGCATCGGCTACGGCGCGACCCCGCGCCTGTTCGAGAACCCGGAACGCACCCACTGTGTCGTGACGCCGCGCATGCAGCCGGAAGTGATCGACGTAAAGCGCGTCCAGTGTCGCGATGAACTGGTCTTTCGCGATCAACGTCGGGACCGACGAAACGATGCCACTCGCAATGTCGGAGGCTTCCTCGAAGAAGTCGTCGGCGGCAGACAGTTTTCCCATCGCCGCCTCGATGCGCCCAGCCTCCGTGAGCGCGGCTGGCAAGAGTAGCCGGTCCCCCGCAAGGCGGGCATTCGCAACGCTGCGCAGTATGGCCCGCTGCGCACCGGCCGAGTCACCACCGCTTTCGAGCACTTGCGCCAACGTGAGCGAGCTCTGCCCCGAGATCCGCTGGGCCGCGATCTCATCGCCCAAACGAATCGCCTTTTCGAGTTCCGCGACCGCGCGTGACCGTTCGCCGTGCTTCCATTCGAGCAGCCCGTAGCTCTCGTGCAGTTCCGCTTCGTAGCCAGTCGCCGATGTGGCGCGCGCTTCGGCAAGCGCCGCATCGAGCAGTCGTCGCGCTTCGGCGGTTCGGCCCAGCGCGATCAAGGCGTCGATCTGGCCGGAGTAGATGAGCAGCGGGTGTTGGACATCAGGCTCCACCTTCGCCACTTTCAAAGCGTCGTCGAAGTACTTGAGCGCCTTCTCATACTCGCCCCACGCGACCATTCCATGCCCGACCAGGCCTTCGTAGCGCACGAGCGAGCCGACGTCGTCGCGTTCGCGTGCGCTCTGAATTGCGTGAAATATGCCGAGCGCGGCGCCCGTGACGTCGCCGGAGAGATAGGCGACAATCGCCAGTTCGCCATCGGCGCGACTTACCCACGCCTTGTCGCCGAGCTTCTCGGCGACCCCTCGCGCTTCCGTCCAGTCCCGGCGCGCGCTATCGGTGTCCAGCTCCATGTCGAAGTCGCCCTTCACAACCAGGCAGCGCAGGCGCAACGCGAGGTCGCTCTGAACCAGCGGATCGTCGAGCAGGCTGTCGAGGTATTGCCAGGTTTCGAGATAGGGCGCGGCGTCCGAGTCGGCGCGGATCAAACTGATGCGGGCGAAAAGGGCATTCCGCCGGTCACCGGCCGCCCCGAGCTGGCGCTCCGCCTCGGCATAGAAGGGGCGGGCGGCCGTCCAATTCCTCAGCCAGGCCAGCCGTTCCGCCGAACGGAGCGCGGCGGTACCGTCCGGCGCTTCGGCGCTACCGAGGCAGCCAACGACTCCAAAAACGACGACCAAACAACCTGCAAATTGGCGCATAGGCTTGATGGCCGACGAAACAGAGTCGGTAATCGAAGCGGAATCACCATTTTACACGAAGATAGCAGTACGCATAGTACGGCAACGTTGCCCCATAAGGCATTTCCCGCGCCCTTCCTTATGAGATGCCTCAAGACCAACCGTATCAACCCTCATCACTGGACGTCACGACGGCCGCCGTTCGAGCGCAGATTACCGCGATGGGTGCCGAGGTCTTTGAACTCGGCCTTTTCAAACCGGAGTCGGCCGAGCCGGACGCGGGGCCGCCCATGCTGCCGCGCACTTGGGACGTCGCCGGGTTGATGCGCTCGATTCCCTGGTTGCGATTGCAGAACTCGCAGGGTAGGAACATCTATGTCCGTCCGCAGGGCGAGCACAACCTGAGTCTGGTTGACGACCTGACGCGCGACGCGATCGAGCGGCTGAAGCGAACCGGCTTTCAGCCGGCCGCGATCATCGAGACGTCGCACGGGAACTACCAGGCGTGGCTGAAGCACCCGGAGCGATTGCCCAAAGACCTGGGTACCGCCGCAGCGCGAGCGCTGGCCCGCCAGTTCGGTGGCGACCTGGGCGCCGCCGACTGGCGCCACTTCGGACGTTTGGGCGGGTTCACTAACCGAAAGCCGAGCCGGTGCGGACCGGACGGGCTGTATCCATTTGTGCGCCTCATCGAAGCTTCCGGCGGCACCTATCCGGCAGCGGAGCGATTCCTCGCCACCGTCAGACGGCAGCTCGACGAAGCGAATCGGATACGCGCCGAGCGCGCAGCGACGGCGTTTTGCGCACCCAGGCAGAATTCAACACTGAAGACCATCGACGATTTTCGCAACAACCCGGTCTACTGCGGCGATGGCACAAGAGTCGACCTGGCGTATGCGATCTATGCTCTTGGCCACGGCGTCTCAGACGCAGAGATCAGGAATGCGCTCGCCAGCCGGGATCTATCCCACAAAGGAAACGAGCGCCGCCAGCAGGAGTACATCGAAAGAACCACGCGCAAGGCCGCGCTGCTGCTTGAAAAGCAGTGTGGCCACGGACCGGGCCGCTAGCGCGTCACGCAGAAGAACAGGAAGCCAGCAGCCACCCCAAGGAACGGGCAGAACCGGCAGACTTTCTTCGGCCCCAACATCGCCGCGATTAGGAACACCGCGCGCATCCGTGGGCTACCTCGTTCAGTATACCCGAGGCACTGCATAGCGGCGCAGTGGATGGCTCGCTTGCCTACGTTCTTGGCGGAGGCCAAGCAGGTGAGTAGACTATGGGATCACGGGACCCAGATCGATGTGCATTTGCTCTATAGTAGTGATTCGTAGATGGCACAAAAACGCGAGGCGACCTTATCGCTAACGCAGTTCAAGAACCGCATACGCGGCAGCCGAAAACCTCGCGCGATTCTCTCCAATCTTCGAGCGCAACTCGATCCGCCGGACTTTTCCGCGGCCATCGAGTGGCTGTCTCTTATTACAGAGCGCGGGCACGCCCTTTTTTCCGGGAGATATCCCAAGACATTCGCTGGTCTCTGCGCTGCGCCGCCATTGAGTGCACTTTCCGCCAGTCGGGAGATCGCGTGGGCGGAGGCGTTTCTGCACCGAGAAGCTGACCAAATCAACGCCTTCTTGGAGTCAGTCAAGGTGTATGAGCGGGACCTCCTAGGAGGGCACTATGAAGCCTGTCTTGCGCAATTAGATGCGATCGAAAGTGACATCGGCTATTCAATTTGGGGAATCGCATCACGAATCGCCCTCTTGCAGGTCCAAGGCGGGCTAGAGCAACAGAAGGCGTATTGCAGCACCGTTCGCGAAGCGCGCAAGAATGATCTCCTTTCAGCTCTCGCCTTCTACTACAGCCAGCAAAACGAGCCGACGGCAAAACCAGACAGATTCACAATTGCTCTGACAACCCAGCTTGACTCATATGACCTAGATCCTGCCCTGCGCGCCTATTTGCTTTTTCGGCTAGCTGACGTCCGCCCGATTGATGCCGCCGGCGTCTCGACGATCCTCAGCTACGATGGGCGGGCGGCGGTTGTAGACTACTACGATACCCTGCTTCGCCTCGCCGGGGCAGCACTTTGCGATTCCGCTTCTACGCTCACTAGAGACTTCATATCCGCCCTTCGGGGCCTGAGAGGTCGGATTTCCGATCCCAGAATTGAAAAACTCTTGTTTCTTGGAACTGGCGATCCCGACCTGCTACGCAGCGTTCCTTTAACATCCTTAGCTATCCGCGACGCCATTGCCTCCCGAGAGCACGCGGAAGTCGATGCGACGGGAGAGGGCTTGTGTCGCGCGGAAACAGCAGATATATCGCCGTGGCTCGCACTGTCAGAAGTCCGTACGGAATTGGGCTTTGCCACTCTGGACTTTACGGGGGGGCTCGGCCAACAAATGGCCTCCCTAGCGCAAGCGGCAATGCTACCGCGCGATGACATCGACGAACCGATTAACCAGTTGCGCCGGTTCGCATTCAACTTCAGACTCAACACGTTCGCGCCCACACTAACGCAATGGCTGAGAGACAACCTTTCGGACGAGCCATTACCTGATGAACAGTCAGCTAAAGCCGCGTTCGCCGGCGGGCTATACCTCGATCCTCTCGCCGCAGCTGCATTCACTGAGCCGGATATCCTGGCGGTTTACCTTCGGGCGCTTCTAGATGCCTATGGGCCCACTGCCCACATTAGGCAGGTGATCGCTCTATACGATGGGAACGCGCCACCTTCTGCGCCGGATCTCTCAGAGGGCCTGGCGGCAGCGGCGCAGACCGAATTCCAGATACGGGCGTTCCTAAAAACAAGTTCCTTTGACCAGGGCCTGGCCGCCGCGCGGCGACTCCGAGAGGAGTACGGGCGCAGGTGCCACGTCATCGGTTCTCGATACGAAGCGCACTGTCTTCTTAACCTTGGGGACGTTGAAGGGGCCGTCGCCTTTGTCGTGCGCAGTTGTATTCGAGACTTGAGCATGGCTGTCTACCTTCCGATTGCCGCATGCATTGAGCGCCTTGACAAGCCAACTCGAAAGGCTCTTGCGCACCAGCTACAGATACCGATCCTCTTCGATTTCTATTCACGATATGTCGATGATCGCTACGACAATATACGCTCGTACGCGTATGAAGACTTCCTTTTTGCACACACTTTAGAGCGTCCCTCACAATTGGAAGGCCGCATTGCGGAGTTCGATCGTGACATGCTCGCCTACTACCTTCGTGCTGTCTGCGTTCCTACGATAATGCAGATCTCGACGGTGTTCGATGGGACACGAGATCTCGAGGACGAGCGCCTAGCAGTGTGTTCGCTGCTGACAAAGCTAGATGAGCCCCACGCCAAGGATTATGAGTCCGAAATTCGAGAAATCACGCGCCGCCAGATAATACACCGTGGCGTAAGACATGTTGAACAAAGCAAGCTGTTTGTCAATCTACCTGTTATCCGGAGATGGGCTGATCGGAACCTCAAGGAGTCATTCGGCCGCTACCAGGCGTTGCTCAAAGCAGGAATCAAAGCCGACAGCAGCGGGTTCAATGATGCGTTACAGGACCTTATCGCTGGAAAACGTCCTTCACAGGCCGCTCTCAAGCTGCCCGAGAATGAGGCGAGTACTCTTCTGGTGGCAATGCTAGACGCTCTCCTTCAGAAGTGTACGTTGGACTCAGAGCATGGGCTCGACTGCTATCTCAGCATGCGAATTCGTCATGGCGCGCTCTCTGGTCAGCTACGTGGCCCGCTTGAAGACGAGCGCGTAGTAACCCAACGCGCTAGTGAGACGGGTGAATACAACCCCAATGACTACTGGCTCTTTCGCTTGAACGGTCTTCCGTGGGAGGTAAGACAGGCTGTCGATTCGCGACTTTCCCGCTTTTCAGCGGACTACGACGCTTTCGTAAATAGGATGGCTGACGGTTTGATTCAGGTGAAAGGACCCGGGAAGGAGGAGGGGTTATTTACCGTAGGTTGCACTGCTGTTCAACTCGCCGGCCTAGCGGCAGACGTGAAAGAAGAAACAACTTTTGAGCTCTTTATCGATCGGTGCTTCGACATATTCTGGAACCACCTGGAAACATGCGTTAGTGATGTGAGGGCGGCGATCGATACCACATTGAAACGAGAACTCAATGCCCTCTTCAATTCAGTTCAAGAGGATATCGAAGGCATTACGGATGGCGGTGCCGCCGACCTGTACCGGGCAGTTCGGACGGCTCAGACCGGTGCGCAACAAGCGCTTGACCACGTCAAGGAGTGGTTTCGGCTAGTCAAGCCGGCACTTGAGCCAGATTTCTATTTGGAGGATCTAATTGACATAGGCCTTCAGTGTGTCAAGCGCGTTCACCACGATTTCGATCCGATTTGCATAAGGGATGCCCCAATGCTCCCTAAGTTTGCGGCTGCGTTAACGCTGTTTTCTGACGTGTTTTTCATCATATTTGACAACATCAGGCGGCACTCAGGTATGGGGCGACACCCTAGGGTGAATATCACGGTGCAAAGTTCAGACGACCAGCTTCAAATCAGGATCAAGAACGACATAGCCGCTGGTACGCGCACTGCGGAGGCGAATCAGGAGGTTGCCCGGATCAAGAAGTTAATTGCAGACGGCGGGTATCGCAGTGCCATGAGATCCGAGGGCGGCACAGGGCTCAGCAAGCTCAGGAAGATCATAGGACAGGGCCCGGATAGGAATTTGGATTTTGATTTCGATGGCGACGATGGCTTTTATGTTCAAATTGGAATGCCCACGAAGGAGGTCTGTTTATGAGAGTGCTTGTCGTTGAAGACGACGAGAATAAGCGAAACCAGCTTCGCCAGTTTCTCAGGGACAGCTTTCCGCAGTTCGAAGTGGAGGTCGAACGGTCATTGCAAGCTAGCCTCCGCCGGGTTCGACGCCAACAGCCGGATCTGGTTTTGCTTGACATGACTTTGCCAAATTACGATCCGGGTCCGGACGAGCCGGGCGGCCAGACGCATATTTTTGGGGGGCGAGAGTTCCTGCGGCAACTTGACCGGTTCGATATTATACTACCCGTCATCGTGGTTACTCAATTTGAAACTTTCGGTAAGGCCCCAAATACGAAGCTTCTCGGCGATTTGGATCGGGAGCTTCGGGCTGAACACGGGGCATGTTATCGAGGGGTAGTGTACTACCATTCGGCAATACTAGGCTGGAAAGAGCATCTAAAGCAGCGCATTTCTGAGGTGATCGCCGGTCGAGACGAAGGGAGCTCGGGTGATTAGGATTCTTGTCGTTGAAGACTCGCAGGAGAAGTTGCGCCGGGTCTTGGGATGTCTCTCGGATGTACCCGGGTGCGGAGGAGATGCTATCGACAACGCCCGAGACTCAGTCGAGGCTCGAAGGCTGCTGCGGGCAAACACGTATGACTTGCTTATCCTCGATATAGCTCTTCCCGACCGTGCTGATGCTCTGCCTTCTCCCGACGGCGGCATTAGGCTGTTGGCGGAGATTCTCGATCGGGATATCTACAGGCAGCCTCGAGAGGTCGTCGGTCTTACTGCGTTCGCTGACATTAGAGAGACGGCCGGGCCGAGGTTTGCCGAGGAGTTGTGGACGGTAATCCAATACGATCCGACCACCTTGGCGTGGGAAGACCAACTGCGACGGAAGGTTCGCCACATTTTGTTAGCCGAGCGTGCAGCCGGTGGTGTTCCCGAATTCGGCGCGCACTTGTGTGTCGTTACCGCACTGACAACCCCAGAACTCTCTGCCGTCCTTGCGTTGCCCTGGCAATGGTCACGTTTGGACTTGCCAGCTGACGGGACGATTTATTATCGGGGAATACTCACGAAAGACGGCATCCAGAAGGAGGTTATTGCCGCTGCGGCTGCCCGGATGGGCATGACTGCAGCCGCTGTGCTTACGATGAAAATGATCGACGCATTTCATCCTCGATACGTGAGCATGTGTGGCATAGCGGCCGGTTTCCCAGACAAGTGCTCTTTGGGCGATGTTATTGCAGTCGATCCCACCTGGGACTATGGAAGTGGAAAGTGGAAGATGGAGCGCAGGATCCCGGTATTTCTGCCGTCCCCGCACCAGATCGGCCTCGACTCGTTCATACGAGGGAAGCTTTCTCTAATGGCCCAGGACGGCGGTGTTCTCGACGAGATACGCCGGAAATGGACCGTCGCGCCGGTATCTACTGCGTTGCGCTTGCACATAGGGCCTGTCGCATCGGGTGCGGCTGTAATTGCTGAACCGAAGGCTCCAAGCATTGTCAAGGGACAGCATCGGGGTGCGTTTGGACTAGAGATGGAAACCTATGGCGTTTACGCAGCGTGCCAGGAGTGCCGGTTACCGCAGCCTAAGGCTTTCGCCCTCAAGTCCGTTTGCGACTTTGCGAATGCCAAGAAGTCGGACGACCACCAGGCTTATGCCGCATTTACGAGTGCCGTTGCGATGCAGCTTTTTGTCGAACGTTTTCTCTAGTTCTTTGACCGCTTGAAATAGTTCTGTTTGTAGCCGAATTTGCGACGGGCCGCTTTGCGGTCAAAATTCCAGTTGATCTTGACGCGATTCCGGTTCATCTGCCTATTCCAGGCGCGGGCTTCCCGCCGGAGGGTCTTGAGGTCGGGTATCCTGCGCTTGCCCAGGCATTGCCGCGCCAAGATCCCGATCTCGATCTCCGCCTGATTGAGCCAACTTCCATGCTTGGGTGTGTAGTGGACGGTGAAACTGTTCCAGACTTCGCCGCCCATTTCCTTCCCGTAGAGGTCAGTTAAGGATTTCTGGCGGTGGCTGCTGAGGTTGTCCATCACCAGATGGATGGTCTCGGCTTTTGGATACTGCAAAGCCAGATGGAACAGGACCTGCGCGAACTGGAATCCCGACCGATCCGGGGTGGGGAAGGTGAAGTGGCGTCCCGCTTTAGGCTCTACGGCGCAGAAAACATTGGCGGTGCCACAGCGTTCATACTCACTGTCCTGTCTTGCTTCCCGCCCCGGTTTGGCAGGCGAGGCCGGACGGGTGTCGGCGTGCAGCGTGACCGGCTTCTCGTCCAGGCAGACTACCGGTTGCGCCGCATCTTATGGCCGCTCATAGGTTTCCAGCACCTCCTCCATCTTGTTGATGTACTCTTCATTGAGGTCGGCCACGCACCACATTTTTTTCNNCCCGCCACGGCTTGAGGTCGTGGTGGAGCAGTAGAATCCGAATGGTCTCTCTTCCCGCCTGGGGAACCAGTTTCCGCTTGACCGCTTCTTCGGCCACCAACCGGACCGTCCAGCGGGCACGGCCTTCAGGTGGGTCGGCGCAGACCATGGCGATAATCCGCTGTCGCTGGATGTTGTCCAACACTGCGGCGGCGCCGGGGCGCTGTTTCTCATAGAGCGCGCCCTGCAGTCCGGCCTCCTGGTAGCGGTGGCCGAGTCGCCGAATGGCTTGGGGAGTGAGCGGAATCGTTTTAGCGATTTGGGGAGCGCTGACGTCCTCAGACAACCGCAACAGCGCCAAGGCGCGCAGAACCAGGCGGACCTGTTGTACGCCGCCTTTGAGCAGGCTGCGTAATTCCTGTTGGTCCTTCCGAGTGACATGGATGTTGAGAGGCGGGCGGCCCATACCCCGAGTATGCGCCAAAGCAATTCTGCATAAAAATGGTTTTTCAGAACTATTTCAAGCGGTCATGGAACTAGCGGCTTTTCACGGCGACAACACGGTGTCTAATTCACCATACCCAATGTGTAGTCAATCCCGCGGCAAATCCCGCAGCGAACACGAGCAGGGCGATCTTCCAGTCGATGGCTGCCTCCTCCCTCGACGCCGTTGATGTCAGCTTCACGATGCACTTTTCCATTTCGGCGTGCAGCTCGACGTTGATCTGGCGGTGGGTCTTCGCCAGCGCCGCGCCGGCGTGTTCTTGGACTCGCTCGAAGCTCGACACGAAGTCCGTTGTCGCGGCGCGAATGTGGCCGGTGAGTTCTTTGATCGAATCTTCGAGCACCAACTGGTTCAGCGTCACCAGGGCGAACGCCGCATCGTCCGGCTTCAGCAGGACGTGATGCCTGGCCGCAACGGCGGCAATCAGGCGGTCGATGTCTGGTGCTGATTGTTTCTCGGCCATTGGCTACACCAGCACCAGGCTGTCCAGTTGATCGAACAAGTCGCGGCGGATGATTTCCAGCCGCTGCTTCGAGACGAGGGAGAAGTCCTCGCTCTGAATCGCCGCGTCGAATGTGAGGCGGCGTTGCAGCATCTCTTTCAGGTCGTCGCCAAAGGTGTGGTGGTTGCGCTCACGGATCGTAATGGTGCCGAGAACACGCGCGGCGTGATCCCGCGCCACCTGCAGTTCGTCGAACGGCCGGCCGTCCTTGCCGGTGGTCTCGCCGAAGTACTCGTTGAGCCAGACGACGATGTTCTGCCCTCCGCTGGTTTCCGCGACCTTCGCGAAGCCGTTGAGCGTGTCGCCCATCGCCTGGCCCCCGGTGACAACCGAGTGAATATATGCGCGGCGGTTGTGCGCGGCCAGAAACCCGACGATTTCGTTTTCGAGCATGTAGTTCCATAGCGGGACGAACGTCGTGGCGCCGGTGTCTACGACGCACACGCCCGGCTCTGTGCAAAGCCGTTCCACGAGGGCGTCGAACTGCTTCTCGTTGATCGTTCCGCGTTTGAGCACGTTGAGGTGGTTCGCGCCGAGCCCTTGGTACTGGGCGAAGGTGGCGTTGACCGGGTCCGTGTCGAAGCAATGAGTCGCCCAACCGGTGTGGCGGAAGTACTGCGCCAGGATAGCGGACACGAAGCTCTTACCGACGCCGCCCTTGCCTTGCAGGACGAAGTGGACGCTGTTGTTTGTCGTTTCAGAATTGCTCATGGAGGTTCCTTTCATTCGAGTAAGTGTTTGTTGACGGAAAAGGGGTCGTATTCGAAGCCGGATTCCCGCTTCAGCCTTCGCTGTTCTCGCGCGGAAGCGTACGGGTCAGTAGCGGGCGAACGAGACACTGGTGTTGCGGGCTCGGTCGGCGCGGCGGATGGCGCGCCGGGCGTCAGCTGCGCCAGCGGAACCGGCCTTGCTTCGACAGGCGCTTTACGCGCCAGCCGTCGGCGGATGCGGTGAACGTAGACGCCGAAACTGCGGTACGACATCTCGATTCCGTCCTTGCGCAGGGCTGACCACACGTCGCTCAGCCGCCAACCGCGTTCGAAGGCCACCGAAATCTGCGGCCAGGCCCACACAACTTTCCCCATGTTTGTCGTGGGCGGTTGTCCGTCCAGTTCCGCCAGGTGCCGCAGGGAGTTCCTGAACCGTTCGTTGCCTTCAGCGGGATTCATTGGGGCCTCTATAAGGTAGGGCGTGGGAAAGGACAAATGGGGCAGCTTAGACAACAGTTTTTTACTGAAAATTACTATTTCAGTACTGATTTTTACAGGCAGGACGCGGAGGGCAACAGCAATTTACCGGAGACAACAGAAGACAACAAAAGGCAACAGTTTTTTACAGACAGCCCGCACCATCCAGACCAAAACATCGGGTAGTGGAACATAAAGGGCGGCGCTTACGCGCCGTTCCCGCTTCGCTAGTAAGTGCATGTGTGGCGAAGCGTTAAGGCGTATTCGTCGCAGGCCCAGCCGTAGTACACACCGAATACTTGCGTTTTTAGTGCCCCAAAATGCCTCTGTCGCGCCCTTCTAAGTAGAGGGGTAATTCACGCATGAACCCACGCACGATCCGTTGCGGGAAGGAACTGGACGAGAGCATCACGAAGATTGCTCGCGACCGCGGCTTCCGGTCCGCCAGCGCCTTCATTCGAACAGCGATTGAAAACGAGATCCGCCACCGTGGCGGCGCGAGTCAACAGAGCGAGGAACGCGCGGCGGCTGGACTTGAACGAGCCACGGCCGAGATTCGCCGCGTTTCAACCGGAGTTCAGGCGCTGTTCGCGTTGGTAGACACGCTCGCCAAGACCATGCTGACCTGCGTGCCGGAGCCCAACGGCGACGCTTACCAGCAGGCGGTTGCGCGAGCCAAGGCGCGCTACGACCGTTTTCTCAAGAGCGCCGGGAGCGCCCTGAGCGGCGAGTCAGGCAAGACATTTCTGGAGTTGACCGACCGTGTCGAACGATGAGCGCGAGTACCGGCTTCGGCCGCAGGCGCCCAAGGTCAAGAAACAGGGAAAGCCGGCGCGCGCGTGGTCAGCGGCATTCAAGACCGTGATGCACTATGCGCGAGCCTCACGTCGATTGGGCGCTGGTCGCGGCACTGGCGGCGGGACGCCCGGAAGGCCTTTCCGCCAGAGATGTGCGGTCCGCGTGACGTACTCCCCGAACCGCATCTCCGGCCAATGGCGAGCGCACGGCAAGTACATCGCTCGCGAGGGTGCGACCCAGAAGCAGGAGACCGCCGCTGGTTTCAACGAGACCGCCGAGGCGGTCGACGTCGCCGCCACGCTTGATAGATGGCAGGCAGCCGGGGACCCACGCATCTTCAAAATCATCCTGTCTCCCGAATTCGGCGAGCGCGTCGATCTGGCGCGGCTAACGCGCGAGTTGACCACGCAGATGGAGATCGATCTTTCCAAGGAACTGGACTGGTGCGCCGTGGCGCACTTCAACACGGAGCATCCCCACGTCCACGTGGCGGTGCGGGGAATGAGCGGCGGCGAGCCGTTACGATTCAGACCGGCGTACATCAAGTCCGGCATTCGCGAAGCGGCTGAGAACCTGTGCACAGTTCAGCTTGGGCCGCGTACTCAACTCGACGCCGTCGAGGCTGAGCGGCGGGAAGTGACTCAGCAGCGGTTCACTTCTCTGGATCGGATCATCGGCCGCGCCAGCGACGCGCCGGAGTCGGCGCTCTCCGTCGGGTCCAGCTTCGCGTTTGCTCCAAGCGCGCCCGGCCCGGAGGCGCCCGAGTTTGTGCGCGCCCGCCAACGCCATATTGTTCAACGGTTGATTCACCTTCAGAAGATGGGGCTAGCGGAACCTGCCGGGCCGAACGAATGGAGCGTCAGACGCGACTTCGGCGCCGTTCTGCGTGCCATGCAAAAGGCGCAGGACCGTCAGCGGTTGCTGCACGTTCACGGCGCGCTGCTATCCGACGAGCGGCTGCCCCTCGTGGCTACCAACCTGCGACGGGTTCCGGCTCTCGATGGCCGAGTGCTCACGCACGGCGAAGAGGACTCTGGCCGCCAGTACATGCTGCTGGAAGGCACCGACGCCAAGGTTCATTTCATCTATCACACGTCCGAAGTGGCCGCTGCCTGGAGAAACGGCGCGCTGCGGCCAAACACGTTCGTGCGTTTCCGGCGCATGTTTGGCACGGATGGCCGACCGTTCGTCGAAGTCGCCGACCTTGGCAACGCCGAGCGGTTACTCAACAACAAGACACATTTCCGAACGCTTGTTCGCGCCGCGAGTCAGCAACCCGCGCAACCGCAGCCCGAGCCGAAATGGTCCGGTTGGCTCGGAAAATATCATGCCGCGATTGCGAACGCGCAAGACACAACCACAACTCGTCAGCGCGACCCACGAAAAGGGCGTGGACGCTGAACACCGCAAACCCACGATGACCATTCGGAGGCAACGCGGCGATTTTCCAGGCCGCAAACAACTCCGGCGAGTTCTTGTAACGCGCCGACATCAAACGCGCGGCGGATCGAAGCGCAACCAGTAACGAGGCTCTATGGCAACCAAATCACGAATCGGCAGCCTGTTCACAGACACACGCCAACTCGACCTGTTCTCGGAGCCGACCGGGGACGAACTGACGGATAATTCAATGGAGGAGTCCAACGATGGCCGACACGAACGATCTGACCCCGCTCGGGCACCACATTCTGGAGCACTGGAAACGCTACAGGCCGAAGATGGCCGAGGGTCTCGAAATAGCGAACCAGCTCCAGCAAGCGGTTTTCGCGGCGCAGGAGTTGACGACCAACCTGCTCTACGAATTGACGGTCGTGCGGAAGATGGACTACCAGTTCGCCTGGGAGATCGCGACGCGGGAGTGGGCGTTTCTTCCGGACGAGGAGGACCAGCCGGAGCTGTCGTTCGATCCGGCGACGCTGGACCCGAATCAATCCTTGCCAACGATCTCCGCATAACGCCCGCCCACGGCATCGGTGAGGGCAGTCTCAAGCAGAAAGCCCAAGCCAATCTCTCCGCCATTCGCACGCTAAAGACCACCGAAGCCGAGAACCGCCCCGCCACGGCGGAGGAAAAGGCCGCACTTGTGAAGTACACGGGCTGGGGCGCGATGCCGAACGCATTTGAGCCGCGCCCGCCGCGCGAGTGGCAATCCGTAGCGGCCGAACTCAAGGAACTGCTGACTGACGACGAGTACGCGTCGGCGCGAGCGTCGACACCGAACGCCCACTACACGTCGCCTGAAGTCATCCAGGCGATTTGGCAGGCGATGGAACGCTTCGGCTTGCAGCCCGGCGCGAGTATTCTCGAACCGTCGATGGGCGTCGGCCACTTCTTCGGCATGATGCCCGAAGACCTGTATTCAGGCACGCACCGCACGGGCATCGAGCTCGATTCCGTCTCGGCGCGTATCGCCGCCAAGCTCTACCCAGACTCGACCATCCACGCGAAGGGCTTCGAGGAAACGCCGCTTCCGAAGGACTCCTTTGACGCCGCCGTCGGGAACGTCCCATTCGGCAACTTTCAGGTGTATGACTCCGCGTACCGCCGAATGCCGCACCTCACGCAGTCCATCCACGATTACTTTCTCGCGAAGTCTTTGGATGTTGTCCGGGCGGGCGGCGTGCTCGCGCTCATCACCAGCCGGTACACCATGGACAGGCAGGACTCGACGGTCCGCCGCCACTTGGCAGACAACGCGGTGCTGTTGGGCGCCGTGCGCTTGCCCAACACCGCGTTCAAGGCCAACGCGGGAACCGAGGTCACCACGGACATTCTGTTCCTGCAAAAGCGCTCGCCGGAAATGCTGCGCGGCGAAAGCTGGACCGACCTGCAGCCTGTCGCGACGGCAGAAGGGCCGGTGCAGGTCAACGAGTATTTCGCTCGCCACCCGGAGATGATGCTGGGACGCATGGGCTTGGAGTCCGGGCGGTTCGGCACGGCGCCCGCGTTGATCGGGAACGTCGATCCTGCCGCGCTCCAAAAGGCCATCGAGGATCTTCCCTCCGGCGTGTACACGAAGCGCGATAGGCATGGCCCCTTCCTGCGCGGCGGCGCCGAACAGGTTCCAGCGGTTGGTGCTGTCAAAGATGGCGGGTTTGCCGAGCGCGATGGTCAAATCCTCGTCCGCCACGGCGATGTGTTCAAGCCCCTGGCGCTGTCGGCAACCGTCCGCGCGCGCATTCGCGGAATGCTGCCAGTGCGCGACGCCGTGCGCGAGGTGTTTCGCACGCAGCTTTCCGACGCGTCAGAGGAGACAATAGTCGATGCGCGCCGCCATCTCAACCGGGTATACGATTCCTTCGTCTCCCGCTTCGGTCCCCTCAACGCGGGACAAAATGTCCGGGCGTTCGCGGACGATCCCGACCACCCGCTTCTCCTCTCGCTCGAAGAGTACGACCCCGATACCAAGCGCGCTGCCAAAACGGCTATCTTCGAACGCCGCACGCTGGAGCGATACCGCCCGGTCGAGCGTGTCGAAACCGCGTCGGAGGCGCTGCTGGTATCGCTCAACGAGACCGGCGAAATCAATTGGCCACGCATGGAATCGCTTACGGGAAGACGCGCGCCCGAGTTGCAGAACCAGCTTGGATCTCTCGCCTACCGGAATCCCGAAAGCGGAGCGTGGGAAACCGCCGACCGGTACCTGAGCGGCAATGTACGGACGAAGCTCGGAGCCGCGCAAACCGCGGCGCAGCGCGACCCGGCCTACCGCCGGAACGTCGAGGCGTTGCAAGCGGTGCAGCCCAAAGACCTCGAACCGGGCGAAATCGAAGCGCGCCTCGGCTCGTCGTGGATTTCGCCGTCCGACGTGCGTGGCTTCGTAGCCGACATGCTGGACGTCCCGCGCTCCGATGTCAAGATCGGTTACGCCGGTATCATCGCCACCTGGACAGTCGAACTCGATTATCGTGCAAAGTACGTCGTGAACAACACCACCACGCACGGCACGGCCCGGTTCCGCGCGTCCGAACTGATCGAACAATCGCTGAACGGGCGCACGCCGACAGCCTACGACGAGCATGAGGACGGCAGCCGCACGGTGAACCAGGCGGAGACCATCGCCGCGCGCGAAAAGCAGCAGCAGTTGAAGGACCGCTTTCGCGACTGGGTGTGGGAAGACCGCGAGCGCTCCGAACGGCTGGCCAAAGAGTACAACCTCCGCTTCAACAACCTGCGGCTGCGCGACTTCGATGGCTCGCATCTGACCTTGCCCGGAATGGTTCGCACTTCCCTGCGCGACGGCGACCTCGCGCCGCACCAGAAGGACGCCGTCTGGCGCATTCTACAGGGCGGGAGCCCGTTACTCGCACATGTCGTAGGGGCCGGAAAAACATGGACAATGGCCGCGGCCGCGATGGAACTGCGCCGCCTCGACTTGGCGAAGAAGCCCATGTTCGTCGTGCCGAACCACCTCGTGGATCAGTGGGGCGCCGAGTTTCTGAAGCTCTATCCGCAGGCCCGCCTCTTCGTCGCGGGCAAGGAGCGCTTCGAGACCGGCAAGCGGCAGCAGGCGATGGCCCGCATTGCCACGGGCAACTACGACGCGGTCATCGTGTCGCATCGGTCATTCGAGTTTCTGCCGGTCTCAGATGAGTACTTCAATCGCTTTGTCGAAAAACAAGTCGAGGAACTCGACACCGAAATCGGCTTGGCCAGAGAGTCCAAGGACGACAACCGCCGCATCGTCAAGGAGCTGGAAAAAGCCAAGAAACGCCTGGTCGCAAGGCTTAAGAAGCGCGCCGACCGCGAGTCGAAAGACCGCACCATGACGTTCGAAGAATTGGGCGTCGATCAGCTTTTTGTGGATGAGGCCGACCTATACAAGAATCTGGGCTATGTCACGAAGATGAGCCGCATTGCCGGCTTGCCGAACTCCGATAGCAACCGCGCGTTCGACATGTTCCTGAAGATTCGCTATCTCCAGGAGCGCGGCCAGGGCCGCGGTGTCGTCTTTGCCACCGGCACGCCAATTTCCAACACGCTCGCCGAGATGTACACGATGATGCGTTACCTCGCGCCGGAGATGCTGGCCGAGCGCAACGTGGAGCACTTCGACTCGTGGGCCGCGAACTTCGCCGAGTCGGTGACGTCGCTCGAACTTGCCCCGGACGGTTCGGGATACCGCATGCACACGCGCTTCGCCAAGTTCATCAATCTCCCCGAACTGCTCTCCGTGTTCCGCACCGTGGCAGACGTGCAGACGGCGGACATGCTCAACCTGCCGTGCCCCGAGCTTGCAAACGGGAAGCCGGCGATCGCAGCGGCGCCGGCCAGCCCGGAACTGAAGGAGTTCATCCGAACGTTGACCGAACGCGCCGAGCGGTTGAAGCGGGAGCGCGTGGACCCGTCAGTCGACAACATGCTGAAGATCACCGGCGAAGGCCGGAAGGCGGCGCTCGACATGCGGCTCGTCGATCCTGGCGCGGAGCCGCTGGTGGAGACTAAGACCGACCTCGCCGTTTCCCATATCGTCAACATCTGGCGAACGACCCATGCCGAACGCTCGACCCAGCTTGTCTTCAGCGACCTTTCCACGCCCGATCCCGACCGCTTCAACGTCTACGACGATGTTCGCTCGAAGCTCGTCAAAGCAGGCATCCCCGCCGGCGAAATCGCGTTCATCCACGACGCCGAAACGGACACGGCCAAGAAGCTGCTCTTCGATGCCGTCAACGCCGGGCGAGTTCGTGTGTTGCTCGGATCAACCGAGAAGATGGGCGCGGGCACGAACGTTCAGCGGCGGCTCGTGGCGCTCCATCACCTGGATGCGCCGTGGCGCCCGCGCGACATCGAGCAACGCGAAGGCCGCATTCTGCGCCAGGGCAACGGGAACAAGCAGGTGCAGATTTTCCGTTACGTCACCGAGGGTTCGTTCGACGCCTACATGTGGCAGACCCTGGAAACCAAGGCCCGCTTCATCCAGCAGGTGATGCGGGGAGAAACGACGGTCCGCGCGGCCGAGGATCTGGAAGGCGGCGCGCTTACCTACGCTGAGATCAAGGCCATCGCGTCGGGCAATCCCGCCGTCGTCGAGAAGATCAAGATCGACACCGAGGTTCGCAAGCTGGACCAACTGCGCGCCGTTCATGCCAACCAGCAACGTCACATACGCTGGCAGATTCAGGACCTGCCGAGGCAGATCACGGAAGCGAAACAGCACTTGGCGCGCATCGAAGCCGACATCACAACCAGGAATGCGAACAACAGCGATGAGTTCACGATGAAAGTCGGCAACCGCGTCTTCTCCGGCAAAGGCGCGCGGGAAGCGGCGGCAAACGCGCTGACCGTCGCCGTCCTGTCTTGGCGTGACGATCAGACCATGCAGCCGCGCGCCTCTTTCCGGGGCTTCGAGATTCTGAGCAAGGGGAAGGCGGACGGATTCGGGCTGGTGCAACAGGACGAGCGCATTCCGGACCTGTTCGTTCGCGGACAGGCGACGTACTCCGCGAACTTGAACGCCACGAATCCGGTCGGCACCGTGCAGAGCATCGAGCACACATTGCGGAACCTGGACAAGCTCGCGGACGATCAGCGAAGCCGCGTCACCCGCATCGAGAAAGATCTGGCCGACTACCAGACGCAGGCGAATCGCCCATTTGAGCACGAGGAGCGGCTCAAGCAACTCCTCGCCCGCCAGGCCGAGATCAATTCTCTCCTGGACCTCGACAAAGGCGACCAACAAGGCGCGGCGCCGGTACCGGACAAAGACGATCCGGATCTCGAACGAAAAGCACCGGCGGCCTCGCGAAGCCGCGAGGAAGTCGCGAAAATGGCGGCGGCGTACATGCGCACATCGGGGACCGCCATTCGAGAAATGCCGATCACCGAGCGCCCAGCGCCGCAAACAGGGCAGTTCACAGCCAGAGTTGTCGCCAAAGACGGCTTCAGCGTCGCTCTTGCGGCATCGGGAAACAGCTTTTTGATCCTTCCGTCAGCTTCTGTGGGCCGCGACGTGCAGGTCGGTGACCGACTGTCTCTGCGCTTCAATCAGGGGCGAGCATTGATCGAAAACGTTCGCGCTCGGGGACGATGAAACCCGGTGAGCCGAGTCTGCAAATGCAGCCGAAGCGTGCCGAAGCATCGAGGTGTATGCCGGCCAGGGCTCGCTTGAGCAGTCGGACGGCGCAGTTTCTGACAATCTGCCTGTCCGGGGCACTCCAAATCCTCCACTAACGCGCTTTCGGTCAGGTGGTCCGGTCGTCCCATGGCGCAAGCCGACTTCCGGGTAGCTACTTCCGTGGTCGCCGTTGGTGGGAGGAATCTTGGCTCGGCTCAGAGACGCTCCGTTTGTCACCGTGTCGCCGTCTGGGGCCGATCTCCGGCCCAACGCTCTCGCTGAATGCGGACTACTTGCGCGAGGCTTTAGTGGAGGTTGGAGCATCCGCCGCCATTGGAGAATCGCAGTACGTCGGATAATCGACAGTGAGCTCTTCGTCCTTTGCGATGTCCTGCAGCGCAAAGAAGTCGAGTGTCTCCTTGATGCAGCGGACATTAGCCACAGCGCCAGGCGCCGGCTCGTTCAGATACCATGCCACCGTAAGGCGGTTGAAATTCTGCGGGCAGCCGTATCGTCGGTCCCTCGGAACCGCGAAATCGTTGTAGAGTTCGCGAATCTGTCCGGGCTGCTTGGAAAAGACCTCCTTCTGGACCCAGAGCATTTCCTCGTTGTCGCCAAGGAATATGGGTGTGCCCTTCTTGATCTTGCGAATTGCGAAGACGCCGACGCCACCCTTGGCAACATTCGATGGACGAAGCCTCGTGTAGACGTTCGCGTGCGGCGGGGCGGGGGAATCAAGCCTCCATCGGGCGCACATCGCGCGGCCCAGGCCGTCCAGGTCTGGGAATACCGTCACCTCGTCTATTCCCTGCGAATCTAACTCCTTCCTAATGCTCTGTACCCGGAAGCTTGGAATAACGATCTTGGTCAATAGCTTTTCACCGCTGTCCCGTAGCCTATCCAACCCCTCAGAATCGCTCCCATGGATGGTGAAGCATGACCGCTGTGTGCTGATCCGCCGCGAAATGTGGGTCGGGTACACTGCGACTGGCTGCTTAGGAATAGTCTTGCCTCGGGCGAACCGCGGCGGCAGCCACGGATCAATCAGTCGCCGATCCCGGCCAGTAATGCCTGGCTCGCTGGGCGGAATAACCTCCTCCCGGCCAATCGCTCGGAGATTGAGCTCGTACGGGTCCAGCACCCAAACCGCTGCGTCATAGCATCCCGGGTTATCCCTCACGGCGAAGTAGAGGGCGATCTGCGCGCCATCGGTCCAGTCCAGGAGCCTAGTGGGCGCTCCGAAGTGCTGCATCTGGAAGTACCAGTCCCAGCGGTCGATTCCTGTCAGGGGTGTTGGAGATAAGACCGGAGCACGCGTCTGGAACTCCTCTCGGATTTCGTCCTCTACCCGTTCCTTTCTGATCCTTCTGTAGCTTCCGTATCCGCGAAGGATCTTCGGAAGCAGACACCATGAGTCTCGTTGCTGCCCACGAAACCAAGGCCCCCAAGGATCTTCTTCCTTGAACCACCTGTTCCTAAGCGCGGCAACGGTGCTCGCGAATTCGCTCAGGGTCTCCGCCTTGCGCACGACATTCCGACTCCCGTCCCGGATGAGTTTAACCATAATCAAGTCATTCTATACCGCGTAGGAGTCGACATGAAACGGTGCCCGAGGCGCCCCGCCTCAGTGGGAGACGGGGATCATCGCGCCGGATGGCGTGCTCACCCCGGCGTAAGTGGCCACCACGGCGTTGTCGCCGTTAGCGGCCGTGGACGGCACCACCAGGTTGATTTGGTACAGCCCCGGGCTGATCAGCCCGGCGTATTGCACCGTGGCCGCCGTGCCGCCGATGGTGAACTGGGGCCAGGGAGTGGGCAGTGCGCCCAACTGCACATCCGAACCAGCCGTCAACGTCGAGACCGGCAACCCGAAACCGTCGCCGAACAGCAGGATGATCTCGCCCGGCGCAGCGGGTGTGAAGGTGTATCCAGGCACTGACATGGACGCCGGCCCCAGCAGGCTGTAGTCGGCGTGTTCCGCGGCAATGTGGATGCCGTCGCTGAAGCGGAGGAACCCCGGAGCCGCCGGTTGCAGGTTCGCTGTAAACGTAGCGCTAGCCGTTGCGCCATTGTTCACTTCGATCGCAACCGGCCCGGTCGTCGAATCGAGCGGCGTGAGCACGTTCACCTGTGTGGCACTGATGAAATAGATGTACGCCGGCTTGCCGTTCACGGTGACGCTGACGCCATCCAACTCGGTCGGCATCTGGCCGGACGCGAAAGATGGCGCGCCGCTCCAAGTGAAGCCCGCGCCCACGCCGGCCGGCGCGAGATTGGAGCCATAGATCTCAACCCAGGCATTCTGCGCGATGTTGGCGCCCCCGCCGGACACACTGACGCCTGTGACTGCCATCTGCGTCTGCGTCGCGCCGAATACGTACGCGTCTCCCGATCCACGGCCCCGAAACTCAGTCCCGATCACCGCCGTCCCCCCGCTCACTGACACGGCCCAAGCAGACCCGGGCGCGAGGCCGCCAACGCATTGCCAGGACTGCGGGCAGTTGTTGGAAGCGATCAGCAACTGCTGCTGGCTCCAGGCACCTCCGTTCCGCGCAAAGACATCTGCGGTTCCCTCGCTGCCTATGCCACCAGCGATCAGCGCCGTGTCCCCGCTCAACGACACGGACCCGCCGAAACTGCTACCATACCATTCCTGCTTCTGACTCCAAGCCGTCCCGCTCCGAACAAACACGTACGCCGCATAATTGCCCGGTGCCCCGATCAACGCCGTGTCTCCGCTCGCCGACACCGACGCGCCGAATTGGCCGCCCATCGCGGCATCTGAAGCAAACAACTCCTGTTGTTGACTCCACATTCCGCCACTGCGCACAAATACGTATGTGGCTCCGAGGTTGTCATTCGTGCCAGGAGCCCCGATCAGCGCTGTGTCCCCGCTCACCGAAACGGATGAGCCAAAATTGCCCCCCGCCCCGCGGGAGGGAGCCAGCTCTTGTTGCTGGCTCCATACCCCACCGCTCCGCACAAAAACGTATGCCGTATTGTTGCCGGGTGCCCCGACGAGCGCCGTGTCGCCACTGACCGAGACAGACCAACCGAATTGGCCGCCCGCCGCACCATCGGAAGCAGTCAGCTCCCGCTGCTGGGTCCATACTCCAGCGCTACGCACAAACACGTAGGCCGCGCCCCGATTGGCATTGACGGGATCCCCTATCACCACGGTGTCCCCGCTCACCGACACGGAAAAGCCGAATTCGACTACGGCATCTACAGTAAACAGTTCCTGTTGCTGGCTCCATACCCCGCCACTCTGCACAAACACATATGCGGTACCCGAGCCCTGGTTCTGTTTCTCGCCACGAGCTCCAATCACCACCGTGTTCCCGTCCACCGACACGGACCAGCCGAAATACCCCTCTGCCCCGCCTCCGACAAACTCCCGCTCCTGCACCCATACTGGGTCGGTTGCGGCCGCCGGAACAACGAGGAAACACAGGGTTACGATGGATCGGAGACGCCTGCGGGCGCTCATGGGAACCAAAACTCGATTCAGCATCTTCGGCGACCCGCCAGCCTCCTGTACGTTACCAATTGTACAGCCATCGTCGGCCCTGACGACTTCGCCGTCTCCTTTCCCAAGCCGAGGAACTGCTGCGCCCTGGTCGTAGGCGTCGCACCACCAAGCCGCGCCTTGGGAAGAAGGCAGGGGACGGCCGGGACGTGACCGCTGCTTAGCCAGGGATTGCTCCCGGTAAGTCCGGGCCACGTCAATTGGACGGAACTGTTGTGGCCTGCAGCCGCAATAGCCGATGCGGTTGCGCACGTCGGAACGGATCTATACCGAGAAACGCGCCCCAGGGTTCTGCAATCCGTTCGGACGAGTAGAACTCACCGACTCATGCACTGGCCCAGGAGGAAGTGCCCTGAGCGTGATTTGCCCACCGGACGTCTTCGCCGGTCTTGAGTGCCCTTCTTTTGGTTCTTCACGCCGCCGCTGCCCCATTTGCCCTTTCCCACGCCCTACCTATTGAGGGCACCACACACACGACAAGTCGTCTGGTGCGAAACCTCACAGAAGGCGAGGGAATATGCAGCACCACGAGACGCAGAAGCGGCAGCCGGAGTTTGACGATTTCGGGGCCGAGCCGCTGACCGATACGGGGTTCGAAGACGAACTGCCGGAATCGGAATTCGATATGGAAACGGCGCCGGAGCCGGGCGAGGAGGGACGCCAATGAGCTCTCCTGCTCAATCGAAGACCCAGCAGAATCGCGACTTTCGGCAGGAAGTAACGGATTCCATCGTTCGAATGCTCGAGCAAGGCGTCGCCCCTTGGCAGAAACCGTGGGAAGGCGCGGGGATCCCACAGAACCCCACTACCGGCCGCGCCTATCGCGGTGGCAATGCGCTCCACCTGATGGCCACCGCCATCCGCCGCGAGTTCGACGACCCGCGTTGGTTGACCTACCGGCAGGCCGCTGCGCAAGGCTGGCAGGTCCGCCAAGGCGAGAAGGGCACCCAGATCGAGTTCTGGCAGGCCAATCCGCAGGCCGAGCGCGGCGGCGACCGAACGGACGACACCGCCGGTGCCAAGGAACAGCCTCGCTTGGTTCGGCGCGTCTACACCGTGTTCAACGCGAAGCAGGTCGACGGCATTCCCGCCTATGCGCCGCGCCAGCACAGCGCGTTCGAAACCGCTCAGGCAGGTGAACGCATCCTGGCAAACTCGGGAGCGACCATTGTTCACGACCAAGCCGACCAGGCGTTCTATCGCCCCGGCACCGACAGCATCCACCTGCCGCCGCGCGCGGCGTTCAAGGACGCGCCGGCCTTTTACGGGACGGCCCTGCATGAACTCGCCCACTGGAGTGGCGCTAAAGACCGCCTCAACCGGTCCACGCTGACGGAGTCCTATCGCTTCGGCGACGTCAACTACGCGCGCGAGGAACTGCGCGCGGAACTGGCCAGCGTTTTTCTGGCGGCGGAGCGCGGCATTCCACACGATCCGGCGAGGCACGCCGCTTATGTCGGGTCGTGGATCAAGGCGCTGCGCGAGGACAAGAACGAGATCTTTCGCGCGGCCCATGACGCATCGGCCGCGGCCGATTACCTGCTCACGCTCGAACGCGAGAAGACCAGGGCAGAAGCGCTTGAGGCCGCTTCGGACGCGGTCGAGCCCGATCAGCAGAGGACGGAACTCGATGACGAAACGCGACAGTTGAAAGAAGACGAACAGGCTGTGGCGCCTGGCGCGGAGCGGGAGTCCACCCGCGAGACAGTTCGCCACGAACCCGGCAGCGAAACCGTGCTCGTGCATGGCAAGGAGCCCGACGACGATCATCGCACGCCGGTTGGAGTCGCGCCGAACAGCGGCGCAGTCCCCAACCGCGACGATCTTCAAAAGTCGTTCGCGGCGGCGAAGACACTCGCGGCGCAGGCGCTCGGGGAAGATGCGAAGACGCGCACTGCGCTGACGGCGAGCGGCAACTACCGAGGCGAGATCATCGGCGAGACGGACCTTCACGTCGTTCAACGGCTGTCGCCCATGTCGGCGGTTGCTCACATGAAGCACCTGCTGGAGCCGCAGCCGGTCGTGGGCGAGAACGTCGTCGTCGCGTACTCAAACCAGAAGGGCACCGTGCGCGGCGCTCACCAGCGCGGCAAAGGCCGCGGCATGGGCCGTTGAAAGGCGACTCGGAGACCAACCATGCCAACTTACTCCGTCTACGAGTTCACCTGCATCTGCGGCCGGAACTTCCAGACCGACGACCCTTCCGAAATCCGTTGCCCCGACTGCGGCCGGGCGCTGGTCCTTGAGTGGCGCCCCACTCATCCCGGCGGCATCTACGCCGCCCACATCGAGGAGGCGCGGCCATGAACGCTCCACAGCCGAACCTCTATCGAACGCCAAGCAAGCCCGGTTTCATGGGTTCCTACAACTGGGTTGCGAGCACGTTGGGGTTGATCGTCCTCGTCCTCTTCAGTTCGCTCGCGACTCAGTACATCGCGTCCCGTTTCCAATACCAGCCCGCACTCGGCAGCCCGCTGCTGCGCACGCCCACCTACGCTGTCTACGAACCGTTTCACTGGGCCATCTGGGGCTGGCTGTATTGCACTTCGAAAGATCCGCGCATTCGCCAGCCGCTGTTCGAGGGCGAAATGATCGTGTTCGGCGGCGCAATCCTTTCCGTCGCTTTCTTCTTCGTCGCCGCCGGCCGGCGCGCGCGGCGACTCTCCAAAAACGCCGAAGACCTCCACGGATCGGCGCGATGGGCAACCGAGGAGGACATTCGTGCAACCGGGTTGCTCGACGCCGACCGCGGAGTCTACGTCGGCGGTTGGTACGACGACCGCGCGCGGCACCTGCACTACCTCCGGCACAACGGCCCCGAGCATGTGCTCGCCTTCGCCCCGACGCGCAGCGGCAAAGGTGTCGGGCTTGTCATCCCGACACTCCTCGCGTGGGAGGAAAGCGCCGTCGTTTACGACATCAAAGGAGAGAACTGGGCAAAGACCGCTGGCTTCCGCTGCCAGCGCGGCCACCTGTGTTTCAAATTCTCGCCTGTCGAGGAGGGCGGTTCGTCGCGCTTCAATCCGCTTGCCGAAGTCCGTCTGAACACCAATCGCGATGTTGCCGACGCACAGAACGTCGCCAACATGATCGTGCGCACCGGTGAGGACAGTCCACAGGAACGCTACTGGCAAGATGCGGCTGTTTCCATCACCACTGGCATGATTCTGCACGCCTGCTACGCTGCCGCCGCCGAGGGCCGCGTCGCTTGTCTGTCCGATTTGGCGAACGCGTTCACGCGTCCAGGGTGCAGCTTCCGCGAAACTCTCGAAGGCGAGCTGCTTAATTACCCGCACGACCCCGAACACAAGCACAAGTGGCGGATGCCCACGGGCGAACTCACTGCCACGCATCCAACCGTGCGCGAAAAAGTTCAGGAAATGCTCGACAAAGAGGAGCGCGATTTCGGCGGCGTGCTTTCGACTGCCAAGACCGCGCTCACGCTGTACAGCGACCCGGTCGTGGCCAGCAACACCTCGGCCAGCGACTTCACCATTGCCGACCTGGTAAATCGCGATGAACCCGTGTCGCTGTATCTGGTCGTGCCGCCATCCGACAAGATCCGCCTGCGCCCGCTGATCCGGCTCATGTTCACCATGGCCGTGAATCGGCTGACCGAGCGCATGGCGTTTGAAGGCGCCGAGCAAAAGCGGAACAAGCATCGGCTATTGCTCCTGATCGACGAATTTCCCAGCCTCAATCGAATGGAAGTCTTCGCCGACGCGCTCTCCTACATGGCCGGCTACGGCCTCAAGGCGTACCTCATCACACAGGACATCCGGCAGATTGTGGACGCCTATGGCCAAAACGAGAGCATCGTTTCCAACTGCCACATCCGGATCGCGTTCGCGCCGAACCAGTACGAAACGGCCGAATTGCTGTCCAAGATGACCGGCACCAAGACGGTCCAGAAGGCCAGCTACAACTTCTCCGGCTCGCGATTCTCGCCGGTGATGGGCCACGTGAACGCCAGCGTGGACCACATCGAGCGGCCGCTGATGACGCCGGACGAGATCATGCGCATCAGGCCGCCGCGCAAGGAGCGCAACGGCGATTCGGAAAAGATCGTCGAGCCCGGCCTGATGTTGATCTTCGTGGCGGGGCACTTCCCGATCCTCGGCACGCAGATGCTCTACTTCGCCGATCCAACGCTCGCGAAACGCGCCGAGACCGCGCCGCCAGCGAAGTTCATAGCCATCGAAGCAGGCAAGGTCGCGGAGCAGCGGCCGTCGGACCGGACGCCGCATGTCATTAGCAAGCCAGAGGCACTCACGCCGGAGGATTCCCAACGGCAGATCTACGAACAGGCCTACTTGCGGGACCCGCAACAACACGAGGAGGTTTGAAATGATGCAAGTGAATAGAGTCGCACGGGCCGCCAAGAGAGCTCAATCACGGTCGCCGCAGGATGGCATAGCGGAATTAGCCCGCGACATTGTGATGTTCGGGACTGTACCTCGTGAGCCTGGGTTTTGGGACCGGCTCGCTGAAGCCCTGCTGATTAGGGTCCTGCCTGCCGGTCCAGACGCCGCACTCGCAAAACGCCGCAGCATCCGGGCCTTTCCTGAGAACCATGCCGAAGAACTCGCCGGATTTCCGTCAGAGCCGAACATTATATATAGCGTCATTGCGGAGGCTGAAAGCGCCCTCGCCGCGCACCTCAGGAGGGTCGAGACTTGGATTCCGAAAGGAGCCGTGGAAGAGTTATATCGGGCAAGCCGTCGTCATTACCGGAGCCATCGTGAGTGATCGCTCCTTCCGCGCTTATGGAACTTTCGCATTCTCACGTTGGGCGCCTTCCGTCGACGGGCCGCTTACCGGAGTGAGCGCACCTCCGCCGTCACGCCTCAGGGTGTTCGCGCCGATGCTGCGCTCGTCAATGAGACACAGTCAAATCATGGATCAACAAATCGTGGCGAGTCTGCGCGAAGTGGAAGACCCACCGGGCAACATCGCCCGCCGAAAGTGTTGACTGTCTGCCTCCCGCCGGCCAGGGACCATCCGATGGCGGCGGAGATTTGGAGGCATCAAGTGGCCAAGCCGGCCAACGGATGGGTGGAGTGACAAGATGCAGAAGAATCGAATCGAGCTAGCCGGATACCTGGCGGCGAAACCGGAGCTACGTTATTTACCGTCTGGCACCAAGGTCGCCAACGCCCGAATGGGCGAGAGCTACCGTTATCGCGACCAAGAAGGCCAGGCGCAGACTCACACGAACTGGCACAGCCTGTCATTCTACGACGACCTCGCGGACGTCGCGCTGACGTACGAGCAGGGCGAAAACCTGTTCGTTGAAGGCACGCTGCAGCAACGCAAGTTCACGCCCAAGGACGGCAGCACGCGGACCGTCTGGGAAGTGGTCGTGCGGAGTTGCCACCTGATCGAATCCGCTCGGACTGACAGGCCGACGGCGAACCGCGCAGCAAGCGCGCCGGACCCAGTGCCGGCGGCGACCACTGACAACCAAGGAGGGCCGCACCCCGATGCGAACTGGCCGGTGTAGTTGGTTTGTCCTGTTGCGCCCAGCGGCATTCGCGACGCTCGCCGTTGTCACGCTGTTCTGCGGCGCCAGCAAGCTCGGCATCCGCATCAACACGTCCCCCTCGCTACCTATCGGACTTTACCAGGTAACATCCGGCCCGGACGCCACGTTGGTCGAATTCTGCCCACCAGAGCCCTTCGGCTCGATGGCGAACGCCCGCGGCTACCGCCAGCCCGGCACCTGTCCCGACGGCGGCGCGCCTCTCATGAAACCCGTCGTCGCCCGCACTGGGGACACGGTGCGCCTTTCTGAGAAGGGCGTGTCGGTCAATGGAAGAATCCTTCGAAACTCGGCTCCGCTCACGCACGACACCGCCGGCCGCCCCCTCACACCGTGGCCATACAGAACGTACACCGTTCAGCCGGGCACGATCTGGGTTGTATCCGGCTATCATCCACGGAGTTTCGACAGCCGCTACTTCGGGCCGATCCCAGAGGCTCTCGTCAGGAACCGCGTCCGACCGTTGCTAGCGCTACGATGATCCGGTTGAGTACCTGCTGCTCGTTTGCGTCCGTTTCAACCGACGGGGTTCCGACTAACTACTCCTGGCGTGAGTTGTACCAGGAGGAGTCGTCGCGAATGCGTTGAGCAGCGTCCTTCCCCAGTAGAAAGCGGCCAATGCGGAAGAAGTGCTGCCGCATTGCATCCGGGTCGGTCAACTGCCCGAACTGAATCTCGACAACCTCGTACCCGCGATTCCGCAGCCCTTCGCGAATGTCGC
The DNA here is from genome assembly GCA_003157745.1 of Bryobacterales bacterium. Taxonomy (GTDB): domain Bacteria; phylum Acidobacteriota; class Terriglobia; order Bryobacterales; family Bryobacteraceae; genus Bog-375. The sequence continues at coordinate 91 of PMKM01000066.1, read as the reverse complement.
GGTCTCTATCGCGCGTCTCGGGGCGTCCGTGCAAATGGCGGCCCATGCCGTCGAGATAGATGCATAGCCCTTCATAGGCATCATTCCGCGG
>PMKM01000178.1:422-2833 GCA_003157745.1 Bryobacterales bacterium | reverse complement strand
CGAAGTGCTCGACCCCGAGCAGAATTTCATGTTCGTCGACCACTACCTGGACGTCGAGTACGATCTCAGCCAGGTCTTCTTTATCGCCACCGCGAATGTGCTGCACACTATTCCGCCGGCGCTGCAGGACCGCATGGAGACCATCCGCCTCTCCGGCTACACAGAGCTCGAGAAAATGGAAATCGCCAAGCGATTCCTGGTCCGCAAGCAGATGGAAGCCACCGGCCTGAACGCCAGCCAGATCGAATTCGACGACACTGGCATCAATGGGCTCATCCAGTACTATTCGCGCGAGGCCGGCGTGCGCAATCTGGAGCGCGAAATCGGCAACGTGTGCCGTAAGATAGCACGCCAGGTGGTGAACGCGCAGAGCGGGAAAGACAAGAAGCCGGCCAAGGCCGTGATCGACGGCGACAAGCTGCCCGAACTGCTTGGCCCCTGGAAGTACCGCGACCTGCTGATCGAGAAGAAGAACGAAGTCGGCGCCGCAGTGGGCCTGGCCTGGACCGAAGTCGGCGGGCAGTTGCTCTCGACCGAGTGCACGCTGATGGAGGGCAAAGGCAAGCTCACCATCACCGGCAAGCTGGGCGACGTGATGCAGGAATCGGCGCAGGCCGCGATGAGCTACATCCGCTCGCGCGCCACCACCTTTGGCCTGCCGCGCGATTTCTATCGCAACCTCGACATCCACATCCACGTGCCCGAGGGCGCCATCCCCAAGGACGGTCCTTCGGCCGGCATCACGCTCGCGACGACCATCTGCAGCGCGCTCACCGGCATTCCGGTGCGCGGCGACGTCGCCATGACGGGCGAGATCACGCTCCGCGGCAAGGTGCTGCCGATCGGCGGATTGAAGGAGAAGCTGATGGCGGCGCATCGCCACGGGATCGTGGAAGCCATCATCCCGCGGGAGAACGAAAAGGATCTTCCCGACATTCCGGACGCCATTAAGAAGACCATGAAGTTGAATTTCGTCGAGTCCATGGACCAGGTTTTGAAGATCGCGCTCGAACGCGAAGTGGTGGCGCTGCCGATGGCGCCCACAGCTTCCATCGCTCTGCCGGCCATGGAACAGGGCATCGCCCATTAGGAGCTGCTTGCGCAATCCCTTTCCGCCGCGGCCGGCCGGGGCGCCCCGTGGCGGAGGGGGAAACAAGCTACACTATAAGTGACATCCGAATTCGTTGTCAGTGCCGGTTCCGTGGATCTGTTTCCGCGAGACCGGTTGCCGGAAGTCGCGTTTCTAGGGAGAAGTAACGTCGGGAAGTCCAGTCTGATTAATTCCCTCACCGGGCAAAAAGGGCTGGCCTTCACCAGTAACACCCCGGGCCGGACACAGACCATCAATTTTTATCGCATCGACGGAGCGTTCTACTTCGTCGATCTTCCCGGTTATGGTTACGCCCGGGCGCCGCGCCAGGTGACACTGGAGTGGAAAAAGCTGATCGAGCAATATCTCGAAACTAGGGGAACCTTAAGTTTGTCCTGCCTGGTCCTCGACCCCCGCCGCGGATGGATGGAGACCGATCTCCTGTTGAAGCGGTGGCTCGAGGAACGCGGCATGCCGTATCTGGTGGTCGCCACCAAGATCGATAAGTTGAATCAATCGGAGCAAGAGCACGGCTTACGCAAGATCCGCCAGGAAGGCGCGGAGCCGCTGCCGTTCTCGGCCACGAGCGGCCGGGGAGCGAGGGAAATTTGGCAAGCAATCACGAAGACACTCCCATCACGGTAGGCAACGTCCCACCGCAGGAAAAACCCACCGAAAAGCAGCCCGCCGTCACGGCGCCCCCTGCCGAAGAAACCACCACCACCACCGTCGCCGCCGAGGGCACGGTCACGAGCGCGCCCGAAGCCGCCGCCGAGAAAACCGAGGCCGTCGAGCGGCCGGTGAAGCCGCACCACAACGAGCGCGCGCCCAAGGCCGCCGCCGTGGCCGCGCCGCCCAAGCCGGAAGCGCCGAAAACGGAAGCTCCCAAGGTGGAAGCTCCCAAGCCCGATGCCGAGGCGAAGCCCACCGACGGCAAGCCGACCGAAGCCAAACCGGCCGAGACCGCGCCGCCCTCCGGCACCCATCTCAGCGACACTGGCCCCGGCGCCCAGCGCCGCAAACACGCCGCGCAGAATGCCAAGAACGGCACCCCGACGCTCGACCTCGTCGAGTTGAAGGACATGAGCATTCAGAAGCTCAACCAGGTCGCCAAGGACATGGGCATCGCCGGCGCCGCCGGTCTGCGCAAGCAGGAACTCATTTTCAAAATCCTCCAGACGCAGGCGGAGAAAAGCGGTCTCATCTTTTCCGAAGGCGTGCTCGAATGCCTCCCCGATGGCTTCGGCTTCCTGCGCGCGCCCGAGTACAACTATCTGCCCGGCCCCGACGACGTTTATGTTTCGCCGTCGCAGATCCGCCG
>PMKM01000178.1:162-334 GCA_003157745.1 Bryobacterales bacterium | reverse complement strand
CGGCCGCGTGATGGACCTGTTGACGCCGGTGGGCAAGGGCCAGCGCGGCTTGATCGTTTCCCCGCCGCGCACCGGCAAAACCATGTTGTTGCAGGCCATTGCCAACTCGGTTACCACCAACCATCCCGAGGTCACGCTGATCGTGCTGTTGATCGACGAGCGCCCCGAGGAA
>PMKM01000178.1:0-150 GCA_003157745.1 Bryobacterales bacterium | reverse complement strand
CAAGCGCGACGTGGTGATCCTGCTAGATTCGATCACGCGCCTGGCGCGCGCTTACAACACCATCGTCCCGCCCTCCGGCAAAGTACTTTCGGGCGGCGTCGATTCGAACGCGCTGCAGCGCCCCAAGCGTTTCTTCGGCGCCGCGCGCAA
>PMKM01000089.1 GCA_003157745.1 Bryobacterales bacterium | reverse complement strand
GTAAACGTGGTCACGTTGTTCTGCACGCCGAGCAGGCCCATTGCCTGATCGAAGGCGGCCAGCGCGGCGGCGAGGTTCGAATAGAGAATCACCTGCTGCGCCAGTTGGTTGGAATGGGTGTCGTAGCCGCCCTGACTGCAGAAGAATATCTGGCGGGTGGCGCCGAGCGCGGTGCGCACCTGGATGAGCTTGGCCACCTGGGCCAATTGCGAGCCAATATCGGTGGCTGCAAACGTGACTCCCAGGCTGGCGCTGCCGGCCACGGCGGCATTCACGGCCTGCGCCACGGCGATCGAATCCTTGAGCGAATTCTGCGCCGCTTGAATGAGGGTCACGCCGCTCGAAAGGCTGAGCATGTTCTGCAGGGCGGTGGAACCGGGGTCGGTGGCAGGGGCAGTGAGTCCGAAATTGCTGGTGTTCACGGTGGAGGGCTGGGTGGCCTCACCGATCAACTGCAGCGCGTTGCCGGAGATGCTGATGCAGGGGGGCACCAGGCTGCCCGAAGCCCCGGCCAGCTTGTCGGCCAGGCGGCCCGACCAGCCGGTGGTGGCGCCGCCCTGCGGAACGGCGTTCTGCCACTCGTTCTGCTGGTCGGAATGCGAATAAAGGTTCACGGGCAGCGGCGCGGAAGCAAGCTCCGGCATGCCATTCGAACCGCGCGGCACCGCTTGCACGAGCGTCCCCACGTTGGGCAGCAGCGCCAGGCGCTTGGAGGAATTGTACAGCGCGGCGATGGGCGCGAAACTGGGGTGCAGACCATAGGCGGCGCTGGTGGCCGGATCGTGAATGGCCAGCAGCGAACTCTGCGGAAGGGCCAGGTTCTGGCGGATCTTCTGGTAGTTGGCGTAGGCGGCGGAGTCGTCGGGGACCAGCATGTTGTTGGCGTCGTTGCCGCCAAACAGGAAGACGCACACGAGCGCCTGGTAATTGCCGGAGGATTGCGCGCGGGCAGTCATCAGGCCGGCCTGTCCGAAGGCAGCGGCCGCGCCGACAGTGGAAATCGTGCGGCAGCCGAGGCGAAGAAAGTCGCGACGCGATCGAAGCTGATGGAAGGTCATGGCTGTTATTCTCCGGTTACCGTTCGATTTGGTATTGCGGGGCGGCCGCCGCGGCATAGAGGGCGCTGCGCACGCGGGACGCCATGCTGGTGGATGCGCTGGCGGCGGTGGTGAGAAGGGCGCGCACATCGGCACCCATTTCGCCCCGGTACAGCGCCTGGTTGAGCGCCTCGACCAGGTCGGGAGGATTGCTCGCGAGGTCCTGCAGATTGGCCAGATTCACGGTGATGTTGCTGGAAATGCCATTACCGGCCACGGCGTATGCGAAGTTGGCGCGCGCGAGGGCGGTGGCGGCGTTCAGTGCCTGGAATTCTGGCGCCACCGGCGCGGTCGCGGCGCCGGGAACGTGGACGCGATAGAAGGGCGAGAAGTAGCTGAACACGCTGCCGGGCGTGAGCGGGGTCTGGCCCATGAGCGTGGCCTGGTTGGTCAGCGAAGCGCTCGAGGTGACTGTGGCATTGAGCGCGCGCAGCAGGCCGGTTGCATAGAGGATCGGCTCCGCCAGTTTGCCGGTGCCTTCGCTCTGGGCTTCGGTATCGGTGAGCAGGGCGGTAATCACCGTTTGCAGGTTGCCCTGCGAAGACTCAAATGCGCTGGCCACGCGGCCCACATAAGCTGGCGATGGATCGCTGAGCACGAAGCGCTGGATCAACCGGTAGGACATGAACGGCGCCACGTTGGACTGCTGGCAGATACAAGCGATGGCCGCGCTGAGGTCGCTCTCCGCCGTTCCGCCGGCGGGGATGACGCACGGCGTGGGCAGGTTGATGGTCTTCTGAGTGGTATCGTGATAACTCTCGAACGCCACCATCGGCGCGAAATAGTAGGGCATGTTGGGCCAAATCGAAGCGAAGCCGGGCGTCTCGCCGTAGGTCCACCCGGTCATCGCCCTGGCCATTTCGGCGACGTCGGACTCGCCGTATTCGGGGGCCGCAACGCCGCTGACCGTGATGGGAACGCCGCTCGAATCCAACTGCACCAGGCCCAGCGAGAAGAGTTGCATCAACTCGCGAGCGTAGTTCTCGTTGGCCGCGGTGCCGGTGGCGGCGTTGGCCTTGACGTTGTTCACCATGTCGAGGAAGTAGCCCATGGAGGGATCGAGCGTCGTGGCGGTCACCAGGTCCTGGTAGGTGCCGAAGGCGTGGTCGCCCATGAGCCGCTGATACTCGACCATCTGCTCGAACAGGTTGTCTTTGACGGCGGAGGCCACCAGAATCTGCGCCAGTGCGAACGAGGCGCGCTGGCGCAGTTGATCGCTGCCGTTGATGGCGACGTTGAAGAAGGCGGTCTGCAGGCGCGCCACGCCTTCGGTAATGTTGTCCGGATCGGGCCAGGCGCTGGCGGGCGTGGCGAACTGCGCGGCGAGCCAGGCGTTCACCCCCATCGTCTGGAGATCGACAACGCTTTGCGGGGTCGGTCCCCAGGTGGTCATCTCGAGAAAGCGGACGGCGGCCGAATACGGCACGTTCTCAACCGCCGGGCGGACGGGAACGGCGATTGGCTTAGAGGTGGCGGAGCCGGGGTTCGGGTTGGTGACTTTGACCGCGGCCAGACGCCCGACCGGCATCGCCACCGTGCCAGTGGCCGTGAGCGTGGTGCCGGATACGAAAACGGTGGGCAGCGCGGCGCCGGCGAAATAGACGGTGGCGCCATTCGCAAACCCGGTTCCGGTAACCGTGATGGTCGGGTTGCCGGGATTCACCGGGTTGGGAGTCACGGATGCGACAACCGGCAGAGGGTTCTGAAGGTTCACGGTCACGCTGGCCAAGGCGACGGGGTCGGCCTGGCTGACGGCGGTGACGGTTACCGCGGCGGGACTCGGCAAGAGGGCGGGGGCGGTGTAGACGCCAGTGGTTGAGACCGCCCCGGCGGTGGGACTGCCTCCCGGTTGTCCGTTGACCAGCCAGACTACCGCTTGATTGGTGGTGTTGGCCACCTTGGCGGCGAGAGACAGCGTGGCGCCGCAACGGATGGTGCCGCCGGCGGGCGTGAGCGTCACCGTGGCGGGCGAGCCCACCCAGTTCACGATCGGAATGAAAACGCCTGTCTGGGAACTCACGCCGCCGATAGTTGCCACAATCGGCTGATCGCCGTTCGCCAGTGGCGGGACGACCACGTTGATCTGGTATAACCCGGGGAGCGTGATGCCTGCGTATTGCACGATTGCCGCCACGCCGCCGATCGTCACGTGCAGTTGGGTGAGGTCCGACAGGGGCGCGGGGCCGGCGACCAGTTGGCCGGCCGGCACGGCGGGCGTCGTGGGGCCGAGGCCAGTCGAGTAGATTTCCAGCGTTTCGCCGGGCTGGGCTGGTTGCGACGTGACGGCGCTCCCTAAATAGGCGGCGGGCGCGACATAGACGCTATCGGTACCATGCCGGGCAGCGGCATATTTCCCCTGAAAAGTGAAGAACGCCGGCGAGTAATTTTGAAGAGTTGCCGTGCCGGTAGCGGTGCCGGCAGAGTTGGTAACCTGCACCTGCACCGTCCCGGCAGCGGCGTCCGCCGGCGCCTGAACGTTGAGTTGTCCGGGGCTGATGTAGGAGATCGCAGCCTTCTTCCCGTCGATCTGGACGCTCACGCCATCGAGCGTGGTCGGCAGGTTATTTCCGGAAAAGTCGGACGCCTGCCAGGACCGCGTGGTTGCGGACAGGCCGGTGCCATAGATCGAAACCCACGAACCGCTTTCGATGGCGGGCGCGCCGCTGGCGCTGTTCGAGACGCCGGTTATTGCGGGTCCTCCAGTGGAGGCCTGGGCGAACAGGGTCGACCCAACCGCCACCAACAGCAATCCGCATAGACGCGCTCGTGTCGCCGCACCCCCATGAAGGGCGGGAACGAACCGGGCCCCTTTTCGTTCATGGATCTCTTGGAGGCCCCCCATCGCGGTAGATGCAATCTTCATGGCCGTCCCCTTTTCGTCCGCAGAATTGCCTGTCGTCCATTATATAGAGATGGCGCAGAGACGGAATTCTCACTCTCGCCATTACCGGGCTGCTTCTCTCGTGTTCGGACCGCCGGCTGAGCCGCGTGCGCTATTGAACCGCGATGGTCACGGGATTCGACGTCGCGCCGCCGATTGAAATCGTCACCGGCACGCTCGTTCCCTTCGCCGATGCGGCAGGCACCAGCGCGTTCACCTGATACAGGCCGACAAAGCCCGGTGCCAGGCCGTAGAACGGCACGCCGGTTGCGGTCACTCCACCGATCGTCACGGTCGGAACGGTCTTGGTCCAGGAGAGAGGATTGCCGGAAGCCGGCGCACCCGTCGCGGGCTGGCTGGTGACCGCGCCCAGGCCGGTACAGTAAATCGAAAGGTAAGTGCCGCCCGCGGTCGCTGGATGAGTCGAATCGACCAGAGCACAGGAGATCGCATCGAGGATCGCCCCCTGCCCGGTGCCCTGCGAGTTCATGCTGAAGATCGCCGGTGCATATGGCGCGAGACTCACTATCTGGTCGTCACCGTTCTTTCCATTCAAGCTGGCAGTCAGCGTAGTCGTCGATTGTCCGGCCAATTCCCAGGGAACCTGGAGATTCACCTGTCCGCCCGAGACGAAGAACAGCGGCGCCAGTGTGCCGGTGCTGGACCTGAGCGTGCTGAAATCGAGCGAGAGGTCTGAGATGCCGGTTGGCCACGTAGCGTCGATGACCGGCGTCTCCAGCGTGAAATCCCCGAATGCCGCGGCGATGCGGCCGGGCGCTACCGGAGCCGTGTAACTGGCATCGTTCACCACGCCGCCCACCGCGATCGATAAAGGCGCTATCGCTTGCGAGACCGGCACCGTAATGCCGGCTATCGAAACCGTGCCGGATCGCGCCGCGCCCACGTTCGGGGCCACCACCAGTGTGACGGAACCAGGCCCCGAGTCAAGCGGGTTACCGGAGAACGCGATCCAGTCTGGCAGGCTCTGCACCGCCCACGCGCAACCGGAGGCCGTTTGCACGTTGACCACAAGACCGCTGCCTGCGCTCGCCACGTCCGCAAACGAAAGCTGGTCGAGGGTAAACGCGCAGGGCGTGCCGGAAGGCGTCAGCACGTGAACGCGATTGGCGCCGCTGTCCGTGATGTATACATTGCCAGCCGAGTCCACGGCGATTCCAGCCGGGTAACCGATCTGCGCGCTGGTGGCCGGGATGTTTTCGCCATACGCGGTTCCTCCGCCCGCGATAGTCGTGATTACGCCGCCGGAAACTTTGCGAATTAGGCCGTTGCATTCGTCCGCGATATAGAGGTTGCCCAGCGAGTCCGCCGCCAGTCCCCAAGGAAAGTTCAACTGGGCGCTGGTAGCCGGGCCGCCATCGCCGCCGAACCCTGGGAGGTAACCGCTGAGGTAACCGCTCCCTGCCACCGTGGTGACGATCCCGTTAGATACCATCCGCACACGATTGTTGTTCGTATCGGAAAAGTACAGGCGGCCCGACGAATCTACCGTGACCCCCATGGGGCTGTTTACGTAAGCGCTGCTGGCTGGCACACCATCCCCCCATTCGCAACTGCCACTCAGGCTGCATCCTGCCACCGTCGAGATGATTCCGTTCGTGACCTTGCGAATCCGGTTATTGAAAGTGTCCGCGATGTAGAGGTCGCCGGCGGAGTCCAACGCGACGCCGTAGGGAAGGTACAGCCGGGCCTCGGTGGCGGGCCCTCCGTCTCCAAGAGAGGCACCCACGCCGCCTCCCGCCACGGTCGTTCCTACGCCGCCGGCGAGTTCGACGACGGCATTTGACTCGGTGGCGAAAAGATCGCCGGCGGCGTCGACGGCAATGCCCCATGGGCCGCCCACAATCGCCGCGGCAGCGATCACCCCACTAGAAACTTTGCGAATGCGGGAGTCGATCAAGTCCCCGACAAACACGTCGCCCGCGGAGTCAACGGCAATACCGGCCGGTTCGTCCAACTGTGCGCCAATGGCCGGGCCGCCATCGCCGCCAAGCCCGCTTCCATTGCCGGCGATGGTGGTGATGATCCCACCCGAGACTTTGCGCGCGCGCATGTTCCAGCAATCTCCGATGTATAGGTTGCCGGCGGCGTCCAGAGCGATGCTGTCGGCGTTCCACAATTGGGCGCTGGTTGCCGGGCCGCTGTCGCCGCCGAAACCGGGAGTCCCGGTGCCTGCCGCGGTAGTGATCACGCCAGTAGCGGCCGAAACCGCACGGATGCTGGAACCATCCGCGATGTAAAGGTTGCCGGCGGCGTCGAGCGCGACCGACTGCGGGCCGTACAGTTCAGCGAGGGTGGCCGGACACCCCTTATTCGCCAGGTCTGTGACGATTTCGCAGACGACGTTCCCGGTCACGCCCGCCACAGTCCCGATGATTCCGCCAGAGACCTTGCGAACGACGCGGTTGCTGGCGTCGGCGATGTAGACGCCGCCTGCCGTATCGACGGCCATGCCCGCCGGTTGGATCAACGGAGCGCTGGTGGCCGGGCATCCATCGCCCCACGAGTCCGTTTGTTGTGTACAACCGGTCCCGCCGCCCGCCACCGTCGTGATGACTCCGTTCGAAACTTTGCGAATCACCTGGTTGCCCGCGTCCGCGATGTATAGGTTGCCAGCGGCGTCCACGGCCACGGCGCCGGGGCTACTCAACTCGGCATTGGTGGCTGGGCCGCTGTCGCCGCCGTAGCCTTTAGTCCCGTTCCCAGCCACCGTGGTAATCACTCCGTTCGAGACTTTGCGAATGCGGTTATTACCGGGATCCGGGATGTATAGGTTGCCAGCGGCGTCCAAGGCGATTTCGCAGGGGGCCGACAATTGAGCGCTGGTAGCCGGTCCATTGTCGCCGCTGAATCCGCTGGTTCCGTTTCCCGCAACCAGGGTCAACATACCCGACGCGGTATCCAGCCGCAGCACGATGTTGTAGTTGGTCGCCGCGATGAAGACATTCCCGTGCGAGTCTGCCGCGACCCCTTCGACGAGGCCCAAACTCGCCAAAGTGCCAGGCAGATTCACTGGCAGGCCGCCTCCGGCAAGTGTGCTAATCGTGTAAGTCTGGCCCAGCGCATAGCCAGCGGCAGCCAGGATCGGAAGTAAATAACGCGGCAGTCGCACGGCAGTCCTCCTGGAACTAAGTGGGATGTTAGCACAGGCAGTAATCCCAGATCCGGTAGTTGAACTCGGCAGTTGAACTCGTGCCGACTTAGGTTTGCCCTTCGTTCGCCTCGGATCCAACCGCTGCGTAGTTCACCATTCTGGTTGAAGACCCTTGGCTCGCATACCGTTGTCGGCTACGGAGTTGGCATCCCCTCCGCATGGGGAAGTGCCGGGTTTAGGGTAATGGACTTCAGGCTAAAGTTAGCCGCTCCTCCGATTTCCTCAGCCAGGCCGCTTTCCCTCTCGCTGCCGCAGGGGATTAGCGCCCGCCTGGGACCAATCGCCAACGTGATGGCGGAGAGCGTTTGGGCCGCGCCAGGAGCACACCAGCGACGCGCCATCCACAGCATCCGCTGGCGCGCCTGGCGGTTTGCTGCCGGCTCGGAAACTGGCCCGCCCGCCGCGCCCCAAAAAAGCCCCGCGGCGCGCACTCCCCCTATCGACAGGATCGGCGGATACCGTTTGATTGTCCATAGCGAAGGGGCGAAGAAGTGCCGATAACGCACGAAGGCATCCCGTTGAACAAACCCGGCCTCGACAGCAGCCCACCGCGCAACACCCGATAACGACAGACGGGGTTTTTCCGGCCACGTCAGGATTCCTCCCGTGATGCGCCATCCACAGTATCCGCTGGCGCGCCCTGGCGATCTGCAGCCGGCTCGGAAACCGACCCGCCACCCCAAAGAACCCGCGCGGCGCGCACTCCCCCTATCGACAGGATCGGCGGAAGCCGTTTGATTGTCCATAGCGAAGGGGCGAAGAGGTGCCAATGACGCACTGGATCATCCAGTCGAGCAGTTCCGGGCACAGCCCACCCCGCAATGCCCGGTCACCACACCCACCAACCATTCCTGGGCCCTCCAACCTGTCCGCTCCCACAGGACTTACACCCATCTCCCCTTGCTCGGCCGCATCTGGGAACTGCGGCACGGCTTCACCGCGAACGATGCCACCTATATAGCTGTGGCCCAAGCCATGAACGCCGTCCTCCACACCCGCGAACGGAAACTCTGCAAAGGCCACCGGGGCCCGCGTCTAGCTGATCACCAGTTGACGATGCACCGCACTCCGGCTGTGAGACTTGGGCAAGCGTGCGTAAAAGGCCGGCAAACGAGCACCCGCATTTGCACGATTTGGAGATCATGCGGCGCCACGACACGCTGGTCGCCCTGGTGCTGGAAGCCAAAGCCGCTTTGAAGATGACTCGTGAGCGGACCGCGCCGGTTCCCGTGGGCCACGGAGTTTCGAGGGCGGCGCGACCGCACCGCCCATTCGGCGTCGGTCAGTGCCAAGTGAAGGTGACCGACGGCACGCGAGTGGTATCGACCTCGAGTTTGGTTTCGCTGACGGAGGCGCTGAATGCCGAGGACCCGCCACCGCCACCCCCGCCGGCACCGTCGCCACCGCTGCCGTCGAGCCCGCCACCGCCACCGAAGACGCCACCACCGCCGCCGCCCCCGCCGCCGCCACAGACGAGCGGGGCGGCACCGAGGCCTGCGCCGCCACTGTTAGGCCCGCCGTTCGGTCCGCCGCCGGACGAGGCCGTCGCTGCGCCGCCGCCCGCTCCCGGAGCGATGCCCGCGCCGCCCGGCGCTCCCGGACTGCCCGCGGCGCCGCCTTTGCCGCCCCCCTTGAAGTCGGCGCTCTGACCGCCACCGCCACCGCCGCCCGCAGCGGTGACGAGGCGAGACGCGAGAGTCCCGTTTTCATGGATCGAGATTGTGCGGATGTCGGAGGCTCCTCCGCCACCCCCGCCCCCATGTCCGCCACCGCCGGGGCATGTGCCGCCTCCACTGCCGCCGCCCGATCCGCCACCACCCGGTCCGCCGGCGGCAATGTGGGCGCCGTTCTGGCCGGGAGCACCGTTACCGCCGACCTCGACGAAGAAGAGGTGTCCTTCTGTCGCCTTGATCTGCGCCGTCGCCCGCGCGCCGAAACCGCCGGCGCCACCTGGACCCGCGCCCGCGCCGCCGGCACCGCCGATCACGGCCACGGTTAGTTTGTTTACGCCGCAGGGCACGACGAAGTACTGTTCGTTGCCCGTAAAGATGAAGGTCTTGCTGCCTGCCACGTTACCCTCCTATTTCCGAGCCCGACCCGCGCAATCGCCGCCGCCAAGATGGCGCTCGCACCGAGGAACTTATCCACTTGGCCGCGGCCTCACGAACCAACTCTCGTGATTCAGACTAAGAGCCGGAGACGTGCGTGCGCAGCCGGGCACCCATTTGAGGAAAGCTTATCACAATCCCGGAGCCTCGCCAGCAGGTCCGTCGCGGTCCGTCGCGGACAGGCCCCAGGCGAGGAAGCGGGGCCGGGGAACCTTCGATTGGGGCGTTCGAACGAAGCTGCTTGCGTTTGCGGCAAACGCAAGATCTAACCTGCCGCCCCCAAAAATAGCCGCGCGGAGCGCACTCCACCTATCGACAGGATCGGCGGAAGCTGTTTGATTGTCCATAGCGAAGGGGCGAAAAAATGTTCTGCAGTGATGACCCTCGCGGCCTCCTGAAGTGCCCCTGGCTCTGCCGGTCTCCGGCTTCTCACGCGCTCCCGGTAGCGTCGGCTTTGAACGTTCCGTTGCTGCTTGCAGGCCCTGGTCGCCCGCATTTTTCCTGCGCCTTCCAGCGCGACCATTTCCGCGCCGCTTTCCGGCATTCTTCGCCGCAATAGCGCTGGCGCGCCTGCCGCGGCCGCGGATGGAAGTGCTCCTCGCACCCTTTCAGAAGGCAGCACCGCATCCCTGGCCGGCGTGCTAAACGCTTCCGCCGACCCTCTTGATCTTCGGGATGACCTGTAGGACTCTCGGAAGGGCCCATGGGAGGTGATGACTCCCAGAAGCTCCTGCCCCGGAAGGGAATCCGACTCCCCTCCGGCGCCGCAGCAAAAATCACACTCCAGGTCAAAACGATCTCCACCGACGCGATTGTTTTAACGCTACGATGCGGACTTTGGCGGGCAGCCACGTCCCACTTGGAATTCACAACCGCTGATCGCAGAGAAACAGGGCGCCGTCGGCTCTGTCGCGAAAAACGCGATAGCCCGCGGCCGCTCTGGGGACCCACACGTCGTAGTTGCCGAGCGACTTCGGGAGGAACCACTTGGGCCGTTCGCCCCCACAAATATCCAACACTGCACTATCAGGTACAACTACGGTCATGAGTTCCGAAGAAGTCAAGCCATCCACGAACTTCGCGGAAGCCTGGAGAGAAATAAAATAGCGATACTCGACGCTCCAGTGAGGGGACTTCCAGTAATAGCTGTGAAGGACCTTCACTTCTGGTGGTTTGCTGAAACCAAAAACGCGCTTGAAGTTGCCGCCATCATCGACCCAGGTGCCGCCGCAACTCGACAGGATGCAGAGTAAGGCTACCGATGACAGAAGCCTCCACGACTTCTGCTCATTGCTCAATCCGACCTCCCCGATCAAAGTGGTTCATTCCCGTAAACCATCGTAAGCCTGGGCCGAGGCGGAATCAAAACCTCTTGTCTCCGGGCCGGCTGGGTCACTTGGGGCGTTTGAACGAAGCTGCTGGCGTTTGCGGCAAACGCAAGATCCGACCCGCCGGCCCAAAAGAACCCGCGCGGCGCGCACTCCACCTATCGACAGGATCGGCGGAAGCCGCTTGATTGTCCATAGCGAAAGGGCGAAGAGGTGCCAATGACGTGCTGGGTCATCAAATCGAGCGGTTCCGGCCCAGCCCGGCCGCGCAACACCGGGTCACAACGCCCGCCAACCATTCCCGCGCCTTCCAACCCGCCGGGAATGATCGCAGCGATCAGTTTCCATCGGGCCTCGCCGCCTTCCCGGCGGAGCGCTGTTCGCACACGCCCTCGCCAGGCCGTGTCGGGGAACTGCGCCACAACTTAACCGCGAACCACGCCACCCATTTAGGCTGAGCGAAAGCGAAACAAGTGGTAAGTGCTTCAAAGTCATTGCCCTGCACGAGCCACTCCTCGGGCTTCGAATGGACCACATTGTCCCACTGGGCATGGCGAGAGATACCAGGCTGCTGAAGCGCCTCGTTCCAGTTAGCCTTTTGTGTTCTTCAGTTTGCCCGGCAGAACCACCGGCTTCGACAGGCTAGGGCCGAACTTGATCAAGCTGCCATCGAGGGTTCCAACATAACCCACTTCCAGCTTGTTGTCCGTGACAACGTCCATATCCTCGTCTGAAACCGTGTTGTATTCACCGGTCATGCCAGCTCGCGAAGCTATCGGGTGAGTGTGATAATACGCTACCGGCGTCGATCCGGGCGGGCAACCGCAGTTGGGCGCGTGGTTCCCGACGTCCACCGTGTTCGGATTGCCCTGCGTGATGGGCGGCTTCGCGAGGATCTGACCCTTCAACGCATAGATCATTCCGCCGTATTCCGCCGGCTTCTCAATTGAAGTTGCGAGACAGGAATTCAACGCGGCCCGGGCCGCGTTGTCCATGGCCATCGCACGATTGACTGGATTTCCCATTTAGTGCCCCCCCTAATCGTGACGCAGCAACGTCGCCACAACTAGCTCACGCCAAGCGCCCCAGGGCCCGGCGCCGGCGGCCGGGGGTATCAATCCGGGTTGAGATACTCGGACGGCACATCGTCCTCGGGAACCTGCCGCGTGTGAACTTCCGAGACGTCCGAGTCCGCCGCGTCTTCCACGCCGTCGATAGCGTCGGCCTCGAAGAACTGGCCTTCCTCGACCAACTCTTCGACGCTCTCCCCGCCCGCCTCCGCCACATCCGGCAATCCCTGGGTGTCCCCGGATTGGCCGGCCGAATCCGTACCGCCGCCCGGTGGTTGCACTAAAGCGACCGTGTACGTCTCGATCCCTTCATCGTCTTGCTTACTCATGCCGTTCTTACCGCACGTCACGCGCCAATCCGGACGCGCGCGGGAGCTGGCCCCAACGGCCCCCCACATGCTCGCTTGGGCATTGGATAAACTATGAAACCCAATTCGTCGAATCTAAAGCACCCCGCCGGGCACGACACCGAAATCCAGGAATACGGAACAGTGGTCGACCGGCCGATATCGCTCGATCACAAAGTTCGCCTGGCCAGTGTGGCCAGCCTCAACCAGATTCTCGCCGATACCATGACCCTGCGCGACATGTACAAGAAGCATCATTGGCAGGTCTCCGGCCCCACGTTCTACCAGCTCCACCTGCTTTTCGACAAGCATTATGGCGAGCAAGCGGAACTGGTCGACCTGTTGGCGGAACGGGTGCAAACGCTCGGCGGCGTGGCGATCGCCATGGCCCCCGACGTGGCCGAAACCACGCGCATCGCCCGCCCGCCGCGTGGTCGCGAGGACGTGACTATGCAGGTGTTCCGTTTGCTGCAGGCTCACGAAATCATCGTCGAGGACGCCCACGAGGCGGCCCGGGCCGCTGCCGCCAACGGCGACGACGGGACCAACGATGTGTTGGTGAGCGACGTTATCCGCAGGAATGAACTGCAAGTCTGGTTCGTTTCCGAACATATCGCCGGTGCAGGAATTGCCGACCGGGACGAAGAGACTGCACGTTCCGCCGCCGCCGTCCAAGTGTGAACAAGGCGCGCAGAGTCCGCGAATCGGCGGTCGCGCCCGGCGTCGCGTAACAAACGCCGGGCGCGAATACGCGCGTCTGCGCCCGGCGTTCCCACAATCTTCCCGAGCGCTTCGCTCGACTGGCCCGGCTTGCCTCTTCGGCTCGCTGACGCCGGGCGCGGTGACGACCCGGTTCCTGGCCGGCATGGGAGCCCGTGTCGTGGCGGAGGAGTTCGGCACATAGCGACGGGGCGAATAAGTGCCGATGACGCCTCAAATCGTCCCGCTGTACAGCTTCGGTCGCAGCCCACCGCTCAACACCCCCGTCACCATACCCACCAACTATTCCCGCGCCATCCAACCCGTCCAAACCCACACGACTTACACCTACATCGCCTCGTTCGGCCGCATCTGGGAACTGCGGCACAGTTTCACCGCGAACGATGCCACCAGCTTGGAAACGGGACTTCACCAGGTTGAGCCCTTGGACCCGGCCTCGCGGCGATTCGCGAACCAAAGCGCGTTTATAAGGACTAGCGTGTCAGACCGGCCATGCGTGTGAGATCTCCACCAACGTGGCGGCTGCACATGTATGCAGTTAAGCTTTACAGTTTACCTGTAAATATGATAGATTGATCTCGTGAGCAATAGAAAGTCTTCTGTTGAGACCGGGCTCGCCTCGAGGCTTGCTGCCGAGATCCGTACGGTAGGCGGTAAGCTCAAGCGGCGTTTACGCGAGCATGGGGGACGCAGCGATCTGACGCCGTCACAGATCTCCGTTCTTCTGCGACTCGAGAAGGATGGTTCGGCTACGGTTTCAAGCCTGGCGAGAGCGGAAGGCATGCGTCCACAATCCATGAGCGCAGTGGTCGCGTCGCTGCAGGAAGCCGACCTGGTCAGCGGTGCATCCGACCCGAGCGACGGGCGGCAAACTCTGATGTCTCTCACACCCAAATGCCTGAAGCGGCTTCAGGAGGGCAGGGCCGCGAGACAGGACTGGCTCACCACGACGATTTCGCAGAAGCTCTCCGCTCAGGAGCAGGAGAAGCTTCAGGGAGCACTCGAACTGCTTACGCGGCTTGTTGAGGAGTGAACCCACCGCGTCCTGCTGCTTACCCATGTCAACTTTGTATCCGAGGAGAAGAACCCCATGCCGCTTACCATTCTTGACCCCAACACCGCGTTGATTGTCGTTGACCTGCAGAAAGGCATCGTCAACGGGAATTTCATTCCTCCCATTGGCGAGGTCGTCAACCGGACGCGAGCATTGATCGATGTTTTCCGTGCCAAGAACCTCCCGGTAGTGCTGGTCAATGTGGCGGGACGGCCGCCGGGCCGGACGGAGCAGGGTCCGCGCGGCAACACATCGTTTTCCGAGGGATGGACCGAACTTCTGCCGCAGTTGGATCGGCAACCGAGCGATATCGTCGTCACCAAGCGAAGCTCGGGCGCATTCGCAACAACGGATCTTGAAGGCCAGCTCAAGGCGCGAGGCGTTACCCAGGTGGTTGTGACCGGAGTGGCGACATCCGGCGGGGTTGAGGCAACCGCTCGCCAGGCCTACGAACTGGGGTTCAACGTGACCCTTGCACTCGATGCGATGACGGATATCCGCGCGGAGGCGCACGAGTACAGCATCAGAAGCGTCTTCCCTCGTCTTGGCGAGACAGGGTCTAATCGGGAAATTATTTCGCTGCTGGAAACAAGGAGCTCTGCATCATGAACTGGCTTTGGCTTGTGTCGTACTTTCTTGGGGGCGTTTTTGCGGCAAACGCCATCCCTCACTTCGTCTCCGGCACGATGGGACGCCCCTTTCAAAGTCCCTTCGCCAAACCGCCCGGCCAAGGGCTCTCCTCGGCAACGGTTAACGTCGTTTGGGGATTCTTCAACGCGGTGGTCGGGTATCTGCTCGTGGCGCATGTCGGTGCTTTCGATCCGCGGGCGACAGGCCACATCCTGGCGTTCGGCCTGGGCGCGCTGCTCATCAGCATGTTGTCGGCGCGTCACTTCGGCCAGTTCCANNGCAGCGCGTCGCTCAGGACTGGCTCGTGCTGACGCAACTTACCCATCACGATGCATCAGCGCTGGGTGTTGTCATGGGACTGCAGTTCGCCCCGCTACTTCTGTTCCTGCCCTGGACAGGATCGGCTGCCGACCGCCTCAATCAGCGCAAGCTCCTGATGCTCACCCAGGCGACCATGGGCGTGCTGGCGCTCATCCTGGGAGTTCTCACCATTGCAGGAGTCATCCAGCTCTGGCACGTGTATGCACTGGCCTTCCTGTCCGGTTCCGCCGCCGCGCTGGATGCTCCGGTGAGACAGACCTTCGTGGCGGAGATGGTGGGCGATGCCGATCTCCCCAATGCCGTGGCATTGAACTCGAGCTCATTTAATGCCGCGCAGATGATTGGTCCCGCCGTCGCCGGTTTGCTCATCGCAAGCGTTGGCTTAGGATGGGCATTTCTTCTGAACGGGCTCTCATTCGCGGCGGTTCTGATCTCGATGTCTTTCTTTCGTCTCTCGGAACTGCACGCAAGCGCCAGAGCCCATCGCACAACTTCCGGATTCCTGGAAGGGCTGCGCTACGTGTGGAGAAGACCGGACCTCAGGGCGATCCTGATCATGTTGTTTCTGATCGGCACGTTTGGCATGAACTTCCCCATCTTCATCGCTACCATGGCCGTGAATGTCTTCCACTCCGATGCACGCGCTTTCGGCCTGCTCTTCTCCATCATGGCCGTTGGCACACTCTCAGGAGCCTTGTTTGCCGCCGGTCGCCAGAAACCAGGCTTACCGTCTCTTTTGGGCGGAGCTGGTGTTTTCGGGATCGGCTGCACCCTGGCCGCAATGGCGCCTGGATACTGGTGGTTCGCGGCCACACTCATAATCATCGGCGCGGCTACCCTGACCTTCGGCAACGGCACCAACAGCACTATGCAGCTCTCGACAGAACCAGCGATGCGGGGCAGGGTTATGGCCCTGCGGGTTGCCATCGCACTCGGAGGAACACCGATTGGCGCACCCATCGTCGGTTGGGTCGCCAACCACTTCGGCCCTCGCTGGGCGCTCGGTATTGGAGCTGGGGCGGGTTTCGCCGCCGCCCTGGTCGCAGTCTACGTCCTGGCCCACCCAAAGGAGCCGCTGCTTGCCCAGTAATTAGCCCTGTCGGCTTGCGTCCCGGAATCTGGCAGAACGAACGCCGAGGCAAGATCGGTCTCGTGCCATTCCGTTTACCGCTGGCGCCGGGTTGCGCCGGCTTCCGGAACGGCCGTCCGCCTATTGCGCTGGCGGTTTCACCGGTCGAGCAACGCTAGAGCGCCTCTTCCTGGCTGCGCGAGCCGGGCGTGCCCTGGGCGGAAGCGGCGGCACATTGGCCACTGCCGCCAGAAGATTGTTGGCTTCGTGGAAAAGGTCTACGCGCAGACGTCGCTTGCCATCGGTGACCGCCACAAAGATGCCGGTCTGGCGCTTCACGCTCAGAGCGACGTAGGTCAGAAACCCAGCGCCTCCGCCGGTCTTCTGCATCAGCACGGATGGGCCGTCGGGATTTCCCAGTTGTATCCATCCCAACCCAATGCCGGTCGGATCGCCCGCGTGGCTCAGACCGCGTAGCGACTTCAGTTGCGATGGCTTCCAATAGACCGTCATCGCCGGCGCGACCCGCGTCGAAGTTCCCGGAACGTGCAGCAGGTATTCGAGCACCCGGGCCATATCCGCGGCAGTCGAATACACTCCGCCGCTGGCTCCGGATTCCTCTGTGTTGGTGCAGGGCCCTTCATCGCCGGCTCCCAGCAGCAAGCGGGTACATTGCTCCGGGCTGGGTGTCAACGTAGTATCGTGCAGCCCGAGCGGCCGCACAATGCGTTCCTCGAGAAGCTGGGCATAGGGCTTGTTCGCGGCGGAGGCGAGCGCGTCCCCGAGCAAATCGAAGCCGACGTTGGAGTATGAGGCGGCCGTGCCCGGCCGGGCCAGCAGCCTCCGCTCCGGGAGCCACGTCCAGCGAAACGCCCGATCCGGAAAAGTGAAGTGCGGCGTGTCCGCGGGATAGGGTCCGACCTCGCGGGGCAGTCCGGCCGTGTGCGTGGCCAGCTCCAGCAGCGTGATCGGCGTTCCGCCGGCGCCTTTTGGCACAGTCGTATTCGGCGGTGCAAACCGCTGCAAAGGATCGGTGAGCGCAACCTTGCCCTCGTTCGCCAACTCCGCCAACAGGTCGCCCGCCAGGACTTTCGAGATCGAGCACAGTCGAATCAGGGAGTTCGCGTTCGGTGCGGCTCCACTCCCGGGAGACGCCTCCCCATAGCCCTTCATCATAACTTCGCGATTGCGCACCACCACCAGCACCATTCCGGTCGCGCCCGAGCGCTCAAAAATGGTCGCGCCGCGCAGATCGGCATCGGCGAGCGACAGCGGCTGCTGTGCATGCATCCCCGCCGCCGCGATCAACAGCGCGCCAGCAAGAAGGACTATCGGGCGCACCGCTCCCCGAGCGGAGTCGTCAACCACAGGAGTCAGCAGGGATCTGGCGATGGACGTCATCGGCGCGCTTCAGCCCAACGCCGTTCACTTAAATCGTGGCGCAGGCTGTCTAGCCTGCAGAGCCGAGAGTCATCTCGGCTTTTCTTCTTCGGGAATAGCTACGTGAACAGTATTGCGCTTGAGCCACCACCATAACACGATATTCCGCACGCCCAAATGTCGAGCCGCGGCAGGGGTGCGCGACATGAAGGTGGCGAAGTCTCCGATCGCGAGGAAACCCGCCAGTATCCGAGCGTATAGCTACGCTCGAAAACGTCTTCAGCCCGAAGGGCGAAAGAAAGTAGCCCATGGCGCAAGCCATGGGTCAGCGCAAGGTACGGCAACAGCCCCGGAACGGGGCGGAAGATCACTCGCTCGCCCGAAAACGACTTACGCCCCGTTCCGGGGCTAGGCTCAGCGCCGTCGATTCCCATGGCTTGCGCTACCTTCTTTCGCCCCTCCGGGGCTTGAGCGCGCGCCCAAGGTTGAAACGCGCGATCCACTTTTACATCGTGCACCCTCGCGGAAGTGTTTGGATCGCTACTCTCCCAACGGAATCTCCACGTGGCGTTTCCCGCGAATCGCCCCGGATTGCGATCCGTTCAGGACCAGCCGTCCGCACCGGCGCGCGCCGTTCGCGCAGCGTGCTTTTCTCTCGCGCTGCTACAATCTTCCTTCGTGCTTCGATTCGTTCCTATCGTGTTGGCGCTGGCGGCGGCCGGGTGCGGAAACCGGCTCCAGTGGTATCCGCCACCCGAGCAGCGCTCGTCGCTCAGCCTGCCGTCGCCGCAGCCGTTCGGGTACTTCGTCACCATGAGCGACCCCAACGCCAAGTCCTACATCGTGGGCGGCTTTCGCGACCAGAGCGAAGGGTCGTGGCGCTGGGCGCACGCCCGTCCTGTGCTCCAGTTCTACGTGCCCCGCGTGCCCCGGCTCCACTTTCTGATGGATCTGACTTTTCCCGACCAGACATTCGCCGAGACCGGCCCGGTCGAACTCACCATCCGCCTCAACGGCAAGGTCTTTGACCGCGTCCGCTACGACAAGCCGGGCAGCCAGGAGTACACCAAGGAGACGCCGTGGGAGTGGCTGAGCGCGGACGCCGTGAACACGCTGGCGCTCGAGCCGGACAAGACCGCGGCCGGCCCGGACGGTGAGCGGTTGGGGTTCGTCCTTTCCCGCGCCGGGTTTGTGGAGTAGCCGATGCAAGTTGCCACGATCCTATTCGGCGGGCTGTTCACCGTGGCGACGGCCACCGCGCTGGGGAAGTTGCTGCTCGGCAAGTCGTGCGCCGATTGGCCGGTTCGCTTCACAGTGGGTGCCGGCGCGCTGAGCTTTTTGGTATTGCTGCTGGCGGCCAGCCACCTCGCCTACCCGGTCGCTTTCGCGGCGCTAGGCGTGGCGGCGATCGGCGCTTGCAGGCCGTGGAACTGGCGGCCTGCCGGAAGGCGTCCGGGAGTCCTATTCGTGTCGCCTCATTATCTTCTGTTGTTTGTTATTTTTATCGCGTACTTCTACATCTACTTCTTGAAGGCAATCGCCCCCGAAGTTAGTCCTGACGGCAGCACGTACCACCTCGGCCTGACCGCACTATACCTGCGCCAGCACGGGTTGTACCGAATCACCTGGAGTATGTACGCCAGCCTGTCGCAGGGCATGGAAATGCTCTTCCTGTTCGCCTTCGCGTTTGGCCGCCATTCGGCCGCCGCGCTGGTCCACTTGGCGTTTCTGGTGGCGCTGGTCCGGCAGATGGCGATCTGGGGCGCGCGCCACGGCATGGCTTGGGTGGGACTCGTCGGCGCGGCGCTGGTGGGGCTGAGCCCCGTGGTGGGCGTCGACGCTTCGAGCGCTTATAATGATGTCGCTCTGGCGGCGGTTGCGTTCATCCTGTTCTGCCTGCTGGAGCGATGGGCGGAGGAAGGCTCGGCGCGCCTGCTGCCGGCGATCGGAATTCTGGCCGGCTTCGGTTACGCCCTGAAGTACACGGGCTGGGTGGGAGTCGCATACGCGCTCGGGTTCGTGGCCTGGAAAAGCAAGCG
>PMKM01000254.1 GCA_003157745.1 Bryobacterales bacterium | reverse complement strand
GCGCCAGTTCTTCATGCGCGATTATGGCGAGGAACCCTCCATGCTCGTCCGCCTGGCGGAGTACCTCGCACGGTTCGACGTGTTGGTCACCTACAACGGAAAGGCCTTCGATCAACCGCTGCTCGAAACCCGCTACCGCATGTGCCGCCGCCAGGGCGCGCCGCCCAATCCGTTCGACCGCATGCAACACCTCGACCTGTTGTTCGGCGCGCGCCGCCTGTGGAAGTTGCGCCTGGAGAGTTGCCGCCTGGTGGAATTGGAAAACCGGATTCTGGGTGTGGAGCGCGATGGCGACATCCCCGGTTCGATGATCCCGTCCTGCTATTTCGAATACCTGCGCACCGGCCAAGCCTTCCAGCTGGCGTCGATCCTCGAGCACAACGCCATCGACATTCTCTCGCTCGCTTGCCTGACGGCGATCGTCCCGTTCGCCTTCCGCTCGCCCTCGACCGCGACCCTGCGCCACGGCGCGGATTGGATTGGCCTCGCGCGCTGGATGCAGCAGGCCGGCCGCCGCGAGGAAGCGCTCGGCCTGTTTCGCCGCGCCGTGGACGCCGGCCTGCCCGACCACCTGCTGTTCCGCACCCTCTGGGACTTGGCCGCGCTCGAAAAGCGCCTGGGCCACGGCGAAGCCGCGCTCGCCGCCATGACCGAGCTTTCGACCGCGCCCAATCCCTATCGCGCGCAGGCGCTCGAGGAACTGGCCAAACACTACGAGCATCGCGAACGCAACCACGCGATGGCGCTCGAGATGACGCGCGCCGCGCTGGCCGTCGCCGATTCCCCCGAATTGCGCCGCCGCGAGCTGCGCCTGCAAGCGCGCCTTGCCCGGCAAGCCACACGCCTGGCGCTGTAGCGGCGTTAGCCCGCCAGCGCTAATGAAGGCGGCTTACAGGTCAAACTCCGGGTGCTGACCGGCCCAATCGATCAGCGCCTTCCGGGGCCACAAAAAGCAGGTTATGGTCGGCCGGTACGCGCCTTGCTCGTATGATCTACGGCGCTCTCCGCTGCCCTTCATGAAACCGGAATCCAGCGCGGCCGGGCCCAGTTCGAAAAGCGACGCGCCGCCGGCCTGAACGATTTGGCGCAGCCACGCCAGGTGTGGCGTAACCCGTGCGGTGCTCTCGCAGTATAACCACGACTCGCCCATCAAGCCTCGCACCGCCGGCTGCTTTTCCATGGATCGGGCCGCACGGTAGATCGAAATGTTCATCTCCTCTTCGAGCAGCATCAGAGGGCACTCGCGACGGTCGTTCAGATGCAGTTCGAAGACCGGCTTGAACCCTCGCATCCAAAAGGCCACCCATGCCAGCACCTTCCACGGATGCCGGGCCTCGGCTACCCAGGAGCGCGGGAACCCCGCCACCTCCCAGTGACACTGCCCGGCCGGGAACCGGCGCAACGTCGCGACGCGTGCCATCTCGTGATACCGAACGTGGTCGGTCTGAAGACGCACGACCCAGGCCGAGGGAGGATTTGCGAAGAACTGGAACTCATCGGCAAACAGCCGCTTCACGCTGTCGCTCACAGCCAGGCTTGGTACCAGCCGAATGGCGTGCTGCGATGCCAGCACGAGCAGCGTCCGCTCCACCAGGTTCTCGCCCTCAGGCGACGGAATTACGGCACAAAGCTGACGCAACCGCTCGCTGCTCTCCGAAATATGGCCAAGCCCCGAAAGCAACTCAAAGGCCTTCTCCGGTCGTCCCAGCGGCCCCAGTTGGCTGAGGACTGCGGCGAATCCGTCCTCTTCTAACTTCAGCCTGCATGCTTCCGCTGCGCCGGCCAGACGCGGCGCAAAAGGCGTCACGCCGGACCTCCACCGCTGACGAAACCCGCAATCGTTGGCGTCATGTCCGTTTATGTGAAATCATAACATTTGATACAACCACATCTGAAACAATGTTGAGGTTACTCAAGAACTGCGCTCTCGAAACCGCCCGTACTCTTGGCCTGTTCAGTATCGTCGCCCACAGCCGCTGGCGGCAACAACGCCTGCTGATTCTCTGTTACCACGGCATCTCGCTCAAGGACGAGCACGAATGGAACGGTCTCTACATCACGCCTGCCTTTTTCCGCAAGCGCATGGAGACGCTCGCCCGGCTCCGTTATCGCGTGTTGCCGCTCGATGCCGCCCTGCGCGCGCTCCGCGAAGGCAGTCTCCCTCCCAAGGCTGTCTCAATCACGTTCGACGACGGTTTTCACGACTTCCATCGATTGGGATTCCCCATCCTGCGCGAGTTCGGCTTTCCCGCCGCCGTCTATCAGACCACTTACTACTGCGACCATCCATTCCCGCTTTTCAACCTGGTGCTAAGTTACTTGTTCTGGTGCGGCCGTGACCGCCGGCTCGACGGCGCCGCCTATGGCGTCCCGGGGATTTTCGACCTCTCTCGCGAGCAGGTCCGCCGTGGCGCCGTGGATGCGTTTCGCGACTTTGGCCGCCGCCAGCGGTTGTCGCCCGCGCAAAAGGACGCCCTTGCCGCGCGTGTTGCCGCCGAATTGGGCGTGGATTACGACGAGATCCTCCGCCTGCGTATGCTGCAACTGATGAATGCCGGCCAAATCTCCGAAATCGCCGCCGCCGGGATCGACGTTCAGTTGCATACCCACCGTCACCGGTCGCCGCTCGACGAAGAGGCATTCATCCGCGAAATTCGCGACAACCGGCAGTGGCTCTCTGCCAGAACCGTTGCCCAGTTAATCCACTTCTGCTACCCGAGCGGGCTATACCGCACCGAGTTCCCGCCCTGGCTTAGAGCCGAGCAGGTTGTGTCCGCAACCACCTGCGAACGCGGCATCGCGGACCGCTGGCGCGATCCGCTGCTCTTGCCCCGCCTGCTCGATTCCACCGTTGTGACCGATGTCGACTTCGAAGCCTGGCTGGCCGGCGTCTCCGCTTTCCTGCCGCACCGCCGGGCTTGAGCCGCCCGTCTCACCGCGCTCGTCGGGCGTCATGCGCAGCGCTTTCGGGAGCAATCAGCGCAGGCCGGAACAACGCAGCAGTGTACCTCCCCAGGAGTAGCCAACGCCAAAACCAACCAGCATCACCAGCGCCCCCGGCGGCAGCTTTCCTTCCGCCGCGGCATGTTTGAGCGCTATCGGGATGGAAGAGGATACCGTGTTGCCGCAATGGCTCATACTGAGCTGGAGCTTCCCGGCGGGGATGCGTAGGCGCTTCCTGAGATGCTCCAGCATGAACCGGTTCGCCTGGTGGAAGACGAACAGGTCCACATCGGACGCCTGCAATCCGGCTTTCGCGAGAAGCGAGTTCACGGTTTGCGGAACCACATCGAGGGAGAAGGTGAAAATCTCCGCCCCATCCATGAAAAGATCGTTCCGGCTGCGCACGTTGCCGCCGTCGTCCTCCACGGTTACCGCGGTTTCACCGTTCCGAGGTTGCCGCATTCCGCCCGCGGGAACCATCAGGTTTGGCGCCCCCCGGCCATTAGTGCCATAGATGAATGGACCGATCAGTGGAGCCGTTGAGTCGTCGGCCGACAATAGCGTGACTGCGGCCGCATCTCCGAAAACGGAGCGCACGCTCTTGTCCCCTGGGTTGATGAACTTAGTAAGAGTGTCGGCGGTAATCAGCAGAACCGTCGACGCCTGACCGGAAGAGATCAGCCCTTGCGCCAGTCCCAATCCGTAGACATAGCCGGAACATCCGAGGTTAAAATCCAGCGCGCCGGCGCCTGACGGAATCCCCAGGCGATCCTGGATCAGGCACGCCGTGCTCGGCAAAAAATGGTCCGGACTCTGCGTGCATAAAAGGACATAGTCGATCTGATCGGGCCGGCACGCGCCGGAATCAAAGAGCCTTCGTGCTGCGGCCACAGCCAGGTCGGACGCGCATTCTCCGGGGGCGGAAACATGCCTTTCCCGGATGCCCATCTTCTCGTCGATCTTATCCACCGCCCATTCCGGAAACTCAGCCGCAAGGTCGGCCGTAGAAACCGTCTTAGGTGGAAGATAGTACTCGATGGCAGATACTGCCGCTTGCATAACAACCTCCCCTAACCTCCGGCATGTTACTGGGCGGAGTAACCACCATCCACGGTCAGCGTCGATCCAGTGATCCATCGCCCCGTGTCCGCCAGGAGAAAAGCCACGGCGTTGGCAACGTCGCGTGCCGCCCCGAACCCCAACGGGTGCGCGCGCTCCAGCGCCTGAAACTCGCTCTGGGGGGCCAGTTCGCGGGATCGGGCCAGCATTTCCGTTTCCACGCATGCCGCCGCCACGCAATTGACGCGAATCCGGCGCGGCGCCAACTCCATCGCCAGGGATTTCGCCAAACCGATCAGGGCCGCCTTGGACGCGCCGTACAACGACATCGAGGGCGCTCCGACAAGCCCCCTGACCGACGAAAGCAGCACCATGCTCCCCGGTCCGGCGCAGCACGCCTTCTGCGTAAACGCACGGGCCAGCATGATGGAACTCACCACGTTGACCCGCAGCACTTCGTCGGCGTCTTTCAGCCTGACGAATTTGATCGGCGACACCTGCTCGATACCGGCGGCGTGAACCAGACCGGTGAACTGGCCTACGTTCGTCGCCAGCGCGCGCAGCCAATCGTGGATTTCCTCGGGACGGTTGAAATCGAATGGTTCCACCCGGTGCCCGTCCCCTTCCAGGCGAACGAATGTCTCCTGCAGGCGGTCCCGATCGCGTCCGCTCAGGACCACCCTTGCGTTCAGCGAACTCAGCAGAACCGCCGTGTCTCGCCCGATGCCGCTCGATGCGCCGGTGACCAGCACCGTCGCGCCACCGAGGTCCATTGGGTTGGCGGCCATGTTACTCGGATGCGCCGGGCACCTGCGCCAGACGCAAGAGATCGTCGACCGTGACGCAGTCGGCTATCTTCCGGGGCGATATTGACACGCCGTTGTGGTCGTCGGCCAACGCGATAAAACCGATCACCGCGCTCGAATCCCACTGCTCCAGTTCTTCCAACTTCTCGGGACCGTGCAGAGACCCGGCCGGCAATTCTAGCACCTCATCGAGCTGTAAAAGAAATTCTTCTCTGCTCATAAGTTGTACCTTCACTATACTGGAGTTGCCTGCTGGCGTCCAGCCAGTTCGGCGCCACTTCACAGCTCTCAGCACGACCCTCTGATAATACGGATTCGGCAGCACCACTTCGCCGATGGCACACCGGGACTCCGTCACGCAAGTAGTGCGTCGATCAGCGCAGGCCGCTCCAGCGCAGCAGCGTGGCGCCCCAGGAATAGCCCACGCCGAATCCGACCAGCATCACGAGCGCCCCCGGCCCGAGCTTTCCCTCCGCTGCCGCATGGTGCAGCGCGATCGGGATCGTGGAAGACACCGTATTGCCGCAGTGGCTCATCGTCACTGGAAACTTCTCGGCAGCGATGTGCAAGCGCTTTCGAAGATGATCCAGCATGAACCGGTTCGCCTGGTGGAACACGAACAGGTCCACGTCGCCCGCCGTCAACCCGGCCTTCTCGAGCAGCGATTTCACCGTCTGCGGCACCACATCGAGGGTGAAATTGAAGATCTCCGCTCCGTTCATGTAAAGATCGTCCTGGCTGCGGACGTTGCCGCCGTCGTCCCGGACCGCGACGGCTGTCTCACTGGACCGCTGCAGCCTCATCCCGCCCGCGGGAACGATCAGGTTCGGGCCGCCGCGGCCGTCGGTGCCATAGACGAAAGGGCCAATCAGGGGAGTCGGCGACGGGTCGGCAGACAAGACGGTGGCGGCGGCCGCGTCACCGAAAATAGTCCGCACGCTGCGGTCGCGCGGATTCAGAAACTTACTGTAAGTCTCGGCTGTGATAAGTAAGATCGTCGCAGCCTGCCCGGACGAGATCAGCCCCTGAGCTAGTCCTAGCCCGTAGACAAAGCCGGAACAGCCGAGGTTGAAATCCATCGCGCCCGTGTGTGTTGGAATTCCCAGGCGATCCTGGACCAGGCACGCCGTGCTGGGAAGAAAGTAGTCCGGACTCTGCGTGCACAACAGCAGATAGTCGATCTGATCGGGCCGGTATTTCCCGGATTCGAACAACTTATGCGCCGCGGCCACCGCCATGTCGGAAGCGCATTCCCCCGGAGCGGCGATATGCCTTTCCCGAATCCCCGTCTTTTCGTCGATCTTCTCCGCCGGCCATTCGGGAAACTCCGCCGAAAGGTCCGCCGTGGAAATCGCCTTAGTGGGAAGATAGTACTCGATGGCTGATACCGCAGCTTGCATAGTAACCTCCACTAACTCCCGATTCGCTACTGAGCCGGGCGACAGCCATCTACAGCCAGTGTCGACCCGTTAACCCAACGTCCGGTGTCCGCCAGCAGAAACTCGACCGCATAGCTCATCGTGGTATCTCCAATATAGTCGAACCGCCTCTCGCATTCCGCCTGCGTCGCTCCGAAACCGCCGAGCGGCAGCGACGCCAGGACCAGGAGCTCGCACTCGCAGCTCCTGCGGGGCAGCGCTTACAGCACCACCGCCGGATGATACAGGTTCGGCAGCACCGCTTCGCCGATGGCCACCAGGACGCCGTCGCGCGTAACGGCCTTCACATAGCGCGACGCCGGCTCGGAGCGGAACGGCGACGCCGGAAAATTGCGCCCGTTGCGGATCTGGCTGGCGGTCAAATCGTCGACGAAAACGGCGGCCATGCCGGGCAGCATTTGCGCCGCGGGAACCAGCGCGTCGATCAGCCGCTCGTCGGCGGCAAGCGCCTCCAGTTGCGGAATCGTGCGCGCCTGCGCAATCTCGAATTCACCGCTCGAGGTCCGGCGAAGTTCTTCGAGGTGCGCGCCGCAGCCCAGCAGTTGACCCACATCGTGCGCGATCGAGCGCAGATACGTGCCGCCCGAACAGTGCGCCCGCACCCGCGCCAGCGCGCCCTCAAGCGAGAGCAGCGTCAATTCGTAAACCTCCACCCGCGCCGGCGCCAGTTCTACCACGACCGACTTTCGCGCCAGTTCGTACGCGCGGCGGCCATCCACCTTCTTGGCCGAAACCGGCGGCGGCGTCTGCATGAACTCACCGCGAAATTGATCGAGCGCCGCTTCGAGCGCGGCCGGATCGATCGCCGGTTCCGTCTTCTCGCTGGTGGCCTCGCTCGCGCGATCGTAACTCACCGTCGACCAGCCGAAGCGAATCACGCCTTCGTAAACCTTGTCGCTGCGCGTGTAGAACTGCGCCAGCCGCGTGGCGCGGCCGATCACCAGCGGCAGCACGCCGGTCGCGATCGGGTCGAGCGTGCCCAGGTGGCCGATCTTTTTGATACCCATGATCCGGCGCGCCTTGCCCACCACGTCGTGCGACGTCCAGCCCTCCGGTTTGTCGATGACGATGGCTCCGTCCAAGCTTGTCCTCTCCGTTTCGATTCGCCCGCGCTAGCGCTTGCGCGCCAGGCACACGTGCCCAAGCGTAAAATTGCGGTCGCGGTCCAAGCCGTCCAGAAACGGCAGAATCAATGCGGGCGGCACCACCAGGATCGCCGCCGGAATAAAACCCAGCCAGCGAATGCCCCCTGTAAAGAATTGTAAGCCGTTGAGCAGCCGCCGCGCGAGCAGCCGGAAATATCCGCCGTGCGCGCGCATCTCGATCACTTCGAATCCGGCCTCCTCCAACAGCCGCCGCAAACCATACCGCGTGCAGCGGAAGTAGTCGTGTGGCGCCTGGTGCGTCTCCCAATCCTGCGGCGCAGCCACCACCAGTGGCGCGCCGCGCGCGAGGACGCGGGCGATTTCGGCCAGCGCGCGGGCAGGCTCCGCCAGGTGTTCGAGAGTCACGATGTTCAACGCCGCCCCGAACGTGCCATCGCGAAACGGCAGCGCCCCCAGGTCCGCCAGCGCGTCCAGCCGGCTGTAATCCCACTTCGCATCGCCCACCGCCAGGTCCACGCCGCAATACCGCTGCCGCGCGAAGTGGTGCTTGTACTTGTTCTCTCCCGCGCCCGCGTCGAGCACCCGAACGCCCGGCTCGAGGCCGCGCCCTAGCGTGGCCACCGCGTCTTCGATTTCCGCTTCCACCACCAGCACGTGCCGCCGCAGCGGGCCGGGCAGCTTGTACGCGATGTCCTGATACCTCATCTTTTGTGCGCCTCGATCATGATCGTCGCACCGGCGCCGAACGCGGCTTCCACCAACGCGAATGGCACCGAGACCGCCACCAGCGCCAGGTATGCCAGGTCCTTGGCGATGCGCATCGCCCGGCTTTCCACCACACGCCGCGTGCGCCGTCCCATCGGGTCCAGCCCGGGCGCCAGGCTGCTGGCCAGTGCCGCCGGATTGTCCCGCCACGAAAAATGCTTGCGGCGCACCACGCGGAAGCCGCAGGATTCGACCAGCCGCTCCAGATCGCTCGCGCGAAAATCGTAAACGTGACGCGGCACGTCGAGGCCGCTCCAGGCGTGGCCGAGCAAGCGAAACTGCCAGCAGCCCGCATTCGGCGTCTGCGCAATCAATCGCCCGCCCGGCTCGAGCAGGCGATGCGCCGCGGCGACGTACGCGCGCGGATCGTGGACGTGTTCGAGCACGTGAAACATGCTCACCGCGGCAAAGCTGCCCGCGCGCAGCGGCGCGTCTTCGAGCGCTCCGCAAACCGCTGGCACGCGTTGCCGGCTCCAGGCGATGGCGGCCGCTGCCGGCGAATTATCCAGCCCCACCACCGTGCGCCCGCGTTCCCGTAGCATTCCCAACAGCAGCCCGCCGCCGCAACCCACGTCGAGCAACCGGCCGCCCCCGCCCGAATCGCCCAGCGCCCGTTCCACGAACCTCGCGTGGTCGCGCAACACCAGCCGCCGGTAAGCTTCTTCCAGCCGGCCGGCGGTGGTCGCGTCCGGCGCGAACCAGTAATTTTCCGGATGATACTGCCGCGATTCGGCGGGCACTGGCAGCGGGTCCAGGCGCATCAGGCCGCACTGGCCGCAGCGCAGAAGCGTGAAGCGGCGCGCGGTGACTCGATGCAGCCGGTCGGCCACCGGGAACAGCTCGACCGCGCTAGCGGAGCCGCACAGCGGGCACCCGCTCATGTCGCGTCCTTCAACCGCAGCCGGTTGTTCCAGATCAGCCGCCGCACTTCGCCCGGCGTGAGACGGCGAATGGCGCGCATTTGAGCGCGCTTGCGCAGCATCAGTGCTGCCATGCGGAATGCCTGGAACTCGCCAGCGGAGAGCGCCCGCGCCATACGCCATTTGCCGGCCAACCCCGGGAAGTACGCCGTGTCTCCCGCGCCGCGCCCCGCCGCCAGCGCCCCGGCCACGAGCCGCGCCGCGAAGAACAGCGGATTGAATAACAGCAGGCTCCACGGGAACAGCTTCAGGGCCAGCAGTAGCCGGTTTCGTTCGATCAATTCGAGCCGCCGCGCCGAGCCCTTTCCCAACGTGGAACCGCGATGGTGCCGCACCACCGCCCGCGGCGTGTAGACGCATCTCCACCCGGCGATCCGCGCTCGCAGACCCAGCTCCGCATCGTCGCCGTAGGCGAAAAAGTCTTCGTCGAAACCGCCAATCTCATCGAGCATCGCCTTGCGATAGAGTGCCGCGCAACCGTCCGGCCACAGCACTTCCTCTTCCCGATCGAACTGCCCGCGGTCGGCCGCGCCGCTGCCGCGTCCGCGATTCTGTCCGTCCGGGAACATCAGGTGGCCGGCCTTGTCGATGCGGCTGGGATCTTCCCAAACCAGCACCTTGCTCGCCGCCATGCCGATATCGGGCGCGCCCGAGCATGCCCGCTCGAGTGCCGCCAGCCATCCGTCGCCCGCTTCGGCGTCGTTATTCAACAGCGCGACGAATGCGCCCTGCGCCGCCGCGATGCCCTGGTTGTTGGCGGCGCAGAAGCCCCGGTTCTCCCGGTTGCGAATCACCCGAGCGCCGAATTCCTCTTCCGCCATGGCGGCCGAGCCGTCCGCCGACCCGTTGTCCACCACGATCACTTCAAACGTCGCTTCGCTTTGCCGCCGCAGCGACTCGAGACAGGCGCGCAGCAACTCCTTGCGGTTCCAGTTCACCACCACGACGGAGATCAAACGACCATGCTAGCAGGCGCCGCGCCGCGCGGTTTGGATGATTCGATTTCTGACCCTCGCACAGCGCATAAACGCGAGGTCGAATGCCGGCTTCCCGCAGCGTTCACCTCACACACCGGGCCTCCGACGCAGGTTGACGCGTCCCCGCGCTTAACGGATACTGAATCGGAGGAGAAAGTCCGATGCCACGACTTGCGGCGCCGGCCTTATCGAACATCGCACGCAGCAGACGGGGACTGCCCGCGGAACTCCGATGGTATCTGGAGAATCTCCGGAAGGTCTACCCAAAACTGACGGAATACGAGTTGCAGAACGTCGCCACGAGGGCCATGTCGGCTCTCGGCAATTTCAACCGGGTGAAGGGCGTGGCCAGCAGCCTGATGCTTGGCGAATTCCACCCGCCGTCCGCGGAGTTCAATCGAAGGTATTTCAAGGACGTTGGCGTGGCGTTGGAAGGAGAGTTTGTCACGCTGTACGTCGACCTAGAGAATCTCGTCTCCGTCGCCATCGGCTACAACCTGGACATCAACGGACCGGGCGCCGGCCTTGCCGCCGCTCAGGCTCTGCCCTTCTTTTTCAGCGCCAATCACGAGACGCCGGACGTTCCGCTCAGGCGCGCGACGCCCGCCGACATAAAGGCGGATTACGACATGGCCCGGACTTTCAACGGCGCCAAGACGGGCGCGTGGGACCAGGCGAAATCGATGAAGTTGGTGATTCAGAAGGGCCCGGAAGATGGGTCGCAACCGGGCACGGTCAACGGGTTGTTCAGGGAGCGGCTGGATAAGTATGTAAAGGGCCTGATGGCCCTCTATGGCTCCCAGTGGATGCTCTTTCCCAGCACCGCCAAGATGGCGCTGCTGAGCATCATGCTCGCCAATACCATTCCCGGTCCACAAAAATGGAAGGGTCTATATGAAGCGGTCAGGAGGTTCGATTTCCTTGCTGCATCGAAGGAGTGCATTTGATTTCGAGTGACACCAACAACCTGGCGGCGAGGAGCGCCTGGCAGAGGATGCTGTTCGAGTACGCCTTTGCCGGGATGTATCCCTGGTCGGGCCTCGACGCGTTCCCGCCGCGGGACCGCCGCAGGCAGGACGGCCGAGTCGCCCGACCCGCCGTTTATAATCGTGTCATGCTGCACAGCGCCTCGCTTCGCCTGGCTGCCGTTGTCCTGGCCAGTCCGCTTCTGTTCGCCGCCGAGGCCCCGCCGCCGGCTTCGGCGGTGGTCGAATCCGCCCAATCGGCCGCCGCGTCGCAGCACAAGAGCGTCTTCCTCATCTTTCACGCTTCCTGGTGTGTGTGGTGCAGGAACCTCGACCGATTCATCGAGGCACCCGAAATCAAGGCCGTCATCGACAAGTACTTCGTGGTGGCCCGGCTGACGGTGCTGGAAACGGGCGACAAGAAACCACTGGACAATCCCGGCGGCGGCGAGGCGATGACGCAGGTTGGAGGAGCGTTCGCGGGACTGCCCTTCTTCGCGTTCCTCGACGAAACGGGAAAGACGATCGTCAATTCCATCCGGCCCGGCGAAGGCAGCGCCGCCACACGCAACATAGGCCATCCGGCCCAGCCGCAGGAGGTCGATTGGTTCCTGGTCATGGTTAGAAAGGCCGCGCCCGGCATTTCGCCGGATGAAGTCACGGTACTGGATAACTGGCTGCGGGCTCAGAAGAAGTAGGCGGCGTAGGTCTCGCGGCGTGGCGTGGCCAGCCGGTCCGCCCAACTAACTCCCCCAGAGTCGCGTAACCCGACTTTTGCAAGAGAGAGCGCACTAACTCATGGCGATGTATCATGAAGTGACAGTGCCAGGTGTCTCATTATGATGTCGGTCGGTGAGACCTTGCGCCGGGAGCGATTGCGGCGCAAGGTGGAGTTAGCCGAGATTGCCGCGGAGCTCAAGATCTCGTCGCGCATGTTGGAAGCGATCGAGGCCGACGAACCCGACAAGCTGCCCGGCGGCGTCTTCGCCAAGAGTTTCGTGCGTCAGTATGCCGCTGTACTGGGTCTGGACGCGGAAGAACTCGCCGGCCAGTTCGAGCGGTCCGCGCACTTGCCCGAGTTGACGAACCTCGCCGAGTTGCGGCGTCCCCGCCCCGAAACCGTCCTCGACCGCGTGGGCGAGCGCAGCTTCAGCGTCGGCCGGCCGCGCAATGTCCTGCCGTCGCTCGCGGTGGTGGTGATCGTGATGCTGGTCTGCTCGGGAGTGTACGCGTGGTGGCAGCGGAATCGCCAGCTCGCCGCCACCGAACGGCATACGCCGCCGCCGGTCGCTGCCCGGCAGGTCGCCGCGCCGGCTCCACAGCCTGCCGCGCCGGTCCATCCTCAGCCCGTCCCCGCCCCGGCAGTTGCCGCCGTCCCACCGGCAATGGCGCCCGCGCCGGCCCCTGCCCAGCCCGTCGTAATCAAGCCCGGCGTGCCGCAGCCGCTGGTTCCCGATTCGGAACCCGGCGGCTCCGCGGCCGTGCAAGTGGAGTTGGTGGTGGCCGAGCCCGTTTGGGTGAGCGTCGAGCGCGACGGCCACGCGATCTATCAGGGCGAACTACAGCCGAACGAAATCCGCACCCTGGCCGCCAACAGCGAGATCACCCTCAGGCTGGGCAATGCCGGAGGTTTGACGATTCTCCTCAACGGCAAGCCCATTCCGCCGCCCGGCCCGAAAGGTCAGGTCCGCACGGTTCAGTTGACTTCGGGCGGTTTCCAGATCGTGCCGCCGGCCCCGCCCGCCCCGGTCGCTCTGCCCAAAGCGCCCGCTCTCCTGGCCCCTCTCTGACGCATCTCTTCCCGCTGCCGTTTTCTTTCGAGCAGCAACAGCTCCTGCCGGCGCCGCAGCTTTACTCCCTCGTCCACCTTGTGCCAGAACTTACCGAAGTAGCTCACCGCCGAGAGCATGGCGAAGAAGATCACCCCCCACATCATCCAGATGCCCGGCCGGTGCAGCGCCGGATGCCGTACGCTCACCAGCAGAAACGATATCGCCACCACCTGCGACAGCATCTTCGTCTTTCCCAGGTCGCTCGCCTTGATGGTGTAACGTTCCGCCGCCGCGATGGCGCGCAACCCGGAGACGGCGAATTCGCGGCCGATTACCAGGATCGCCATCCAGCCCGGCAGCGCCCGCACCTGCACCAGCGAAATCAGCGCCGCCGATATCAGCAGTTTGTCCGCGATCGGATCGAGCAACGTGCCGATCGTGGTCACCTGTTTCCAGCGCCGCGCCAGGTATCCGTCGAGTAAATCCGTGGCCGCCGCCGACAGGAAGATGGCCAACGCCAGCCATTCCTGCGTGACATGCCAGGAACCCAGCGGTATGCCGACGTTTTCCGCCACCAGTACCGCCACCAGCACCGGTACGAAGAAGATCCGCAGAATTGTCAGCGCGTTCGGAACATTCATCCGCTCAGACTATTATGCCTCACGCGAGCCGTGCCAGGCCCGCCTCCAGTGCTTTTCGAAGCCGCTCGTCGGAGCCGCGACCGTGAGGGAGCGGTCGTTGGCGCCTGCCTGGATCGTCCCAGGTTCGATGCACCCGCCGCCACCGTCTTCCGCGAGTCCTCGCAATCTCCCCCAAAATAAATTCGCCGTTGCCCCGGAACAATCGGGGGTGTGTTCCCGTCCTATCTATGTGGCCCGGCGCAAACACCTTTGGACCGCCTCCTTTTGGGAGGCCACCCGCATCGCTCTCGATTCCTTGCGTAAGAACAAGCTGCGCAGCTTCTTGACCCTGCTCGGAATCATCCTCGCCACCACCACCCTCATCGCCGTCACCTCGCTGATTCACGGCATGGACCGCTACATCGCCGACAAGGTCTCCAACATGGGCTCCGACGGCTTTCGCATCGTCCGCATGGCCTGGTTCGGCGAGTGGGATCCCAAGAAGTTCTTCGCCATGGATAAGCGCAACCCGCAGATCCGCGCCGACGAGTACGATTTCATCCGTGAGAAGGCCACGCTGCTCAAGGACATTGGCATGATGACGCAGCGCCAGGCGCGGGTCGCCTACAAGGGAAGCTCGGTCGAGGGCGTGACTGTCAACGGTATCACCGACAATATTCCCGCCATCAATCATGTGCAGGTGGGAATCGGCCGCGGCATCACCTACGACGAAGTGCGCCGCCACATGCCCGTGGCGTTCATCGGCAACGACATCTTCACCCGCTTCTTCGAGGGACGGGATCCCGTGGGCAAGACCATCTCGATTGAAGGCGACCCGTACCAGGTGGTAGGCGTGGCCGAGGCGCTCGGCAGCGTCTTCGGCCAGTCGCAGGACAACTTCGTGATGATCCCCATCGAGAGCTATTTCAAAACCTATGGCGCGCGGCAGGGCATCCGTCTGGTGGCCAAGGCCATCGACCAGGAACGCCTGGGGCAGGCGCAGGACGAAGCGCGCGTCCTGCTGCGCTCTTACCGCCATCTCGGCCCCGGCGTCGACGACAACTTCGTCATTTTTGCCTCGGAGACTTTCGTCTCTCTCTGGGAGCGGCTCACCAAGGCCATCTCGGCCATGGCCGTGGGCGTGGTTTCCGTCTTCATGGTCGTCGGCGGCATCGTGATCATGAACATCATGCTGGCGGTGGTGACGGAACGCACGCGCGAAATCGGCATTCGCAAATCGCTCGGCGCGCGCCGGCGCGACATCCTGAATCAATACCTCGTCGAATCGGCCGTCCTCGCCGGCGTGGGCGGCCTGGTCGGCGTGGGAACCGCCTGGCTGCTGGCCGTCGCCGTGCGCAGTTTCACCTCCGTCCCCATGTCGCTGCCCCCATCGTCGATCGCCATCGGCGTCGGGCTCTCCTCGGTGGTCGGCCTCTTCTTCGGCATATATCCCGCGCTCAAGGCGTCCAAGCTGGACCCCATCGAAGCACTGCGGGCGGAGCATTAGCCGTGTTCAAACTCGCCTTTCTCAACGGTCTGAAGTTGGCCCTCGATACTATCTGGGGCCATAAATTGCGCGCGTTTCTCACCGTGCTCGGCGTCATCATCGGCACCGGCACTATCATCGGCGTCAGCGGCATCCTCACCGGATTCGATGCCTCCATCGCCGGCGTGCTCAGTAGCTTCGGTCCCAATTCCATCATCGTTTTCAAATTCCCCGTCGGCCCGCGCGTCGGCAACCTCACGCCCGAGGAGCGCACCCGCAAGGATCTGACCTACGAAAGCGCCATGGATATCAAGGAGCGCTGCAAAGCCGTTCAGGACGTCTCGCCCATGATCTTCCCCAATAAGAGCGTCAACGTGCGCTTCAAGGGCAACGACATGTACGACGTCAATCTCATGGGTGTCGAAGAGGCTTACGCGCGCGGCGGCCAAGCCGACATGCATCTCGGCCGCTTCTTCAGCGACGAAGAGGGCCGCCGCCGCATGCCCGTGGCCGTCATCGGCGCCGATATCGAAAAGGGCCTCTACGCGCACATCGACCCCATTGGCAAGACCATCCAGGTGGACGGCCACGAGTTCCTGATCGTCGGCACCATGCTGCACCCGGCCGCGTCCTTCTTCGGCGACACCGATAATCGCGTGCTGGTCCCCTACGGCATGATGCGCAAAATGTATCCGAACGCGAAGGAATTGGCCATCGTGGCCACCGCCTACGATGGCAGGCTGCCCGAAGCGCTCGACGAAGTGCGCACCGTGCTTCGCATCGATCGCCACGTGCCCTATAACAAGCCCGATAACTTCGCCCTCTCCACCGCCGAGCAGATGGTCGCCGACTTTCGCCAGATCACCGCGATCACCTATATCGTGATGGCCGTGCTCAGTTCCATCGGCTTGTTAGTGGGCGGCATCGGCGTCATGAACNNTGCTCGTCTCGGTCACCGAACGCACCCATGAGATCGGCGTCCGCAAAGCCATCGGCGCGCGCACCACCGATATCCTGATCCAGTTCCTGCTCGAAGCCACCGTGCTCACCGGCCTTGGCGGTCTCGTCGGCATCCTCTTCGGCTGGATAATTTCGCTCATCAGCCGCCTGGTCTTCCCCTCCATTCCCGCCACCGTCCCGCTCTGGGCCGCCATCACCGGCGTCGTAGTCTCGGTCGCGACCGGCCTCTTCTTCGGCATCTGGCCTGCCAACAAAGCCGCGCGATTGGACCCGGTGGAAGCGCTCAGGTACGAGTAGCCCTGGCTAATACCGTTTCGCCATCATACATAGAGTAATCGGGCGACAGCTTGGACAGTCCAGGGAAAGGCGGTCGTCGAGCGCCGGATCTTGCTGGGCGTGGTGGGGACGCGGAGCCAACTTCCGCCACCGATGGCGATGCGGCAAGGCGTAGACGTAGTCGAGAGACACTTCCCGCCCGGCGGCTTCCGACAGCGCCGGGCGAAGTTGTTGGGCGGTGAGCAGGTCGCCGGATCCGGCCCGGCTCAACTGCCCGGCGAGGAAGGCGCGCTCCCGATCCAGCGTGAGGA
Source organism: Bryobacterales bacterium (assembly GCA_003157745.1). Classification (GTDB taxonomy): domain Bacteria; phylum Acidobacteriota; class Terriglobia; order Bryobacterales; family Bryobacteraceae; genus Bog-375. Next base: position 96 of record PMKM01000254.1, on the reverse strand, counting down.
ACCCCCAGCGCCGGCCGCCGCGCCCGTGGCGTTCCAGCCCCTGCGGGCCGAGCGCGTTGTACTCACCCAGCCACTTCCACACAGCCTGCGTAGAGA
>PMKM01000143.1 GCA_003157745.1 Bryobacterales bacterium | reverse complement strand
CAGGTCGTGAATCTCGTCGCGGGAAAACACCGCTTCGCCGATTTCCCGCGTGGCCGTGGCCACAGCGTCTTCTTCGTGCGACGGCGCCCAGTAGCCTTTACGCGCCGTCAAGGTCAGTCCCTTGGCCGTGGCCAGCTTCACCTTGACCTCGTGAAACTTCCCGTCCGGCTTGAGATCCNNCGGCATAGGTGCCGCCGGTCGATTCGGACAGGCCAATCAGGAAAGTCGTATCGGCAAGGCTCTCCTCCCGGTGGGACTGCTCGATCGCCATTTGCGCCTCCGGGCGTATCGTACCGCAGCCGACCAGATCGCCGGACGCGTCTTCCGTGTGCACGCCGCGCGCATCCAGGGCGTTCACCACCACGCCGGCGCGGATGGCGTGTTCGATGACTTCGTTGAATCTGTCCTGCAACTCGTCGGACAGGTACATGCCGGGCGAAACCAGAACCATGACCCGATCGCCCGGCATGGAACTCAGCAAACCCACCATCGAATTGAGGATGCGAACGGAGCCGGTGGCTCTGGCGAGGCCTTCCCTGGCAGCGTCCTCGAGTGCGCTCCGCGCGATCGGCGGAGCCTGATTCTCCATATGCATACGCGGATCCCGCAGGTTCAGGCAATCCAAGGTCAGCAGGGTCTCCACCCACATCGCGTCGTGGGCGCCGGCCAGGATCTCCGCGGCAGTCGTCAGGACGCTGGGATTTCGAGCGTACTGTTCGCCCAGGAAGAGACTAGCGGGAGGGACGCGCGAGCTTGGCGGCACCGGCGTGACCTTCATCAGCGCCGAGCGGAACTTCTCGACATCGCCCGTGAATTCGATCTGCACTCTGCCGGAGAGCGTGAGCAGCGCGATCCGCTCCTCCGGGGGAATCCCATGCTCGATGTGCTTCAAAGCGGCCACGCGAGCGTACAGGAAGTCCCCCGTCTTGAGATGGTAGTCGTCGAAGACATAGGCGACGAAGCGCGTGGGCACCACCAGCTTGGGAGCCGTGGTCGCGGGCTCGCCCGGTACTTCCAACTGGGCCGGCGCCGGCGCGGCCGGCTTGGGCACCGCGCCGCCCTCCAGGGAGAACTGCGAAATGTGCTGCGGCTTGCCGCGATCGGCGAGCTGAAAATCCTCCTTGCGCAGGCCGCCGACGGCGTGCCCCTGCTTATCCCGAACCACCACCGGCACCCGCACCAGGCTCACGCTCGATTGAAACGTCGGCGTCTCGTCGCGCGTGGTCACCTCCGCCGGCTGCGTCTGCGCGGCGAGCGCGGCGGCGAATAGGAACAGGGTCCAGGAGCGCACGATACCCTCCTTGCTCGACAGAACCGCCGGCGCGGTCTCCCGGCGTGGCCGGCGCTGCGGCTGGCCCACTCGCTTCACATTATAGTGTCGCGGGCCGCAGCGGCAGCAGGAAACGTGGTAGCCATTAAGGGCTATCGCGCGGCCACGGGTTCAAGCGCCGCGCCGGGTGATCGTCCGGTTGCCGGACACGTGCGCAATCCCGTGCCGGCGCCTTCACTCGACGCGGAACTGCACACTGCGCGAGGCTTCGCCGCCGCCGGAGTCTTTCACCGTAATCTCCGCCCGATAGGTTCCGGCCGGAATCGCAGCGACTGGCAATCCGATACCCATCGGAATCGCCCGCCCACCGGATCTGACCAGTGCGCTCAAGTCGATCTCGCCCGAATCGTCCTTCTGCTCGTTGGCCGGCGCGTCGAACAGGCGCAGGCGCATGGTCAACTTCCTCGGCGCGGCGCCTTTGGCGGCTGGCGGCGGGTAGATTTCGAAATAGGCTTGGCCGACGCCGGCCCTCGGCATCAACTCGGAGCCGGCTACCCTGAACCGCTTGCCGCCAAAGATCAGTGGCCGTTCTCCCGCCGCGATCGCCGCCTGCGCCGCCTCGGGCGTGATCGGCTGGAGGTCGCTGCCGAGGGCGATCGCGCTGATGGCGATATGCGCGGGGTCGAAAGGATCGACCACCAGCGGCGTTTCGAGTACACCGACGTGGTCCTTGGCCATGCGGAAGACCAGCTTGAATTTGTACTTACCCGGAGCCACGTTCATCTGGTATTCGTAACGCAGCGGCTTGCGCAGGAACTCGTCGAACTGCTGGCGGCTGTCGAAGTCGTATCGCGCCGTATCCGCGAACCGCGCCGCCACGGTGCCATCGGCGCTGTAGGCGAGGCCGAGCAGGTCCAGCGTGGCATACAGATTGCCCGCGGTTCCGTTGAGCGCCAAGGCCGGCGCCGGAATCTCAAGCACCAGGTTGACGCGCGGCACGCCGCCGCGCTCATAGAAGAACGGTAAGGACATCGCCGCCTTCACGTTGCCGACGGGCGCCGCGTTCGCCAGACTATCGAGCGTGGCCTCGGAGGGTCCGGCCGCCGCCAGGTTGGTCTCTGGAACGTTACAGTACAGATCGCGCCCGCGCACCTTCACCTTGGGCTGGTCGATGGTGATCTTCAGGGGATGGCAGCTACCCTTGGGCGAATCCGCGGGCACGAAGCCGAGCGTGTAGCCCTGATCGTGCTCGCGCACCAGCGAGGAGAGAGCGCCGCCAATATCGTTGCCATGGCTCAAGTTGTGGCCTCCGGTCTTATCGGCCAGCGTGATCGCCCAGGAAGGGGCTCTGGCTCCGGCCTGCCCTTCCACCGTATAGACCGACACATCCGCCTTGCGGAACTCCAGTTGCATTCCGGTCGGCTCGGTCAGCGCTCTCGTGGTGCTTTCTGCCGGCCGTGACGAAGGCGCCGGCGCGCCACCACCACCACCTCCCAGCACCCCCGGTACGGCCTGCCGCCCATCCGCCACGTCGACGTCCCTTCCGCCACCAGCCCGCACGGTGGAAGGGCTGTCGGAGATATCGCCGGATACCGCCTGCCGCAGGGCACGGCCGCTGAACAGCACCACCACCTTGTGGCCCGGCAGCTTGGCCAGGTTCTTCGCCAATCCGGAGTACTGTTCCGCCCGGTGGAAGCCTTGCGGATCGTCGACGGGCGGACAGTGGCGGATCTGGCTCCAGTCGCTCAGTGCGCGACGAAGCTGGCCGACGTCGACGGTGAATTGCGCGGCCATGGTCATGCACCCCCCGTCGTAATACGCGACCGCAATCGGCCGGTTGGGTCCAACATTGTCCGCGACGAACTTCTCGACGGCCTGCTCGATCCATACCGGATCCTCGTTCGAACGCCCATCGAACAGCAGGAGTATGCGCTGTCGGCGGCCGATTTCCCCGGTCGCGTTTCCGGCGTGAGCCTGGAAGGCCGTGATCGGCTGCTCCTTGCCGTCTTCGAAGACGTGGAAACTCTTCGCCGTCAGGTCGCCGACGGGTTCGTCCTTCTTGGCCGTCACGACAGCGTCCACCAGGACGAGGCGCGTTTCCGAGGTGATCTTCAACTCGCTCGTACCGGCCTCGCCGGTCTGCGCCCCGAGCGGCGCGCACAGGAGCGACAGCAGGACCGCGTACTTCGCGCGGCCGGCGTACAGCGACAGGTTGCTCTGCGTGTGTCTCATGGAATCTCCACTACTCCGTTGACGGCGGCCATTTGACGGCCTTCCGCGTCGCGCGCGACCACCCGTACCAGGTAGCCGCCGCTCTTGACGTCGAATTCTTGATTGATCGTAACCCCGCCGGCCCGCCGGCTTTCCAAATTGCCGTCCTTCAGCCGCAGTTCCACCAGCGTCTGTTTCCCCTTGACGAAATTACCGTTGCGATCGAACAGAGCGCACACGACCATTACGTCGTCGCGGTTCCGGTCGTCCTGTTTGCGCAGGGGAAGCTGCCGGATGTCGATATGGGAGATGACGGTGGCGGTCGCGTCCCAGGCGCCGGTCTTGTAGAACCGCGTGTGCAGGTCGATCGGCAGATCGTGCAGTTCGTCGTTGGAGAAAACCGCCTCGGCGATTTCCCGCGTGGCGGTAGCGGCCGCGTCTTCTTCGTGCGATGGCGCCCAATAGCCTTCGCGCGCCGTCACCGTCAGCCCTTTGCCATTCGGCAGGGTCACCTTGATCTCGTGGAATTTCCCGTCCGGTTTGAGTTCCTTGGGATAGAAGCCGAGATAGTAGACGTATTCGGGCGGCAGGGCCAGCCGGTCGAATTCCGCCTCCAGGTCGTTCTGCGCGGCGTGGGCGCCGCCCGTGTCGTTGGCCAGTTCGCGCAGAAATACCCCCTGCGCCATGGCCTCCTCCTGGTTCATCTTCGCCACTACCAGTGCGGTCTGAGAGCTCACCGAATTGCAGCCGGAAATTCCGCCGCTCGGGTCCACGGCGTAGACGCCGCGCGCATCGAGCGTATTGACGATGACCCCGGCGCGGGTGGCACGGTCGATCGATTCGTTGACGTGCCGCTGCATCGCTTCGGGCACGTACATGCCGGGCGAAACCAGGACCATAATCCGGTCGCCCGGCATGGAGCTCATCAGCCGCACCGCGCCGTCGAGGATGTGGAGCGCGCTGGTGGCTTGGGCGACGCCTTCGCGGCCAACCTCCCCGAGAGTGCTCTGTGCGAGGATCACGCCCGCGTCCTGTCCTATGCCCCACATGTGGAGGCAGTCCAAGGTCACCCGCGTCTGCACCTGCAGCGCGTCGGGCGGGCCGGCCATAATCTCCGTGACACTGCTCGGGTGGCTGGAACTCCGGGCGTACTGCTCCCCGAGGTAGAAGCTGGCGGGAGGGTAGTGCGCCGGTGGCGGCACCGGCACGATCTTCATCAGCGCCTCGCGGAACTTCGCCGGGTCGTCGGTGAACTGGATCGCCACTCTGCCGGAGAGCGTGAGCAAGGCGATGCGCTCCTGCGGAGGAATTCCCTTTTCGATGTGCTTCAGCGCGGCCACGCGCGTGCTGGCCAAGTCTCCCACCGTGATATGGAAGTCGTCGAAAACATACGCCACGAAGCGGGTGGGCGCCACCAGTTTCGGGCTGGCAGCGGCATCGCCCGGCATCTCGAGCGGGGCCTCGGGCTTCGCCGCCGGCTTGGCTACCGCGCCGCCCTCGAGCGAGAACTGCGAGATGTACTGCGGCTTGCCGTGGTCGGCAAGTTGAAAATCCTCTTTCTTCAGCCCGCCGACGGCGTGCCCCTGCTTGTCCCGAATCACCACGGGAACGCGCACCATGCTCACGCTCGATTGAAACGTCGGCGTCTCGTCGCGCGTGGTCACCTCGGCCGGCTGCGTCTGCGCGGCGAGCGCGGCGGCGGACAGGAACAGGGTCCAGGAGCGCACAATACCCCCCTTGCTCGATAAACCGGGCGGCGCGGTTTCCCGTGGTGGCCGGCGCTGCGGCCGGCCCGCTTTGCATTATAACGTCGCGCAGCGCCGCGGTACCGGGAAACCGGATAGCCATAAAGGGCTATCGCGCGGGCACGGGTTCAAGCGCCGTGCGGTCGCGGGATGCGGCTTGCCACGGAAGGCAAGGCAGGGAAATCGACGTAGGGTGCGGATTGATACCAATACGCGACGGAGTAGAAATCGTCGCCGCGATCGTTGGCATGGCCATGCTCGATTGTGTGCTTCAGATAACGCTCGAAGGTGACGGGGTTGTCGCCGTGCCAGCGGTAGCAGCAGTAAAGGCCGCCCTTATGCTCGGCATTCACGATCAGCGGCGCGCCGTACATCTGGTGGCCGAACGGCTGCGCGCCGTCAGGTCCCATGAAATCCCAACTCCCCAGGAAGTAGTCCTCGGTGCCGGTGCCATTGATGAGCGGCTTCGATTGGTCGTCGACGAAGATCATCTCGTCGCCTTCGCCCCACCAGCCGTCGGCGTTCTCGACCACGCCCAGGGTGACGCCCATCAGGTGGCCGCGTCCGCGCGTTTCGGCGAAGACGTAGTTGGCGCCGCCGAGCAGGTTGTGCCCATCGCTCTTGACGGGCACACACGGCGCCGCCTGCCGGTACTGGGCGTGGAAGTAGAGCGCGTCGGCGGGGAGCGACGGCACCTCCATGTAATCGATGTTCGAATAGAACGCGCCCACCGGCTGGGCGCCCTCGTTAGTGACGGTGATGCGCGCGCCGTTGCGGTAGGGCATGGCGAAATAGCAATTGAGCGATTTGCCGGGGGAGCAGGCCAGATAGCGCGATTCGTAAATCCGGTAATCGGCCAGGTTCAAGCCGAAGAAATCGCCAATCGGGGTTTCCACGCTGGGCTTCGCGTTGCCATCCCAATAGGCGCGCAGCACCAGCTCCTTGAGATGATGCTCGCTTTTGGCGGCGATGGTGAACCAGATATGGCTGACGATGCCGGCGCCCTCGGCGCGGAATACTTCCTTGGCGCCGCCGGCGGGAATGTCCCAGAAGTCGTGGTTGCCGCCGGTGCGGTCGTAGCTCGATTGTTTGAGCGAGCGGTAGTGCTGGGCGCGCGCATAGGCGGGCAGCGGCGATTCGCCGGCGCGCACCGGTTGCGGCGCCGGCGCGGCGGGCGATGCGACGGCGCCGATGCCGGCCACCGCCAATGCGTTGCGTACGAAATCGCGTCTGGGATTGTCGCTCATATTCTTCTCGCCTTTCCGGATCTTCGGCCGGGTTTCGTATCGGCCGGCAACCGCTCCCTCCGGTCGCGGCTCCGTTTGGAGTCGCGGCCCGGACGGACTATTTCGCCAGCGCCTGCGCGATGGCTCTTTCGGCCAGTGGCGTCATTACTTCATAACCGGCGGCGTTCGGGTGCAGGCCGTCGTAAGTCAACTCTTTGCGGAACATGCCCGTGTCGTCCACCGTGGCGCTGAAGTAGTCCAGATAGACGCAATCGTTCTTGGCGGCGTAATCCTTGATCCAGCGGTTCAAGGCCAGAATCTTTTCGGGCGACCGCCGCGCCGTCTGCGGCTTGATGTAATCGGAAACCGGCGTCAGCGAGGCCAGCACGACGCGAATGCGATTGCCGCGCGCCATATCGATCATGGAGAGGAGATATTCTTCGGTGGCCTCGAGCGTCATGGGGCCGATGTTGCCGCCAATGTCGTTAGTGCCGGCCATGATGACGACCACCTTGGGCTTGAGCGCGATCACGTCCTGGTGGAACCGCAGCACCATTTGCGGCGTGACCTGGCCGCCGATGCCGCGATTGATGTACGGCTTGCCAGGGAAGAAAACGCCCTGGCCACGGCCCCAGATATCGGTGATGGAATCGCCCATGAATACGACGCGGTCCTCGCCCGCCGCCGGCGGCGGCACCTTGGCATCGTCGGCGGCATAGCGCGCGGTGTTGCCGTAGTCGTTGATGAATTTTTCCAGTTGATCGAGCCGGCTCGGCGGCGGAGGGGCGGGCTGAGCGGGGGCCGGCGCTTGCGCGCGCAGCAGGAGGGCCGAGAGCACGAACAGGGCGATTCGCATAGGCCCCATTGTAGGGCAAATACACTAAACGCGGGTGCGCGGACGGGCAAGCTAAAGCATGCCCCACCAAGGGCGCGTTTTCGGTGGGGCATGCTTTAGCTTGCCCGTTTTCGGTTTCCATGACGGGTGAATTCGGTTCCATGGAAGAACCGCTTCCTTTGGTCGCGGCTCGGATTGACGTCGCGGCGATGGGCGGCATCAACGGGGTAGCTAGCGCGGCCAATCGCGGCGGAGGATGCCGCGTTGCTCTAGCTCGGCGAGCAGGGCGGGGGGCTCGCCCGAGAACTCTAGGAAGCGATCCGGGCCGGCCATCTCGCGGAGTTGCGCCGGCGGTGCGGGGCTATCGGCGGGGGCGGCGCAGAGGACGATCAGGCCGGCGGACAGAGCGATCTCCGCCAGGCGCGGCAGCAGGTCGCCTTCCCGCGCGGCATCGAGCATCAACACCATGGCGCCCGAATCGAACAGCGAGCGCTCCAACCGAATGGCGGCTTCCGCGCCCTGCGGCACCCAGACGGCGGCGGCCAGGTGGCCGGTGCGGGCGTGGCGCTCGGACGGAGTGACGCGACCGGCGGAATACATAGTGGGCTGGCCGCCTTCGTGAGCCGGGCGGCCGGTGATCATGCCCGCGGCGACGGTTTCGTTCGAGAGCGGATCGATCAGAATAAACGCGCCGGTGGCCCGGTTGCGGCGGTAGGGATCGACGAACAGCGGCTTGCGCGTTTCGATCACGGCGGCGCCGATATCGTTCAGGCACAGTTCGGTGGCCGGTTGCTTTTCGAGCGTGTTGACGTTCACGCGGTAGCGGATGGCGCGCACGCGGGCGGCGACTTCCTGGGTCGTGTGCTTGACTAGGTATTCGCGGCGCGGATCGAGCGGTGTCTGGCTCATCCAGACCAGGCGCGCGTCCAGGGTGCGGGTGACCTGCGGCGCGTGCGAAGGGTGCACCAGCATGGAGCCGCGGCTGACGTCGAGTTCGTCCTCGAGACACACCGTGACCGAAAGCGGCGCGAACGCCTTGGGCAGATCGCCATCGAACGTGCTGATCGATTTGATGCGCGAAGTGCGGCCGGAGGGCAGGACCATTACGGCATCGCCCGGGGTGAGCGTACCGGAGGCCACCTGCCCGGCATAGCCGCGAAAATTCTGATCCGGGCGAATCACGTACTGCACCGGGAAGCGCATCTCCATCAGATTGCGGTCGCTCGCGATATGGACGTTTTCGAGATGATGGAGCAGGCTCTCGCCGTGGAACCATGGCATGTGCGGGCTCTTTTGCACCACGTTGTCGCCGAGCAGGGCGCTGATCGGAATGAAGTGCAGATCGCAGGCGGGAAGCTGCGCGGCGAAGCGGGTGAACTCCGCTTCGATCGCCTCGAAGACGGGCTGGCGCCAATCGACCAGATCCATCTTGTTGATGGCGACGACGATGTGCGGAGTGCCGAGCAGGGAGGCGATGAAGGCGTGGCGGCGGGTTTGCGCCAGCACGCCATGGCGCGCATCCACCAGCACGATGGCCAGATTGGCGGTGGAAGCGCCGGTGGCCATGTTGCG
>PMKM01000202.1 GCA_003157745.1 Bryobacterales bacterium | reverse complement strand
CGACGCGAAGTTCGGCATTTGGGCTCATTGGAGCCCGCAGTGCGTCCCCGAGCAGGGGGACTGGTATGCCCGCGGCATGTACGTGCAGGGCAATGCCCAGTACAACTACCACGTCAAGACGTACGGACACCCGTCGCAATTCGGCTATAAGGACATCTGCCATATCTGGAAGGCGGAGAATTGGAATCCCGAGGAACTGATCCGCCTCTATGCCAAGACCGGGGCCAAGTACTTCGTCGCGCTTGGCAACCATCATGACAATTTCGATTGCTGGAACTCGACGCACCAGCCCTGGAACTGCGTAAAGGTCGGACCGAAAAAAGACATCGTGGGGACCTGGGAAAAGATCGCGCGCGCGCATGGGCTCAGGTTCGGGGTTACCTATCACGGCACGCCGGGACGGACCTGGCGTGAGTTTATGCCGGTCCGCTACGGCAGCGACAAAACCGGCCCGCTGAAGGACGTGCCCTACGATGGCATCATGACAACAGCCGACGGCAAAGGCAAGTGGTGGGACGGCATGGACCCGCAGGATCTGAATGGGCGTCCGCACGACAAGAACGATCCCTGCCCGGAGTTCGTCGAAAGTTTCATGCTACGGGTTCAGGATGTGATCGATCAGTACAATCCCGATCTTTTGTATTTTGACGATAACTGCGATTGGGACTTCGACCGAGGAGGCGGCGCAGTATGGCTCGGAATGCCGGAACTCACTCCGCATATCATGGCCTATTACTACAACGCCAACATGCGCCGGAACGCGGGCAAGTTGGACGCGGTGTTCAATATCAAAAACGTTCCCGCAGCGGTTCTAAGTACGCTGGTTCGCGACTTTGAAATGAGCCAGGCGGACGCGATCCAACCGAATCCATGGCAAACCGATTCGTGCATCGGGAGCTGGCATTACCAACGCTCGCTTTTGGAGAACCACAGGTATCGAACGCCGCAGTCCATGGTGCAGCTTCTCGTAAACGTCGTCAGCAAGAACGGCAACCTGCTGCTGAACATCCCGCTGCCCGGCCATGGCAGGCCGGACGAGGATGAATTCGCTTTTCTGGACAAGTTCGGCGCCTGGATGGCTATCAACGGCGATGCGATCTACTCTACCCGGCCTTGGAAGATTGCCGGTGAGGGGCCGACCCAGGCCACCGGCAACAGGCCCTATGGCGCGCTTCCGCAATTCGCTCCGGGCGACATGCGGTTTACAACCAAAGGCGACGCGCTTTACGTCATCGCGCTGGCCTGGCCCACGGACGGCAAACTCGTCGTCAAATCGCTCGCCACGGGTTCACCGCATTACGGCGGCGAGATCGCCAGGATAGGATTACTGGGCTCGGAGCCCAATCTGGTGTGGTCGCGTAACGCGGACGGGGTCGCAATCAACTTGCCCGAAAAGCCGCCGTGCGATTACGCCTACGTATTCAAGATCAATCCGCTGGGAGCGTGACCGGCATTCGATGCCACTACAAGGGGTTCCTCCTAACGCAATTACGGCGCGCCGGGCCACGGGTTCCAGAAAATCTCGATGGACCGGGCCGCGCGAGAACGGGGGTAGGAAATACTGACGCTTCCGACCTGCCAGGGGCTGCTGATCAAAGGTATCCGTCAAGCCAACCCCATCCTTGACGGCCGGGCGGGTTTGGGCTACTGACGGGTGGCTTGCCAGGCGGCGGGGGTGAGGGCAGCGACTCGCTGGATCGAGACATCGCTCAGGCCGGGCAGAACCGCGGCCAGATATTCGCGCGCGGCGATGCCCAGGCGACGGCAGGTTTCCACTACGGAAAGGACCGCCGCCACCTTCGGTCCGGCCTCACGGTTGCCTAAGTGGATCCAGCTTTTCCGGTTATGTGCACGTGTACATAATCGCAAGAACTACCTGTTCGCAGGCTCCGATGCCGGCGGTGAGCGAGCCGCCGCGATGTACAGCCTGATCGGCTCGGCCAAACTCAACGGCCTTGACCCGGAGGCCTACCTGCGCGATGTGCTGGCACGCATCGCCGACCATCCCATCAACCGCATTGCGGACCTGCTGCCGTGGAACCTCCCCCCAGCGCCGCCGACGGAGTGAGACCCGCGCTACACGAGGTGTCCACTTAACTCTCTAAGTGGACACTTAACCCGCCGCCCCAACCACGCCGAGAGTCAATGCGGCCAGCACCACACGCTTACGGTGAATTTGCAGCATGCGTCGAGGCGCTTGTCGCCGGGGCACTGGGGGCTGGGGTTGACTCAGGACCCGAGCGGGTTCATAATCGGGTCCTTGGCGATCTCGCAATCAGTGGCCGTTTCTGCCGCATCTCCACCGAGCGTGATGTGGCTTCGGGGCGATCACTCTGGTCCGAAGGAGGTTGAAAAGTGACTTCGACGAGCGCAAGAGCCAAAGGCACTCTAAAGCAAGTAGGGAAAGGGCGAGTCCAGACAAGTGGTGCCGCACCGCCAACTCGTGGCGGTCCGAATTCTGGAATGGCGACAATCCCCCCAGTCCCTAAGTTCCACCTGCCGTCAGACAGCCAGCATTGGCCTTCGAAGCCTGAGGACTACCCATATTGGAGCGACTGGTTGGCCAAACTGCACGACGAGGAAGCCCACGTCAATAAGACCATCGAGGCTGCCATGAAGATCATTGGTGACCCGAGTCTGTACAATACATACTTCACGAATCTGAAGGGCGCTGCGGGGGCACTGATGGATGCGGTCCACTCTGTCTTCGGGCATGGTGGACCAATAACCGTGCCGGGGTTATTCGGTTCTGTCCAAGACGGGATCGGAGCGAGAGATCTCATGCCAGTTCTTGCTCTGTACCACGATATCGGAAAGGCTATTGCCAAACCGGGACACCCGGCGCTGGGCTATCGCATATTACACGATATGGACCTTCAGCAGCGGAGCAGGCTTGAGGAACTGCTCCGCAAATCAGATGTGCCGCTCAGCCCTGAGGGTTTTTATCAGGTGATTCGGTATCATGATGTCTTTGGCGTGATCTGCACTGGCGAAGCGTCTCTCCCGATGTTGGCGGACGTCTCTTCGGCAGTCTCGGATAAGGCGAGCCGGCATGAAAGTCGCAGGATCCTCGGTCTATTAGTTCTGCTGAACCTGGCCGACTTACATGCGACCTTACAACCGGATGGCCTGACTGAAGAGCGAGTCGAGATGATACTGAGCGACTGGAAGGAAATTGACCTTATTCTGAGACACCGGCAGCAGCATTCGCGGACCGACTTTGCCGCGGCTCTGCAATACAAAGTCAGCGAACCGGAGGCGGCCATCGCTCGTGTCTCCCGCTTGTTCGTGGCATCGCTGATGCGGGCCGGCCTCGGCAAAGTCCTCGTACGGCTGCACGAAGAGCCGATCGAGAAGCACATGAGGACTTTCTTCGGAAACCGGCTCGACGAATTTGCAGGCCGGTTTGCGCACTTCTGCAAACTCGATTACGGGTTGGCATTTTTCGCGGAAGTAGTGAAGCACTCAGGGATCAGGCCTGGTCCGTCACAGGCGCGGGATGACTTCGCCTATACCGGCGAGGAACTGCGGCCGGCGATTGTGCCAGTTCTCAAGGTTCTGAACCGAGTCGTTGAGGACTATTCCGAGTTAGCTGGCCCTACCGGCGCAAGTGGTCGGCGGCTTATTGTGAACATGGGGATTCTTGGCCGAGGTGGAGTCTCGGAAAAGCTCGCAACACTCCTCACGCGCCAGAATCGGGATGTGGAGGCGCTCTCATGGTTGGCCGATGAGATCGGTGTGTCCGTCATTGCATGAGAACTGTTGAACGTTCACGTTAAGTCGCTCGGCAATTGTGTTAAAGTCGCCGGCGGGAATCCTGGATCTATCGTCGGGCGCTCGGGAAGGGACCGGTGGAAAACGGATTGCGATCAGCGTGGAGGCGGCGTTATTTCCCATAGGCGGCGGTTTCCCCGAGCGCATCCACAGCGTAGGGCGCTTCTCGTACCAGATGACGTGAGCGGACTTCATGAGTGATGTCCCCGAGCCTATGCACGCGGTGGGTGCATCGGGTTCAATCGGGCCTTATGCTCCCTATAGTAGATCAGTCTATCGGCCGAGCCTTTTCCCGCGACGCCAGTCCGACTAGCGGAGGTGGCTTGTGCACGCGGTACGTAGATTATTGGTTGAGGTGACCGGCAAGCTTAGAGTTAACCCGGCAAAGCCGACATTTTAGACGAAACGAGAGGGGCATTGTGGTAGCCATCCGCGCGTCTGGGCCTGATGCGGGAGTCTAGCCCTCGGCGGACGGTTTGGGTCGACGCAGATTAAACCGAGAATCGGCAAGCCGCAGCGATTTTGGAAGAAAGGGAACGATGTCCCTTACTACAGCACTTTGGCTCAACCGTGATGCTCTAGTTCAGAGTTTTCACGTCGCGGCTATTCACGGCATGGTTAGCACATGGACCCGGTGCGAGGGCCTCGGGACGAAACCGCAGGAGCCGGATTTCGTCGCTGGCCTGGTGGTCGACAGTACGCCTCTGCTCTACTACGCGCTCAGGTCCATATTGTCTCCCGAACGGATATCCGTGTCCGTGTTTGCCGTATTTTGTCACCAAACGCCGCAAGTCGCCTTTGGCTCCCACCCACGCTCGTCCTGCGAACTTGGTGACATTCTCTTTGCCTATGTGCATACTCCAAGGGCCGGGCCTCCCAGGCGAAATGCCTTGCTTTTTCAAGCCAAGGCATCAGCCAAGCAGCCCTACCGAATTCAGAGGGCGGAAATGGACCAACTGTGCCTGTACGCGGAGTGGCCCGAGTTTGAGTACGCGAGGTCAGTTCTCCTCAAAGGTCAGAAAAGAAGCGTCACGCCGAAGACTCCTTATCCAGGCGCACAGTACCTGTTAATCGATGACCGCCCCCCGGATGAGCCGATGAGCGGTCTGTTCGGTTCCGGAGTTCATCGATTGGGCGAGAGTCTTCAACGTCGCCCTCGTTGGTTCCTCACCGGCGGGGCTGCTCGACTATAGGTCCTTCCGATGCCGATGGCCCGCTGCGCTTCTGATTGGGAGTGAGAAACACGGCCTGTCGGATCAGCTTGCGGAATCGTGCGATTTCATGATCCGCATCCCGATGCTTGGCTGAGGCGAGTCCACCAATGCGGCAGTCGCTGCCGGCGCCCTGCTCTACGAATTGTTCGACGAGCGCCGAGCGTTACACGGCGGCGTGGAATCTGGTTCCGTTCGTTGCGGCTGATGGGCTGCCAAGGCGGGTAGGGCAACTTGAACGGAGCGTCCCGCTAAGACCAGAGATCGGCAGCCTTCACCGCGACTCGGTACAACTCGGCAGATTGGTACAGGTCCGGTTCGAGCGCCAATACTGACTGTCAGCTCCGGCGGGTGCGTATGGTGATTCGGAGCGGAGCCTTGCCGGATCAAGCGTTTTGTTCTGTGCCAAGATAATGTTGAAGGAGTTACAGCAGAGCCGAATGCCCACCAAACTCACTCCAGAGATCCTTGCCGCCGCCATTGAAGGCTTCGAGGCCCAGAAGAAGAACATAGACGCACAGATCGCAGAGCTTCGTCAGACGCTCTCCGGTGGCCCCGCTGAGACGCAGGCCACGCCAGAGGTACCCGCCAGGAAACGTAAGGGCTTCTCGGCAGCGGTAAGGCGAAAGATGGCTCTAGCGCAAAAGGCAAGATGGGCCAAGATTAGAGGCGAATCTGAGCCGTCAGCGCCAGCGAGAAAGGAGGCCGAGAAAGCTCCGAAAGCAAAACGCCGGATCGGCGCAGAAGGAATGAAGAGGATCATCGCCGCGACCAAGAAGCGTTGGCGGTTGGCGAAGGCATCCAAGGCGGCATCCACAGCCGCGAAGAAAGCCGTGCCCACCGCGAAGAAGGTCGCCGCCAAGAAGGCAGTGCCGAAGGCTTCCAAGAAGGCGGCGAAGAAGAGTGTGCCCGTGAAGGGGGCGGCAATGGAAACCGCTCCGTCGTCCGCACAAGCCACGACGGGAACTGTCGCTCAGTAAGTCGCGCGTCGGTCCGGGAACGCCGCTTCAACCGGCCTGCCGTACCCCGCTGGCACCAAGCAAAGTCGCATTGAGTGAACCTCCGGAGAACAGCATCTCCTCCAGAGCCGCATCTATATGGCGCGGTTGCAGGTGTGTGTGCTCGGCCTCCAACAGGAACTGCGCCGCGCGCCGCATGAGTTCCTTGATCAACGCTGCACTTCCGCCGGCCGTTCTGCGTACAATCAGTTGCAGCACTTCGGGTCCGATTTCCAGGCCACAGGCGTAAAGTCGGGCCAACTGCTCGCGCCCTTCCTCATCAGGCAGCGGGAACTCAATCGCCTGATCGATCCGGCCTGGGCGAGCAGCCAGGGCCTTTTCCAACTGGTCGGGGCGATTCGTGGTTAACACGAAAAGAATCTCCGCGTCCTCCCGCAAGCCATCCATTTCGTTCAGCAACTTATTGAGCAGGGCCTCTTCGCACGGACTGCCCATTTCCTCGCGGGCTCGGGCGATGAGATCGACATCTTCGATGACAACGAGGGATGGCTGAAGGAAACGGGCAAGCTGGAAGTAATGATCCAACAGCCCGACCTGCTCCGCAGTGATTAACAGCGTTGTGTGATCCGGCAGCCGGGTCGCAAGGTAGTGGATCGTATGCGTCTTCCCGGTGCCCGGCGGACCATAGAACAGAAGCCCCTTCTTGGCGGATAGGCCGAGCGACTTCAGTTGCTTCCGCCGAGCGACGAACCCGAACACGTTACGATCCAACAGGGCAACCGTTTTCTGGGGTAGAACCAGTTGTTCCGGCGTGACCTGCTTCAACTTGTGCACTCGAATCGGACCCATCGCACCGCTATAGCGGTCAGCGGCTTCCAGTGAAAGTACCTTTCCGCGGTACGAAGACGCAGCCTTGACTTGGCTCTCGATCTTGTGGAAAACGGCGCGGACGAGTTCGGCGCCCTTCTCCCCAGGTGGCACCGCGATCTCCACATTCGTTCCGCTGGGCGTCCCGTAGCGAGCCGCTTGGCCGAGCACCAGAGCGAACGGCAATCGGCCATCCCGGGCAAGCCACAGCGCCCGGCGAACGCACGGGACCGTCAGAGCCTCGCCGACAGCGATCTCCTCGTACTGAAGCGGCCCGATGACGACCGGGGAGTGGCCTCTAGCCAGAAGATGCCCCAGGGTCAGTGTTTCATGGGCATATTCGGCATGGATGCCCAGTTGTCTGCTGCGTGAAAAACTAGGCAGCAGCTCGTCAACGGCCCGCTGCAAATCGACGCGCGCAGGCACAGGGTATTCTCGGTTCGCCGTTATCAGGTTTGCAACATTGAGGCCGGCGAAGTGGCGCTTGAGGGCTGCCGCCGCCGACTCAAGGCTCGTTTCACGAGCACGCCGTTTGCTATCACGTTTGGGCATACAGATCATCGATGGTACCGCGCATCGACTGATGAGGCAGCGCCGGGGCGCTCAGGGTGCGAAGTTCGCGCCGACCTCAATCCGGGGGCGTGGCCGGCTGGAGCATGACAGCGCAGTTGTGTTGCGACGGGACACGCGGGCGCGGTGCGGGCGTTAAGGTTCCTTATCGGAAGCCAACTCCCCGACAAGGCGGCCGCACTCATTCTCGTCAAGGATCGCGGGACGGAGTGGCTCAGCCTGCCTGCTCCTCCCCTCCTATCGATTGGCGCCGCGACGCTCTATTTGCAGGCCGTCCCGTTGACTGCGAACGACGTGGGCATCTGGTTGGTCTTGTTGTTCCAGGTTCCGTTGAATCCCACGCCGACATACGTGGTTCCGGCTGGGATGTTGCCGTTGTAGCTCATGTTGGTCACCGTCACGTTTGCGCCGCTCTGTTTTACGTTGCCGTCCCAGAGCTGGGTGATCGACTGCCCGTTGGCGAACGTCCAGGTCAGCGTCCATCCAGTCAGGGCTCTGGCGCCGGTATTGCCGATGGTTATGTCGGCTTGAAAACCGCCCGGCCATTGGGTTGTAATCGTGTAGCCTACATGGCACGCCACCGCTGCCGTCACCGTGAGTGAAACGGTGGTCGTCGCAATCAAGGAGCCGGAGGTTCCGGTGATGGTGATAGGGTAGGATCCGGGAGCGACGGAACTGTTCGCGGCTAGACTCAGCACGCTGGTCCCGGTCGTGGGGTTCGGAGCGAACGATGCGGTTACGCCGCTGGGCAGGCCTCCTGCGGAGAGGGTTACCCTGCCGGTGAATCCGGCCGCATCGGTTACCTTGATGGCGCTGGCGCCGGACGCGCCTTGGGCGATCGTCAGGTTGCCTGGATTGGCGGAAAGCTTAAAACCTGCTGTCCTCGGAGCAGAAGGCAGATACTCCCACAGGTCGTTGAGATGACCTTGGTTGCCGTTGCCATCGTAGCCATTGCCTCCGAAGAGCCAGAGACGGCCGCCGTCGTCGGTCCAAGTGGAAGCGAAAACACGATTTCCTGGGATATTTCCCTTGGCCGGCACGCCTAACGTGCCGTATGTGGCTGTGTTGGTGGCTGTGCCGCTTCCGCCCATCCACGCCCATTCGCTGGTGGCAGGATCGAACTCCCATAGGTCTGTGAGATTGCTGTCATTTCCGTTGGCGTCAATGCCAGAACCCCCAAAAAGCCAGAAATAGCCATTACTGTCGGTCCAGTAGGGAGCGCTTTGGCGGCCTCCGGGAATGTTACCAACAGCGGGCACACCTAATGTGCCATAGACTCCAGAACTGCCGAGACTCCCGGCCGGGACTGTGCTGGTTCCGCCCATCCACGCCCATTCGTTCGCGGAAGGATTGAACTCCCAGAGGTCGTTGAGATCGTTTACCGGTTCCGCGGCATCATAACCTTCGCCCCCAAACAGCCAGAGATGGCCGCTGCGGTCAATCCAGCTCGCAGCGCACTGACGGCTTCCGGGGATGTTTCCGGCAGCGGGCACGCCGAATGTGCCGTACACTCCGGTATTACCGAAGCCCGTGGTGACCGTGCCGCTTCCGCCCATCCACGCCCACTCGTTCGCGGAGGGATTGAACTCCCACAGGTCGTTGATGGAGACTTGATCGCCGGTGCTGGCATCATAGCCTGTACCCCCAAACAGCCAGAGATGGCCGCTGCTGTCGGTCCAGCTCGCAGCCACCGCGCGTCCTCCGGGGATGTTGCCGGCAGCAGGTACGCCCAATGTGCCGTATACTCCGGGTTGGGCACCCCAACCCAAAGGGTTAACGGGAACCGTACTGCTTCCACCCATCCACGCCCATTGGTTGGTGGAAGGAGTGAACTCCCATAGGTCATTGAGAAGTCCTAAATTGCCGCTGGCGTCGTAGCCCGAGCCCCCAAAGAGCCAAAGACGGCCGCTCCTGTCAGTCCAGCTTGAAGCGTCCACGCGACCGCCGGGGATGTTTCCGGCGGCAGGTACACCCAAAGTCCCGTAGCCACCGGGATTGCCGGCATGATTCCAACTGGCAACCGGGGCCGTGCTTGCTCCGCCTATCCACGCCCATTCGTTGGTGGATGGATCGAACTCCCAAAGGTCGTTGAGAAAACCTTGATTGCCGTTGGCGTCGGCGCCAGCGCCACCAAAGAGCCATAGATGGCCGCTGCTATCAGTCCAACTTGAGGCGTCGGAGCGGCCTCCGGGAATGTTTTCGGCAGCAGGCACTCCCAACGTGCCGTATACTCCGGGATTGCCGGCGTAGCTTGCCGCCGTGCTGCCGCCGCCCATCCACGTCCATTGGTTGGCGGCGCTCACCCGACCGGTCACCATGAGAGCCAGCGTGACGGTTGCGGATGGAACGCCGCCGTTGCTTCCGGTGATGGTCACCGTCGCCGTTCCGAGAACGGCATTGCCGCTGGCCGTCAGCGTGAGCACGCTGCGTCCGGTGGTGGGATTCGGGTTGAACGATGCGGTTACACCACTGGGCAGGCCGGACGCGGAAAGGCTCACCACGCCGCTGAAGCCGCCTTGGTCTGTCACCGTAACGGCGCTGGTGCCGGACGCGCCTTGGGCGATTGCCAGACCGCCCGGGCTAGCCACGAGCGCGAATCCAGGCGGCGGCGCATTGACCGTGAGAGCCAGCGTGGTGGTTCCAGACGGGAAGCCGGCGGAGTTTCCGGTGATGGTCACCGTAGTCGTCCCGAGGGCGGCCGTGGCGCCGGCCGTCAGCGTAAGCGCGCCGCCTCCAATGGTGGGATTCGGGTTGAACGATGCGGTTACACCGCTGGGCAGGCCGGACGCCGAAAGACTCACCACGCCGCTGAAGCCGCCCTGGTCGGTCACCGTAACGGTGCTAGTGCCCGAAGCGCCTCGGGCTATGGTCAGACTGCCCGGACTAGCCGTCAGCGTAAAGCCTGGCAGCGGATAGACCGTGAGGGTCACCGTGGTAGTTGCGGACGGGAAGCCAGCGCAGCTTCCGGTGACAATCACCGTCGCCGTTCCGAGAGCGGCCGCAATGCCTGCCGTCAGGGTAAGCACGCTGCTTCCGGTGGTTGGATTCGTTCCGAACGACGCGGTCACGCCGCTGGGCAGGCCGGTCGCGGTTAGAGCTACGCTGCCGGTGAATCCGTTGAATGGAGTCACCACGACGGTGGAACTGCCGGAGCCGCCTGGGTTGATGGTGAAGCTGCCCGGCGAATCAGAGAGTATGAAGCCCGGACCGGTCGGTGGAGGGGTCAGAGCGTCGATCAGATTCTGTCCGTTCGGGCTTCCCCATCCGGTAACCAGATCGTAGCCCGCAACCGCGCTATACCATACCGGTTGGCCACAGCAGTCGTTATTCCCGCTGATGATGTCGTGAAAACCGGCCGAGTAGCTGGTACTCTGACCGATCGAATAGATAGCCGGGTTGAGAAAGCCTATGGGCGGCCGGCCCGCCTCCGCAGCCTGCTGATTGACCAGCGCCATAAACCCCGCCCAGCGCGGGGTCGCAAAACTGGTGCCGCCGGTCGCTCCACATGTGCCATTGCCGCAGACATAAGTGTCTAAATCGGCCTCCGCGGCCACGTCCGGCACGTTCCGCAAGGTCGTGGAACCGCCGTTGGAAGCATTGGCCACACCTGCCTGGTAGTCTGGAATCGCGATCACATCGGGACTGACGCCGCCACCGCTGCCGATCTGGATGAACGTGTTAGTCCAAGCGGTTTCCGAAGCCCACGATCCGCCCGCGCCATTCGTGATCAAGCTGGTCCCCCCGACGGCCGTCACCCAAGCGTCCTCCGCCGGATAGAAAGCTGGACTCACCTGCGCGTCAAAGGCTCCGTAATCACCGGAACCCACGAAAACACTCTGGCCCTGTGCGGCAAATTCCTGGAAGATAGGAGTATCCCAATAGTTGTCTTCGTAGCTCCATCCCCATGAGACGCTCAGTTGCTTGCAGATGTTCTCCGAAGCCATTGCGTT
Organism: Bryobacterales bacterium; assembly: GCA_003157745.1. Lineage (GTDB taxonomy): Bacteria > Acidobacteriota > Terriglobia > Bryobacterales > Bryobacteraceae > Bog-375. Next base: position 5,062 of record PMKM01000202.1, on the reverse strand, counting down.
GAAGACGTCAGTGTCGTTAAACTGCATCCCAATGTAAACGCGGACCTGGCTCAAGCCCGGGGCCATCCCGATCGTCTGCACGATGTCCAGCACCTCTTCGCTGTCGTCGCCGAATAGGTTCGCCCCTGTGGCGCCGTCTAGCAGCACGTTGTTGACGGGGACGTTGTAAGACTGTCCGGCACTGCTAAAGGTGAAATTCACGTCGTTGATGTCGTATCCGTCAAGCTCGAAGAGCCCGACTGCCTGGCCAGCGCCCGTAAGAGCCGTGCCGCCGTAGTAAGCTGCCCGCATGTCGCTCCCGAGGTAATAACCGTCTGGGCCGGAACCAGTTGGGCCCGAACCCGTGACTGTGGCGATCGTGCTTCCCGCTGGCGCTCTCTTCACCATCGGTCGCGGTATCGAGAAGTTGTTCAGACCGGCAATGTGCGCCACCGGCACGCGCAGGTTGAGAGACGGCTCCCGATCCGGGGAGAAGAACGTGCGATTCTCCGTGGGATGCTGGTAGACTCTCATCGACACGTGGAACGCCTTCTCGATCTGCGCGACTGTGCCGCGGAGCGGTACGACCATGCGATTCGAGGGCCTGTCCGTCACGGTCAGACCATTAGCCCGGACGAAACCGACCACGGCCTCGTAGTCCTCCGCCGTGGGGCCGAATCGCTCGGTGAACTGTTCGACGCTGAGGAAATGGCGGTAGTCAGGGTCGGATGGGTCATACAGCCGGCTCAGCAACGCGGCCAGATCGGCTTGGTTGCGCAGCGGCAGCACCATGGAGACCCTGAGCTGTTGCGCGGTTGGCAGAGAACCCACCATCGCTGCCTGCCCACTGGTAATCGCAAGGCGCACATGATTGTGCAGCACCTGGCGCGATGACTGCGCCTGACCGGGCACGAAAGAAAGCAACGCAACTGCGCAGGCAAGCGCAGCCGGTCGCGAAAAGGTGCGGGTGTTTCTGTTCATCTTCCGTCCAGCCTCCCGGGCAGGTCGCTTACGAGATGCGACCTCATATAAACATACCTCAAAATCCTAATCATCTATAGAATTAGAATTTGCCAAAGATGCCCAGAATCGTCGTTGGTGCGTGACTGCTTCCATGAAATCTCCTAGGAAGTCTCTCCAGCTCAGGAACGAGAAACGCGCTTACATCGGCTGACGGCCGCTCCGGCCGAATCGTCGGCGAGTGGAGACTGTTGCGGGCGTTGCGCAGGCGTCGCGGGACCACTTCAGCGAGCGTTATCACCTCTTATTGGTAGCGCTTCGTTTGCCAGCCCAGGCGCATCCATGGTTTGAACGTCTTTCATCCTTGTGACACGGACAGCTCTACGCTGCGCGACCAGCGAGGAGCTATCCAATCCGACACCGTGGGGTCCAACTTTCTCCTGTCTTCCTTCTTCCGGAGTATCGCGCGACATCTTACAGAGCGCCGTCTCGGAGCCACTTGCGGCCACTCCGCTGGCCTTCAGTCCTGCTTTACCTCTGGCGGGGCTTTGTCGGCATTCTGCGTCGTCTTTTTGCGAAAGGGATTCACCTTGTTCAGTGTTCGCAGCAACCAACTGCCAGCATTTTGCGGGTTTGCCGCGGGCGCTAGTGACGTTGTCCGCGACTCGGAAGCCTTTGCCACCGAGGGCGGAGTTTCCGTCTCTGGCGCTTTCGTGGAGTTCGTGTTTGGTGCGGCCAGTGCGGCTGGGTCCACAGCCTGACGAGGATTTCGCTTTGGCGCCGGCACTGGCTCGACCGTCTGCGATTCTCCTGTCACACGGATTGCCGTGCTCGGCGCCGAATCGCTATCCCGTCGCGGCGGTTTCGAGTGCGATGGCGCGCGCCGGCTCACGGTTCCGGGCGATTCTTCTACCGCTGCCGGTGATTGCGGCGCTGCCTGCGCCTCAGTTGGCGTTGGTGCGACAACTGCGGGAGATCGCGGCTCGACCTGCACCGCCGGGGGCAAGGGCCGACCCGCATCGCGCTTGGACGTTGCTGCCGCTCGTGATTTGTCTTCCCTGACGTGCGTGCCCGCTGCTGCCTGAAAGAATCGAGCCGCACAAACGCCAGCGACGGACACAAAAAAGGCCAACGCCACGAGCATCGTCTTGCCCGATTTGCGAGGACTCGACGGCGCCGTCCTAGGTTCACTGTCGATATGCTGCAAAGCCAGCCGGAATTCGTCCGCCGTTTGGAACCGCTTCACTGGATCCTTCGCCAAGGCCCTTGTCACAATTTCTTCGAGTGCCTTCGGGACCTTTGGATTCAGCATACTGGGCGGCCGCGGCTCATCTTCCACATGGGCGCGCATCCACCCGAACGCCCCTTGCTCCTCAAACAGCTTGCTGCCTGTGAGCATCTCGTAAAGAACTGCCCCCATGGCGTAAATGTCGGTGCGGCCGTCCAGTTCGCGGACTCCCTTGACCTGCTCGGGAGACATATAGCAGGGCGAGCCCAACGGAACCCCCGAAGAAGATACCCGGACATCGGTGGCGCCCAACGCCAGCCCGAAATCCGTGAGCTTTGCGTCGAGATCCGGAGTGATGATGATATTCGCCGGCGACACGTCCCGGTGAACGATGCCGGCCTCATGGGCGTAGGCGAGCGCACGGAGCACCTGGGCTGCAAAGTGCACCGCAGTCTCCACTGGCAGCGGCCCGGCTTCGATCCTGTGCTGCAAAGACTCGCCTTCCACGAACTCCATGATCAGCGCGATTGAATCGTCGTTTCGCACCGCATTGTAGAGCGCCACTATGTTCGGATGATGCAGCCGCGCCTGCACCTGGATCTCACGCTCGAATCGCCGCACCTGCTCCGGATCGCTGCTTGAACCTGGCGGCAGCAGTTTCATCGCCTCGATTCGTTTGGTGATTACGTGCTCGATCTTGTACACCGTGCCCATGCCGCCGAAGCCGGCGATATCGGTCACTCTGTACTCGCCCACTACATCGCCAACATGAATCGTTTGCATGCTCAGTGTATCGCCACGACGTAAAACACGATAAGCGCGATTGCGGCGATTGCGAAGCCGAGCACATACAGAGTTCGCTTTGACGCGCCGTGCCCGGTCCCCGTGAATGAATCCGGGGCGACCGTTTTCGGCAGGGGCCCCCCGGGTGGCGCCACCTCCGCCAGCACTTTCAAGTTGCCCTTCAGAGCCGCCAGCGCAGAGCGAAACTCTTTAGCGTTCGGAAAGCGTTCTTCGGGTTTCTTGGCAAGCGCCGTAAGGATAATCCCCTCGAGTTCCGGCGCGATCCGGGGATTCAGGGAACTAGGTCGCGGAGGCTGAGTCTGCACCTGCGCCAGCATTATGTCAAAATCGTTCGCGTCATCGAAGGGCAGACACCCCGTCAACATGTAGAACATCAAGACGCCCACCGAGTAAAGATCTGCCCTGCCGTCCAGCGCGTTTACGCCCGCCACCTGCTCGGGAGACATGTATCTCGGATCGCCCGATACCGCGCCGGCGCGGGTCAAATTCAGATCGGTGGCCGCTTTCGCCAAGCCAAAGCCGCCCAATTTAGTGTCTCCCAGCTTCGTAACCATCACGTGTTCCGCCGTGATGCTTCGATGCACGATCCCGAGAGCGTGCGCTTCCTCCAGGCCCGCGAGCACGTCGCAGGTCGTCCTGATCGCTTGATCGGAGGGCAGAGGACCGCGGCGGCAAAGCTCCGCCATTGTGGTTCCTTCGATGAACTCCGCCGTCATGACCAAATGCCCGTCAAGCTCTAAAGCGTCGTGAAACGCGACGATATTAGGGTGCGACAGGCGCATGTGGATCTTGATCTCGCGGAGAAGCCGTTGCAAGGATTCCGGATCGCTGGATGAAGCTCCCGGCAGTGACCGAAGAGTTTCAAATTCCCCCGTGGACAGGTTGCGGACCTTATAGGTAACTCCGGCCTTAGGTTTCTCGACAATGCCTAAGAACTCAAAATTGCCCGTTTGCGTGGACTCGCTCATGGTGTGGTGACGCTTCTGCTGCGATCTTAAGGTCACGGGCTCCCTTAAGTCAATTAACCATTGCCCGTACGCCTTCAGCCCCACTAAAGTTATCATATGGACCGCAACCAGATCATGACAGGGCGACCGTAATCCGGGCCGTGGACCGCGAGGGTGGATGTAGTCCTGCACTGCCGAGGCGGCATTGCGGTGGCGGTTTGCCGATTGGTCGAATGATTTCAAGGAGATAGCGTTGCCAGTGAAAATGCCGAACCGGTCTAGATTAAAGAACATTGCGGATCTGAAAAGCTAAAATTGGGATACGGGACATCTTGAACCAGTGTCCAGTGCCGCGGCCAAGGCCAGCGGAGTGACGTATAGACGCCGAAACAAACTGTCTGCTTTTCCTTCGAAGTCGAACCCCCTGGACGCCGGGAAGTTGAGTCTGTACGAAATCGCCATCGGCGACGGCTTGCGATGAATTCCCGGCTTGAGGATTTGCGTACGCCTTAGGCGGAATGGTCGATAAATGCCGATCTATAGGTTTCGACCGAACTGGAAGTGATGGCAGGTGCCAGAGGCGCATGCCACGCGTCTCGCGCCGACCTCGACCTGACCGGCCAGACATGCGCTTGTATCCGGGTGCTGGAACCGCTCGAGGCCGAGCGCCAGGAGCAGGTGAAGGGTGAGGATAGAGGCGCTCATGGTTCTCGGTAGCGCGTCAACTTCCGGTTTGCCGACAATCGGGAGCTATCCGGGAGGCTCCACTTTCTATCGGTAGGGCGTTACGCGGTCAAAGTGAGGCCGTTGTTAGTCGATAACATACGCTTAGTAAACAAGCCGGGCTGCCAGCATGAATAGATTGGCGCGTGTGTTCCCTTAACCACCATTGTCGGAGTGTGGTTAAACTCGCTTCGTTAGGACTCGGAATGGCGGGATCGCGCAGGTTTCACCGGCCACCCTGATTTGATTCCCGCCCTGAACTTACTGATGCAATGAGAATCCAGACGGCAAAGCTGCCTCAAGATTGATTTGATCTCCGGTGATGGGGTGGTGGAATTTCAGAAATTGGGCGTGCAGGAAATATCCTCCATCGCCGGGGAGGCCGGGGAGATTTTCAAGAGGCTGGCCGGTTAAGCCGTAC
>PMKM01000168.1 GCA_003157745.1 Bryobacterales bacterium | reverse complement strand
TGGATGGTGAACATCAGCTCCTCCACCGTCCCTTCCAGCTCCAGCACCGCAACCGCTTCGGCGATCAGCTCAGTGGCCTGCGGACCGAGGATGTGGACGCCGAGAATCTCGCCGTACTTCGCGTCGGCGACGACCTTCACAAAGCCATCGTGATTGCCGAGGATGGTGGCCTTGGAGTTGCCGGCGAAGGGGAATTTTCCTACCTTCACTTCGTAGCCTTTTTCGCGCGCCTGGCTCTCGGTCAGGCCCACTGATCCGATCTGCGGCTCGGTATAGGTGCAGCCGGGGATGCGGTCGCGGCGCACCGGGCGAAAAGGCTTGCCGGCGATCTTCGCCGCGGCGATCATGCCGCTCATCGCGCCCACATGCGCCAGTTGCGGCAGCCCGGCCACAATGTCGCCGATGGCGAAGACGCCCGGCTCGGCCGTCTCCTGAGCCTCGTTGACCTTGATGAATCCGCGTTCCAGCTCGATGCGGGTCTTCTCGACGCCGATATTCGCGGTGCGCCCGGCTCGTCCCACGGCCACCAGCACCTTCTCGGCCTCGCGAACCTGCGTCTTGCCGTTGGCGTCGGTGAAGGTGACCTTGACGCCGCTTTCGGTCTCTTCGACCTTCTCGACTTTGGCGCCGGTGTTCACGTCAATGCCGCGCTTTTTGAAGAGGCGCGTGATCTCCTTGGAGATTTCTTCGTCCTCGGCCGGAACCACGCGTGGCAGGAACTCGAGGATGGTCACCTCAGTCCCAAAGGTGCGAAACATCGAGCCGAACTCCATGCCCACCGCGCCCGCCCCGATGACGATCAGCGACTTGGGAAGCTCGCCGATGGCGAGAATCTCGATGTTCGTCAAAATGCGGCCGCCGGCCTCCAGGCCGGGCAGCATTTTGGCTTCGGAGCCGGTGGCCAGAATGATGTTTTTTGCCTGCACTTGCAAGGTTGTCCCGCCGTTGGAAGTGACTTCGACTGTGTGGACGCTCTCGCGCGCCGGGCCTGACAAACGCCCATAGCCCTCGCTGCGCGCGATCTTGTGCTTCTTCACCAGGAAGTCCAGGCCGTTGGCGTGCTTGGCGATGATGGCGTTCTTGCGCCGTTGCACCGCGGCCCAGTTCAGCGTAGGCGCGCCGATGCCTTCAATGCCGAAATCGGCGGCGTGCTGCAGGTGCTCCCAGATCTCGGCGTTGAAGAGCAGCGCCTTGGTGGGGATGCAGCCCACGTGCAGGCAGGTTCCGCCCAGCTTGGGGGTCTGCTCGATCAGCGCAACTTTAAGGCCGTACTCCGCCGCGCGAAACGCCGCCGTATAACCGGCCGGCCCGCCGCCAATGATTGCCACGTCGTAGATTGTCTCTGCCAAGGGGAACTCCGTTCCGGGGCGAAGCGATTGAATGACGAGCGCCTATTCCAGGGTTCAGTTTAATGGATGCGCGTGAGGCTCGCTTTGCTTCCGCTCCGGGGCCACCCTCAGGTACGGAAGATATTCTTACAGGTTGTTCTGAACCAACTCGGCTACCAATGGCAGCGTCTCCGGCTCGTCGCCGAAGCCCGCGATCCAATGTACCTCCGGCTCGCGGCGAAACCAGGTCAGCTGCCGCTTGGCGTAGTTGCGATGGCCTTGCTGGGCGGCGGCCATACCAGCCTCGAAACTCAAAGACCCCGCCAGGACGGCAAGTCCCTGGCGATAGCCGAGAGAATCGAGCGCCTTGACCGGCCCGTAGCGGTCGAGCAGGCCGCGCGTCTCTTCGACCAGTCCGGCGGCAAACATCGCCGTCGCTCGCTGGTCGAGCCGGTTGTAGAGCGTCTGCCGCGGCGGGTTGAGGCCGATGCGCAAGAGGCGGAAGCCGGTCAGCGGGTCGCGGGCTTGTTCCCGGTCTCCCAACACCTGCGAAAGCGGTTTGCGAAGCGCCAGGCAGACCTCGATGGCGCGCATCAGCTTGGCCGCGTCATTGGCGTGGATGCGTTCGGCCGAGGCTGGGTCTAGCCGCGTGAGCAGCCGGTGCAACCAGGCGCTTCCGCGCTTCCGACTGCTCAACTGCAAGCGCTGACGAAGCGCCTGCTGCCGTTCCGGCCCGGCAAAGAGCCCTTCGGTGAGCGCGCGCAGGTAGAGGCCGGTTCCGCCGGTGACGATGGGCAGCCGGTTGCGGCCGGCGATCTCCCGCAAAGCGACCCGCGCCCGGCGGCTGTATTCGCCCGCGGTGAAGGGATGGTCCGGGTCGGCTACGTCAATCAGGTGGTGTGGCAGGCGCGCCCGCTCTTCTTTGGTTGGTTTGGCCGTGCCCAGTTCCATGCCGCGATAGACGGCCACCGAGTCGCAACTGACGATCTCGCCCCCGAAGCGCTCCCCCAGCGCGAGAGAGAGCGCCGTTTTGCCGCTGCCGGTTGGCCCCAGCAAGAGAACAGCCAAGGGCACAGCCGCAGCGCAGCCGCCGTCCGCCGCCCGCGAAGGGCTCATGGCCGCCACCATCCCGGCGGAAAAATCCACCGGGGATTGGTGCGCAGGAGACACCAGAGCAGGATCGCCGCCGCCACCAGCAGAAGCCCTAAGACCTGGTTGCGCCGGTAGGCTCGCAACTGCTCCCGGCGCCGCGCCGTCTCGGCAACCTGCTGAAAGAACGGTTTGATCCGGGCCAGCTTCATGGCGCATTGCTCCCTGCCGTCTGGCGCGTCCGGGCATCGCGGCGCACCACGCAACAGTATAGCCATCCATCCCGGTCGTGAAGTGAAAAATGCTCGATTTGCGTTGCATGGACGGACAAGGAACAGTCTGCCGTTCTTCGGCCGCGCCTGCCGCGGGATTGGCATTCTGCGAAAATTTCCGCGATACCCTCATGCCGCGGTGGTTCCATCCGATAAGAGAAAGAGAGAGTCGAACGGGAGGTCACGCGGGGATGTTCCGCCCCGGCTGTGACCGCGCTCTCCGGCTGAGAGCCGGTTGCCGGAGCGCCACGGGGCCAGGAGTCAAAATGCCACTCGCCGTAGCGGAGATTCGCGAAATGAATCGGGAGCAAGAGGCTACGAGGCTGGCTGCGCTGATTTCAACCGGGATACTCGACACGCCACCCGAGCCCAGCTACGATACCATAACCCGGCTGGCCGGCGAGTACTTGCAGGCCGATTCGGCCACCATCGGCTTTGCCGACGAGGGCCGCGTCTGGATGAAGTCCTGCTGGCGCCAGATGGTCCGCGAGCTGCCGCGTAAGAACTCGATCTGCGACATGGTGATTGCCGAAGACGGTCCGGTAGTGGTCGCGGACATCTCCAGGCATCCGCAACACGATACGCTGCTGCCGCGCTTCAAACACATCGGCGTAGCTTCTTTTGCCAGCGTTCCGGTGCGCTCGACCGACGGAAGGATCCTGGGAATTCTGACCGTCTTCTACCATGAACCCCGCCCGGAGATGCGGCCGGAGTCGATTCGCACCCTGGAGAGCCTGGCCGATATGGTCTCCAGCCAGTTGGAGTTGCGCCAGCTGTACAGGACCCTGCGCGGGAACGGGAGCGGGCACAAGCGCGCCCACTCTGCGGCAACCGCCAACGAATGCTGGCCGAGGAAGGCCGATCTGCGCCAGGCCCTCGACCTGGGCCAGTTCGTGCTCTATTACCAGCCAGAGGTCGACCTTGCCACGCGCAGAATTGCCGGTCTTGAGGCACTCATCCGATGGGTTCACCCCGAGAGAGGACTGATTCCCCCTATGGAGTTCATCCCGCTGGCCGAAGAATGCGGATTGATCCTGCCCATCGGCGACTGGGTACTCTCCCAGGCCTGCAGCCAGATTCAACGGTGGTGCAAAGAGGATCCACGCCACGCCTCTCTGCGGGTCGGCGTCAACCTCTCCGCCCGCCAGTTCTCGCGCGAAGGCCTGGCCGACCATGTCGAGGCCCTCCTGGTCAATGCCGGCATCTCCAGCCGTCAACTCGGCCTGGAGATGACCGAGTCCAGCCTGATTCCCAACGTCCGCATCGCTATGGAAGTCCTCAGCAGCCTGCGCAGACTGGGCGTCTCGTTGTTGATGGACGATTTCGGCACCGGCTACAACTCCCTCAATAACCTCCAATCCTTTCCCTTTGACGTGCTCAAGATCGACGGTTCATTTGTGTCCCGCATGACCGAGGGCGATCAACCGNNGATGCACTGCCGCTACGGCCAGGGCTATCTCTTCGCCCGCCCCATGACCGCCGAAGCCGTCACCGATCTGTTGAGGCTCCCCGGCCGGATACTCCCCGACCCCGAATTAGCCGAACTTGTTTGCGCCTGATCCCCGCGGATCTTCGCGCTTCTTCCCGGGTGGGGATTTCCGTGCAGAGGAGGGCGCCAACTCGTTTTTTCCCAGGGCAGACTACGGGCCGGTTATTTTCTGGAGTTGGCACGGCAGCCAGAGCGCCGTCCGCGCCATCTCATTCCTGCCGCTCTATTTGCACATCGGAGGGAGAGTAAAGACAAGCGGCCCGCCGGTGGAGGTAATCGAAGGCGCCCTGTCCCAGACGACGAGGGCCTTCGTGTCCTCATCGCTCTTTGTCAAGACGGTTACCGTGGTCTTCTTCTTTAGCGTTCTCAAGTAAACCCAATTCGCGACCCTATTGTCACCCTGGCAATAAACGGTGTCAGAGTCGAGTGTGAACGTGTACACAACGCCGTCATCCTCCCGCAACTGGAGTGTCAGGCCGTCCACTGAATTGATTGGAGAATAGGTGGCGAGAGCGCCCCCTTCCTTGAGTGTGGCGAGGGTGAAAGGCAGATACTTCAGGTGATACTGACCTTGCTGAGCCATCGCCGGCGAAAATGCGCTCAAGGCCACGAGGAGCGTAATAACCGAGCAGAATAGATTGCTTAACCGTCTCATCATACGACCTCAAAAAAATACTTCACGGGTTCATGCGACTCTTAACGGGCGCTAAACCGCTGGAAATACATATAAACCTTTCCAGCAGCATTGTCACTAAATATCCTGCGCGACCATCGTAGCGGGCGTGGTTCTTACTCCACTTCCAGTACCAGGCACTTCAGGTACTCGGTTTCCGGCAGGTTGAGCACCACGGGATGATCGGGAGCGGCTCCACGCCGTTCCAGCAGCCGTACGCGCCGGCGCGCATCGGCGGCGGCCGAGGCTACGCTGGCTTCGAGTTCACTCCAGCCCACATGATGGGAGCAGGAGCAGGTGACCAGCAGGCCGCCGGGGCGCATCATTTTGAGCGCGCGCAGATTGAGTTCCTTGTAGCCGCGCAGCGCGCCCTCGACGGCGCGCAGGCTCTTGGCGAAGGCGGGTGGATCGAGCACGATAGCGTCGAAGCTCTCGCCCGCGTCGGACCAGTCGCGCAGAATCTGAAAGACGTCGCCCTCCATCCAGTCGACCTGGGCGGCGAGGCGTGAGTGGTTGGCGAGGAGATTTCTCTCCGCCACTTCCAACGAGGCGCGGGAGGCGTCAATGCCCGTAACCTGGGCGCAGACCTGGGCCAGATGCAGGGCAAAGCCGCCCTGGTAGCAGCAGACGTCCAGCGCCCGTCCGCCTCCGTCCCGGGTGGCAAAGCCCATCCTTCGCGCCCACTCGGCAGCGGCGGCGTAGTTGGCCCGCTGGTCGAGGAATGCGCCGGTCTTCTGCCCGGAGTTGGCGTCGAAATGAAAGGCAAGGCCGTTGAGCCGGAATTCGGTGCTGACGACTGCGGCGGCTTTGGCGTAGAGCGGCTCCTGACTCGGCGCGGACAGACCCTCCAGCTCGCGCACACGCGGGTCGGGCCGCTCCAGAATGGCCGCCGGGGCCAGCTCTTCGCGCAGCACGCGCACGCAGCGTTCGCGCACCGCGGCCGAGTCCAGCCCTTTGGCCAGCAGTTGCAGAATTACCAGATCGCCGTACTTGTCCGCCACCAGGCCGGGCAGTTCGTCGGCCTCGCTGAAGCAGAGCCGGCAGGCATTGGTCTGCTCGTCGAGCAATGGCAGCCGCCGCCGGATCGCCACGCGCAGCCGGGCTTCCAGCAACTGTAGCCACGCGGCCTCGTCAATCGCCTCGCGAGAGACTATCCGTAGACCAATCTGCGAGGTGGGGCTGTAGAGAGCCGTGCCCAGAAGCATCCCGCGGCTGTCGGCCACCGGCACGAGAGCGGGAGCTTCGCCCGCGGGAACTTCAACGGAATCAACGTCCGAGGCATAGACCCACAAATGGCCCGCGCGCAGACGGTCGGCGGCGCGGCGATTGATGCGGACGCCAAATCCCTGGGCGCCGGCGGCGGCTCTCTCGTGAATGCGCTCTATCGGCGGCGCATGAGGGGCCGTCTTGTGCGCCTTTTGGGTCGATGCAATTCGGGATGTGCGCGGCTTGGTCATGTGCTCCCTATGAACAAAGCTAGTTGAAGGTTAAGTCTTCTTCATTCTTTAGCCACACTCGCGAGAATGGGTTAACCATTTAGCGGGTTAGCCACCGCTTCGCGGTGATAGCAAGTTCGCAAGTTAGCGGGTTCATTGCTTGCGTACAAGTCGGGCTGCTCCCAATGGTCTGATTCATCTTACATCCCCCATCCTTGCCAGGATCGAATTCCATCGTTGCGACGCGGCGAGCAGCTATGCACTTCTCTTTCACGCGCGGCACACGCAACCGGCCTATAATGAGTCATGGCGACTGTCCGGCAGATCGAACCGGCAGAGGTTCACGGCGCGCTCGCGGCTCCCGCGGGAAATGCGCTGGCGGACCAGCGCGGCTTTGACCGGCCCACCCCCGTCCCTCCCACCTTTGACCAGCACGCCATTGACAAGCGCGTGGAGGCTCTGCTCAAGCACGTCCACGCCAACCGCCCCAGCGATGACATTGCCCTGATCCGCAAGGCCTGGGATTTCTGCGTCCGCCATCATGAGGGGCAGATGCGGGCCTCGGGCGAGCCGTACATAGTCCACCCGCTGGAAGTGGCAGAAATCCTGGCTGAGATGCGCATGGACTCGACCTCCATCGCCGCCGGCCTGCTGCACG
>PMKM01000015.1 GCA_003157745.1 Bryobacterales bacterium | reverse complement strand
CCGGCCACCCGTAACGCACTTATAGCACTTACTAACTTCTCCAAGCCCTTATTCCGTCCGACCACCAGCCGAAACGCCGCCGTTCTCTGCCGCCGATGCCAAAGTGGGGCAGTACCTTGGCCTGCCAACCGCCCTCCCCAAGAAGAAAACCGCAACCTCCGCTCGCCGGTTTACACTCTGAGTTTGGAGGCAGCGCGCCGATGAAGCCATCTACCGAGCAGGACTACCACGAGCGAATCGTCCGCACGCTCGTCTTTATCCAAGAACATCTGGACGACAATCCGGAACTCGATCAAATTGCCGCCGTGGCTGCCTTTTCGCGCTTCCACTTCGCCCGCGTATTCCGGGCGCTCGTCGGCGAGACGCTCAAAGAGTACACCCGCCGCCTGCGGCTCGAGCGCGCCGCCCGCACTCTCAAGCGGCGCGACCAACCCATCACGCAACTTGCGTTGGAAGCCGGCTTCGAAACCCACGAGTCCTTCACGCGGGCCTTCGCCGCCATGTTCGGCCTGCCCCCTTCCGCTTACCGCGCCGCGCACAAGCTCGCGCCGGACGCGGTCTCCGGCACTCACATCGACGATGTCACCGGTTATCACCCACCCAACTACGGAGACGTTCCACCACCCGAGGTCACCGATCTTGCCCCCATGCGCGTGGTTTTCCTGCGCCACGTCGGCCCCTATAGCCAGGTCGGCGCCACCTGGGGCCGGCTGTTCGGCTGGGCCGGCATGCGCGGTCTGCTCGGCCCCAGCGTGAAGATGCTCGGCATCGTGCATGACGATCCCGACGTGACGCCGGACGGCAAGATCCGCTACGACGCCGCCATCGCCGTCAGCCGCCCGGTGGCTCCCGAGGGCGAATTCGGCGCCATGGAATTGGCCGGCGGCCGTTACGCCGTGGCCACGCATCGCGGGCCCTACGCCGGACTCGGCCACGCCTACCAGCGCGTCTATGGCGCCTGGCTGCCCGGGAGCGGCTACGAACTACGCGACGAACCCGCCTTCGAGCAATATGTCAATACGCCGCAGAACGCCAGTCCGATAGACCTGCTCACCCTGCTTTGCATTCCGATCGAGAGCTGAGGCTGACATGCGCAGGCTTGTCATCCGCCCCGGCGCCATAGGCGATTTCATCGTTTCCCTCCCGGCTCTCGAATCGCTGCGCGCCGATTATCTCGAGGTCTGGACCGCAACCCCCAATGTGCCCCTGGTGCGTTTCTCGAACGCCGCGCGCTCCATCGCCTCCACCGGCCTCGATCTGCTCGGCATTCGGAACCCACCGCCCGCGCGCCTCGTCGCCGAACTGCGCGGCTTCGATTCCATCGTCTCCTGGTACGGCGCCAACCGCCCCGAGTTCCGCGACCTGGTTCGTTCGCTCGATCTACCCTTCACCTTCTTCCCCGCCCTGCCGCCCGAGGGCGCGGCAATGCATGCCGCAGATTTTTATCTTGACCAGGTGCGCGCGCTGGCGCACGACGACGTCGATCCAATTCCGCGCATTTCGTGTCCCGTCGCGCGCGGCAACTTCGCCGTCATTCATCCCTTCTCCGGCAGCCCGCACAAGAACTGGCCGCTTGAACGCTTCCGTCAACTGGCGCGCGGCCTCGCGCGACGCATGCCCGTACATTGGTGCTCCGGTCCGGACGACCCGCCGCTCTCGGGCGCCCGCCGCATCGACGATCTGTACGAGCTAGCCTGCTGGCTCGCCGAAGCCTCGCTCTACGTCGGCAACGATTCCGGCATCACCCACCTTGCCGCCGCCGTCGGCACGCCCGTGCTCGCCATCTTCGGCCCCACCGACCCCGCCGTCTGGGCCCCGCGCGGTCCGCACGTCCGCATCGCGATATCGAAAACCGCGTAGTGGGCCGGTTTGAAGTCCCGGCGGCGGGTCAGTCTCCGGGATGGGTCTTTTCCGGCAACTGGCCGGAGCCGCATCGGCGGACACGAGCCGGGGACTGATGAACTGTGCCCGAGAGAGCCCATGCCGGTATCATATGGGTATGGCGGAATTGGTTTTTGAAGTCGTCTAGGACGCCGAAGGCGGCTATTGCGCGGAATGCCTTACCGAAAATATCTTCACTGAGGGGGACACGTGGCGGCAGTTGCGCGAGAACGTGATCGAGGCAACGGCAGCGTTCTTCTTCGACCAGCCCCGGCCCGAGCGGGTTCGCCTCCACCTGGTCCGTGACGAAGTTTTGTCCGTCGCATGAAAATCCCTCGCGACGTTTCGGGCACGCACCGCGCCGACACGCCATGTCGCCGATTGCGGTACGCCAGGGTGCATCAAGCCGGTAGCCACATCGTTCTGGAGACCTCGAAACCTGCCCACCAACGAATCGCAATTCCCGAACACGACCCAATCCGGCTCGGGACGCTCATTGCAATTCTTCGCGCCGTCGCTCGTCACAAAAGCGTGACACGCGACGCGATCGTCGCGACCTTGTAGACCTTCGGAGAAACGCGGCGTGGCGCTTCGTGGTCCGGCAGTCCTCAGGCGGGCCTACCGAGCAACCCCAATCGCCGGATGGAGCGCCTAAGAAGGGTTCCCTTTTGAAACGTTCCAAACTGGGGGATAACGGTCGACCGGCGAGCCTCGATCGAAGGCAGGCAACTGGAGAAGGACATGAGCCCAACCCGTCTTGCGGGGGTGTAGAATCGACGCTATGCACAGCTCCTCCGTCGGTGGGTCGCTCGTTCTCCTCGCCTTGGCATTGTTCGTCATGTGGAAGCTGGCCAGCCTGAGCCTGAGGTCGATACGCCGGCGTCGGTCTCAGTCGCGGCCCTGGGCGAGAACCACCATTGAAGGCGGCTCCGACGATCTTCTCACCCGGGGTCGCAGCGTTGCGTATCAGCTCACGGTCACTTACTCCTATTCGGTCGACGGCGAAATGTACGTTGGCGTATACACGGAGAACTTCGGCAGTGAATCTGAAGCCCAAGACGTCTTGAAGAGCCTTCAGGAACTCCCTCCGCCCACTCGGTACAAACCGGCCGATCCGTCTAAGTCCGTGATGGACCCCTACCGCGACGCTGCCCTGGCTGTCACCTCGGCTCCCTGAGGACGCAGCGTCATTATGACGCCCAGGCCGCCCCCGCCCCGTCCCGCAACGGGTAAGTTTCGAGACAAATACAAAAGGTCCTGAAATCGGGGCCGTCGGCATCTCGAATGTCAATCTCAAATCGCGGGCTGAATGGCGCCGCCCGAGCGGTGGCGCGGGTTTCGGCGCCGCAGCGAAAGTCTCCCACGACCACGTGGATCTCTTGCCTCCAGTCTTAGACTCTGCACGTACCGCGAATGCACGTAGCTGGCTTGTCGCCAACCCGGAGCCCGGCCCGCCATCGAAATCTGGGTCCGTCCAAACGGCGGTCCGCACGTCCGCATCGCGACGGCGCGCATCCGGCCTACACTGGAATAATCATGTGCAAGCTTTTGTGCTTGATTCCCGCTCGTGCGGCCGCCGCCAGAGCCGCTTTCATGATGCGCACCCGCTGAGACCTGCCGCGCTACCGGTGCGGCATCGACGCCCTGCTCACCCCCACCTTCGACGCCGCCGGCAGGCTCGACCGCGTCGATATCTCTTACCCGCGCGACTACGTGAAATTACAGCTCGGTTACGCGGACGTATACGGAGTACAATAGCAGTCGTCCCCATGGCAGCCCGCCTGAGCCCGGCCACGCCGGATGAGATCGTCGATCTGCGGCTCGTCGCTGCCGCCGATTTGGACCCGCTCTTCGACGAAGAGGTCACCGCTTGGCGCGAGGAATTCGAGTGGGATTTCGCCAAGTCCGCCCAACTGGCACGCCGTTTCATCGGTGCCCATGCCTTGAGCGGGCGCATGCTGGCGGTCGACGGCCGCATCGCCGGCTACCTCTATTTTGTCTTCGAGGACCACAAGGCCCTCCTCGGCGATTTGTACATTTTGCGCGCCCTGCGCACCCAGGAGCGGGAGGATCTACTGCTGCGATCCGCGCTCGACGAGATACTCGCGACCCCCGGCGTCACCCGCATCGAGGCGCAACTGCTGATGCTCCCGCACGTACCCAACCGCGCGTTGCCGCGCATGGACGCCGCCTGCCAGCACTGCCGCAACTTCATGCGCGCGGATCTGGAAGCGGCGGACCTCGGCGAAGGCGCCGTGCGCCGCACCTGCAAGCTGTCCACCTGGTCGGACCGTTTCATCGACGCCGCGGCCGGCCTGATTGCCGAAGCCTACGAGGGCCACGTCGATGGCTCGATCAACGACCAGTATCGCAGCCCCGACGGCGCGCAACGTTTTCTGCACAACATCGTGGCCTATCCCGGTTGCGGCACCTTTTCGCAAACCGCTTCGTATCTCGCCTTCGACGCGCGCGGCTCGCTCTGCGGACTTTCGCTGGCCAGCCTGGTCTCCCCCGAATCCGGCCACATTACCCAGATCTGCGTGTCGCCCGGGGTGCGCGGAACCGGCGTCGGCCATGCCCTGCTGCGCCAGTCGCTGCTGGCCCTGCGCGAGTTGGACTGCGCCTCTGCCGGCCTCACCGTCACCACGTCGAATGCAGGCGCGGTGTCGCTCTATGAGCGCGTCGGCTTCCGCACCGTCCGGCAGTTCTCCGCCTACGCCTGGGACCTGCTTTAGCCGCCGCCGGCTGGCTTAGGCGCTGGCGCGAAACGGCAGCACGACGGGGCTCTTGTCGGCGCAGAGCTTGTGCGAGGTGACCAGCGCCGCCGCGACCACCTGGTTGCTGCGCGTGACGAATCCGGTCATCCGCAGGTCCAGCGGCGGCCCGTCGGCGCACCGCGCCGGCCATTGCGCCACCACTTCGATGTGCGACCCTTCCGGCAGCGCCTCGCGGCACAGGAACCCGACACCCGCCTCGCTGATGTCGCACGTCGTCCCCGTCCCCGTCAGCGGCAGCCCGCGCCGCGGCGTCACCCGGTAACGCATCGGCAGCGCGAGCGAATAACGCTTGTGCTGCCGGCGCTCCTGGTCTTTGATCCGATCCATGTCACCCTCCCCACGTTCCAACCCGCCAAAACCCGGCTCGCCTGGCGCCCTGTCTTCCCCGTAAAACACGCCCCCGCGTTTCGTCTTGTCCCAGGCACAGATCGAGCCGTTCCCCAGACACAATATGCACTGCTGCAATGGATGAGATGCATTGGACCGAGGAACGATTCCGCGTCCACCGTCCGATGTTTCCCATTGATCACATAGTAGAATCCGCGACCCAACAATTTCGTCTTCGGCGCAGGATTTACACTTGTACCGCGGTGTTTGCCAGCCGCACCGCGCCAACTCGCTATCGCTGGCTTGGAGCCCTCCCGCGCCGTTAAGTTGAAGAAATCTCGCCACATCCCCGGAATCTGAACGCGCGAACCACGGACGCCCCGCAGTTTGTGAGGGCGCGCACGACGCGAGACACCGGCGGCAGGGACCGCCGGCGCTACCGAACTCGCGGCCCGGACATTCCCCGGTTCGAGCGGACGGTGGTGGGGCGCTATGGGAGCGGGCGAACCTGACGATTACGCGACGTCATCGCAATTGCGAGTTGGTATGAGCTCTCCTAACTCGTCGAGCAGCGGGGCGATGCCAGACTCGTACTTGCGCCAGCGCTCGAGCGAGCTACGGAAAATGGGCTGGCGAACCTGGATGGCGCTGGCGGTTCTGACCGGCCGGCGCGTTTCATGGAAACTGAGGCAGCGATCGTCCCACGGCAGACCGCAATAGTCGATTAGCCGGCGAGCCTGACCTTCGAGATCGTCGACCACGTCCTCGTATGCGACATCGAGCATGGCGCCGGGCGGAAGCACGCTTCGCCAATGAGCCATCAGGTCGCGGTAGCCGCGGTAGAAACGGCCTAACTCCGCCAGATCGTATGTGTAGTGATGACCGGACGAAAACAGCTTCGAATAGCAGGACATGCACGTGTCGACGGGATGACGCATGGTGTGGATGATTTTGGCATTGGGCAGGAACAGGCGGATCAACCCGATATTGAGATAGTTGCCTGGCAACTTATCGACGATGCGGACCTTACCGTCGGCAAAAGGCGGCAGGCGGGAAAGATAGGACTGCCCGATTCGCCGCAGCGCCGCGGCGTCCAAAGAGGGCACACACTCCGGATATCCGGCACGGCTATGCAATACGCCATCGGCGGCTGCCTCCAGATGCGGCAGTTCGCCGCCGCCCTGAATCCGCGGATGGCTGGCCAGGATCTGCTCGATGAGGGTGCTGCCGGAACGGGGCATGCCGAGCACGAAGATCGGCGCCGGAGAAGGATCGCCCTGGCTTTCAAAGCGGTCCAACAAATCGCGGCTGAAGACGGCGGCAATCCGCCGCACGAGGTCGAGCGCGCGGACTTCGTCGTAGGCTATTTGCCCGCGTTTCAGAGCGTTCGCCCGATGCAGATGTTGCAGGGACCGGGCGGGGTCTCCGGTATCCTCGATGGCCTTGGCAAGCGCGAAATGGATATGCAGCGCCTTGTTGACGGACAGATCGGTACGACGCGCCAGCGCTTCCATGGCCGCCAGATCGGCATCGCCCGAACGGAAGCGTTTGAGCTCGGACCGATTGAAGTGAGCCTCGCCGTAGTCCGGCAGGATGGCGATGGCCCGGGTGTAGTGGGCCATGGCATCGTCGAAGTTGCCGTCGTCCTTGCAGATATTGCCCAGGCTGTTGTGGGCATTGGCTTGGCTGGGGTCCAGATCGAGGCAGCGTTCCAGGTGGGCCGCC
The DNA here is from genome assembly GCA_003157745.1 of Bryobacterales bacterium. Classification (GTDB taxonomy): domain Bacteria; phylum Acidobacteriota; class Terriglobia; order Bryobacterales; family Bryobacteraceae; genus Bog-375. The sequence continues at coordinate 23,931 of PMKM01000015.1, read as the reverse complement.
GCCTCCGCGATCCGGCCCTGTGCCGCCAGCGCGGTACCCAGATTACAGTGCGCATCGGCATGGGCGGGCTGGAGCGCGAGAGCGCGTTCGAAATGGGCCGCCGCCTCGACAGCCCGGCCCTGCGCCATCAGCGCGACCCCCAGATTGCTGTGCAGATCGGCATGCGCGGGATTCAACTCCAGGGCGCGCTCGAGATGGGCCGCCGCTTCCGTAATCCGGCCTTCCGCCAGCAGCGCGGCGCCCAGACCGAGGTGGGCATTCGCATGGTCGGGGTTCAGTTCGAGAGCGGATTCGAAGTGCGGAATGGCCTCCGTCATCCTGCCTTGCGCGGCCATCAGGAGGGCCAGGTTGTAGTGGGCATTCCCGTGGCGCGGGTTCAGCTCGAGAGCTCGCTCGTAATGGGCCACCGCGTCCGCCGCCCTGCCCTCGGTCGCGCGCAGGAGACCCAGGTTACTATGGGCGTCGGCATAGCCCGGCCGGATGGCGAGGGCGCGTTCGTAATGAGCCACGGCGTCGTCGCGCCGGCCTTGCTCATTGAGAATGCCGCCGAGATTGTTGTGCGCCTCGGCGTAGTCCGGCTTGAAGACGAGGGCGCGCTCGTATTGAGCCGCGGCGTCCGCGACCCTGCCCTGGGCCCGCAGTGAGTTGCCCAGCAAATAATGATAGGAGGGGTCGCCGTTCTCGACCAGCGTGGCGCGCCCACCCGGCGTGGCGACGATGTCATAGCGGCCAGGCTCAAAACCAATCAACCCGCGGGTATACGGGACGCCGATATTGCGAGGCTCGACCGGCGGCGCGATCCGGAACACCTGCTCAGTATCCGCGGCGCAACCGGTAGGGCGCTGGCGCCGGGCGTCCGAAGAAGCTACCGCAACACTCCGGCTGGCATTCTGCCCGGCGTCCGGGTTTCTCGATGCTCGGCGCGACTTGGATTTCTTCGACAATCGGTCCTCCGGCGCGGCGGTCGGATCGCGCCTGGTCTGCGGCGGCCCACTTGCATCTCTCAACCGGGCGCGTCTTCCGCGATGAGTGATTGATCGGCAGCAAGAGCGTTGCACTTTAGACGCCCAGGAGGGGGCGAATCGCAGATTCGGTTGGCACACCCGTCGCCAGTTTGCATAGGCCGCGACGCCGGGCGCGACCTGGAACGGGCCATCCCGAGGCTTGCCAGCCGTACAGACTTGTTACATAATCGGAAACATGCCTATACTTCCAGTACTATCAGTACCGTTGATGCTGCCGGCCGGACATCATCGCGCACATGAAGAGGATCTATGAATCAACGCAGAACGGTGGGGTAGTTAGCGCCGGAGGCAAGCGGATCGAGGCCACGTTCGTTGTCAACGGGACTTTCGACAAGTACACGATCAGGGTATGGCCCCTCACGTATCAAACGAAGCAGCAGAGCGGCCAGATCAACACCGAGAGGCATCCAGACGGGAGGACTTTTGCACTTTTTCACGTCCATCCCGAAGGTACCGGGCCGAAACCATCAACCCCGGGCAACAACTACGACGGGAATAAACTTGGGGACACCGGAAACGCGGACATGCACCGATACGATTGTTACGTGGTCTCCAGCAGAGGCCTATGGATGTATTCCTGGCGGCGGAAACAAAGCGTCCAGCTTCGGGCCAACATGGATTGGACCTTACCCTGTTCCCGTAAGCCACTGCTCCCGCCCGTGTGGGTGGCGGCATGAGCGGCTTGCCCGTGCTGGATCCTGTTCCCCGATTGGCCTGTGGCGGAATGCGTGGGCGCGCAGCGTTTTGCGTGGCTGTGCTGTGTCTGGCCGCTGCCGTGTTCCTTTCGCTAACGGCCCCTGCGCAGGAGCGCCCACGCGGCGTGCTCCTGCCGGTCAGGCTTCACGGCAAGGTGGGCTACATTGACCTGGATGGACGCGTGGTAATCCGTCCGCAATTCGACACCGCGGGTAGCTTTGTTGAAGGGCGTGCGTTGGTGTCGCGAAAGAACAAGTACGGCTATATCGACGAGCACGGCAAGGTCGTGGCGGAGCCGCAGTTCGATGGAGCCGAGGAATTCAGCGAAGGCCTGGCAGCCGTGAGGGTCCCAAACGGCAAGTGGGGGTTTCTGGATAAAACGGGCCACTTCGCGATTCAGCCGAAGTTCACGGTTGCCAGCGATATGCACGAGGGTCTGGCACCGGTCGCGGTTGGCGAGTTTGGCGCGAACCTCAAGTTCGGGTATGTCGATCATTCAGGCGAGTTCGTCATAGAGCCCCGGTTCGCCTACGCTAGCGACTTCTCCGAGGGAATGGCGGATGTGATACTGGAGGGGTCCTACGATGGCATAGAGGGCGGCTGGCTCAACGTTACCGGCAAGCGGGGCTATATCGACAGGACTGGGAACGTGGTCGTGCAGCCTCAGTATGACCGCGGATACGATTTCTCGGGCGGCCTCGCTTGTGTCGATATCGAGGGCCGACCCGGTTATGTCGATAAGTCGGGAAAACTGGTGATCGCTCCTCGCTTTGCTCAGGCTACGCCCTTTTCCGAGGGGCTGGCCGCAGCCAGCGAGGACGATTATCCGAGCGAAAGATGGGGTTTTATAGACAAGACCGGAGGCTGGGCCATCAAGCCACAGTTCGATAGTACAGGATGGTTTTCCGAAGGTCTTGCTGCCGTTTCCGTCGGGGACAAATGGGGATATGTCAACGCGGCCGGTGAACTGGTCATCCCGCCCCAGTTCGAACATGGCGATCCATTCAAGAACGGCGCGGGCATGGTAATGGTCGGAGGCCCCGAGCCGAAGACTACGAAGTTCGGCTACGTGGACCGCACCGGGCGCTGGATATGGAAGCCCACGAACTGACCCGCGATCAGGCGCCTTTGGGATAGCAGCCGAGGACGCGCAGGAAGTCGGTGATCTCTTCGAGGTTGCGGAGGGCGTTCTGCGAGCTGGGATGATCGACGTGGCCGAGGAAGTCGAGATAAAAGAGATACTCGTAGGGCTTGCCGCGCAGGGGGCGGGATTCGATCTTGGTGCAATTCAGGTCGCGCAGGGCGAAGGCGCTCAGGGCGCGGAAAAGGGCGCCGGGAATGTTGCGGGTGCTGAAGACCAGTGTCGTCTTCCAGACGGTTCCGGCGGGCACGCGCGCCGGGTGGCGCTTGGCGTATTCGGGCGTACGCAGCAGGAAGAAGCGAGTGAAATTCTGACGGTCGCTTTCGATGGACTTGCGCAAAATGTGCGCGCCGTAAATCTCCGCGGCGACCGCGGAAGCGATAGCGCCCGAATCGGTGAGCCCTTCTTCGACCACCATTTTCGCGCTGCCGGCGGTGTCGTAATACGGAATGCGCTCAATTTGCGGATTGGCGAGAAAGAAATCGAGACACTGATTGAGCGCCACCGGGTGAGAAAACACGCGCTTGAGCTGGCGGAAGGCGACGCCTTTGGGCGCGATGAGATTGTGGACGATGCGGACGCTGGTTTCGGCCACGATCGGCAGCTCGAAATGCAGCAGGTGATCGTAGTTCTCGTGGACCGAGCCGGCGAGAGTGTTTTCAATCGGCACCATGGCGCCGGCCACGTTGCCGTCCTTGAGATTGCGGAAAATATCTTCGAAGCGGATGCAGGGCACGACGGAGGTGGAGGGCCCCAGCAACTGGCGCACAGCTTGCTGGCTGAAAGCGCCCAGTTCGCCCTGGAAGGCGACGGAGCGCGAGGAACGTTTCGCGGCGGTCTTCATTGCGCGGCTCCCTGCCAGCGGCGAATGGCGGCATCGGGCAGGCCGAGGAGGTCGAGCACGCGGTCGAGGCTGTGATCGACCAGGTCCATGACGGTCTGCGGATGATGATAGAAGCCGGGGATGGGCGGCGCGATGATGGCGCCCATTTCCGCCAGGGCCGTCATGCTGCGCAGATGGCCGAGGTGGAAGGGGGTTTCGCGCACCATCAGGATCAGCTTACGGCGCTCCTTCAAAGTCACGTCGGCGGCACGGGTGAGGAGATTGGAAGTGATGCCGTGGGCGATGGCGGACATGGTGTGGATGGAACAAGGGGCGACCACCATGGCGTCGATGGGATAGGAACCGCTCGCCAAGCGGGCCGATATGTCTTCCGGCGAATAGGAGTAATCCGCCAGGGCGCGAAACTCGGCGATACCCTTTCCGGTCTCGAGGAATAGGGTCTTCTCCCCGGAGCGGGTCCAGACGAGGTGCAGCTCGGCGTTCCCGGCGGCGCGGAGGCGCTCCAAGAGGCGGGTGCCATAGAGGGAACCGCTGGCGCCGGAAATGCCGATGACGATTTTCACAGTCGCTCCGGAGGCGGTTAGTTCCGAATTCAGAACAAATTGTCCGAAAATTCGATTGTCGCGGCGGTCCCGCCACGGTATAATTCCGGGCGGGGCACACTACGAACGCCCAGTCCGGATCATAACATGGAGCGTGGCGGCGACAGGTTGAAGCGCGTGCGGGAGCGGTTGCGGCTGACGTATCGCGAAGTGGCGGAGGCGAGCCGGGAAATCGCGGCGCGGCACGGCAACCGCGAGTTTTCGATCGCGTTAAGCCGGCTGGCCGACATCGAAAACAAGGGCACCCTGCCCAGCATTTTCCGCTTATACGCGCTATGCGCGATCTACCGGTTGAACGTAGAGGACGTGCTGGGCTGGTACGGCGTGCCGGCGGCCGGACTGGCCGGCGAGGCGTTGCAGATCAGGTTGAACCGAACCCACATGTCGTCGCTCGGGGTGGGGTCGCGCGTGGTGGCGCCGGAGCCGGCGGACGCCCAGGTGGATTGGAGCCGGACCACGTTTCTGAGCCAGGCGGTCCGGCGCTTCGGGAAGATGCCGCTCAGTTTCCTGAACGGGATCGAGGTGCGGGAATTCCGCTACGGCCTGATCGGCTGGGAAGACTGGTCGATGTATCCGATTCTGCACCCGGGATCGGTGGTGGCGATTGACGACCGCCACCGCAAGATACAGAGCGGGGGGTGGAACGACGAACAGGAGCGGCCGATCTATTTTCTGGAATCGCGCGAGGGCTGCCTGTGCGGGTGGTGCACGCTGTCGGGGCGGCGGCTGATCGTGCAGCCGCATCCCGCGTCGCAACAGCCGGCAGCGGTTTTCGAGTATCCGCGCGAGGTGGATGTGATCGGGCGGGTGGTGGGCGTGGCGATGTTGCTACAGTCGCGCAGACATCGTACGGCGCGGCAGGCGCGACCGCCCTCGGCGCAGCCAGGGGCGTGAGCAGTCTCGGGTGAGGGGCGATGCGGGCAGCACCGGGCGGCGCGTTTTGCCGGGCGCGCGATGGCGCCATATTGCCCCGGTTTGGCACCGAAATGCATAAACAAAAGCGGGCCTGATACTTCTCGTTTGATGCGATAATTGCCAACCAATCCAAGATGTTCTATCGGCAGAAATACCGAAATTAAATCGCCTTGCCGGCTCGATTCCCACTAGCATAGTACTTGTTTTAGTACTGAGAAAGGACCCTCCCAAATGAAAAACGCCGCGTTCCTCCTGATCCTCGTTCTGTCGTTCATCGCCTCCGCAAAGACGACAAATAAGGCAGATAATCCGTTCCCGACCTGCAATCCGTGCCCGATGGTGAGATAGCACCGCGCTCAAATTCCGTTCCGGGCGGGCTCCATGGCGCATCCATCTGAATGATAGAATCGCGTTGAGCCTCCGGACACATGCCAACCGCCTCCCTCCAACAAGCCATAGGGATACTGCTGTTAGTCGGTTCGGCATTACTGGTTGCCAAGCTCTGCCATGATGGGCTGTGGCGCCGGTACCGCGTCTTTTTCTTGTATTTTGCGTTTCGCATACCGAATTCCGTCTGGCCCTTGGTTGTCAGTACGGCGTCGCCGGTGTACTTCTGGTTGTGGCTGATTACGTCGCCGATCTGCCTCGTCTTCTATGTCCTGGTCGTGGTGGAGTCGTACCGGCTGATTCTGGAAAAATATCACGGCCTGGAGACCATGGGCCGCTGGGCGATGTATGCGGCCACGGGAGTATCCGTGTTCATTTCGGTGCTGGCGTTGCTGCCACATATCACGCCGGCCATGCCCCAAAGTTCCCGAGTGCTGGGCTATGAGTTTGCCCTGGAGAGAGGCGTCGATTTCAGCCTGGTGGTGTTCATCCTGCTGATGCTGGTGTTCCTCGGCCGGTTCCCCATTCCGTTGAGCCGCAACGTGATCGTTCATGCGGCGATTTTCTCACTGTACTTCCTCAGCGCGGAGCTGGGCGTATTGTTGCACGTGCTATGGGGCATGAAGCTATCGGCGGAGGTCAGTCTTTTCCTGAGCGGCGCATCGCTGATCTGCGTTGGAGGGTGGCTGTGGCTGCTGAACCCCGCCGGAGAGACGGCGCCAGCGCGCCTGCCGGTGTTCGGGTCGGGCGACGAGCAGCGGATTCTGCTTCAGTTGGAAACGGTGAACACGGCGCTGCTGCGGGCTTCACGCAAGATCTGAAATCGCTCCGAGGCGCGCAACGCGGAGACTGCCGTTTTCGACAAGAGTGACCGCGACGCGAAACTCATGCGGGCGCTTTCTCGATTCTCCTGAAAAGGAAGGAATAGCATGCTCGCATTGCTTACGTCGCTCGAATCGATCTGCGATGCCGAAGCGAACGATCAGTATATACGGTCGTAATGAGACAACCGGGCCGGACCGGGCGAACGAAAGAAATGTCGAGAGGAATCTCGCGCGCAGCACGCAGGCGTGCGCCACGGCGGCGGGCGGCGCGCGCGGCTATTCGGCTTCGGTGGGCGAAGCGGGCGGCGGCTCGTCGAATGCGCTGGGCTCGGGCTGGGGCGTTAGATCGGCCTCCGGCGCGGTTTGGGCGCGGACGACCGGGGGGCGGCGCGGGGCGGCGTCGAGGGCGACCTCGCATTCGCAGCAATCGCTGCACTTCAGACACCTCTCGCAGAGGTGGTTGTCGCAGGCGTCCTTGGTGCACCGGACGCAAATACGCGTGGAGGGTTCGTCGCAAATACTGCACTGGAATGGCATGGCTATCTCTTCCTGGGCGCCTGGGTAGGGGCGACTAACGCGGCGCGGCAACGCTGCGCCTCGCTATCCATCACTTGCAATTGTTGCTCCCGATCGGCGGCGAGGCTGACCAGGTACCGCTCGAGGCGCGAGCGGTTGGCTCCATTCTCGGCCGACAGAGCGGCCAGCGCGGCGGCGTCGGCCGGCGTCTGGAACTTGCGCATGGCCTGTTCGAGCGAGCCGACCATGGTTTCTACAGCCTGAATGCGGAATAGCACGTCGAGACCGGCGGACAAGCGTTCCGGATTGTGAGAGAGGGCGCCGGCGGTGATGGACAGGGCCCTGGCCTGCTCGGTGGCGGACTGCCATTGCTCGACGTACGTTTCCGAAGCGCCCCGCTCGATCCAGCGGCGGACATTAATACGCGCGAGGGCGTTGGTCAGGCGCGCCCCGTGGGCGGAGATTCCCTCGAGCACCGGCGCGATCTCCCAGGGGTTCATCATGCCCGCGGCTGGCGGGTCCGGCGGCGGCGCGGCGTGCGATTGCGCGCACAGGGCGGCGGCACAGGCAAGAATCGCAGATGCGCGCAGAACGGCGGACATGCTTTCAATCTATCATGCGGACAGCGCCGGCCCCGCTCGCGCAGGCGAAATCCCGCGCGCAAACTGCGCACGCCGATGGGCACTCCTCACGCGGCCTGGCCGGGCAGCGGCGGCAGGGAGGTGCGAAGCAGCACGTTCCGGTCGAGCCACGCTGAGGGATTTGTGCTTTATCACTCGGTACGCGCGTAGTACGAAAGTCGGGATTTGGGACTGTATTGAGACCGATACTTGGTGCGATAAGTATCTTGTAGATGTTACTACCATGAGCTATAGACACTTCTCGTTGCGGTGCGGTTGTGGGGCCGCGCCAGCCCGGATCGAAGAAGTCGGCGTCACCGACGAACGGGAGTTAGTCATCCACTGGTGGTGCGAGGAATGCCAGAAAGTGGTCTACGCGAGTAAGTCGCTCGCCGACTGCTGGCGGGATTGTCCGCAGCCCCAGTCGCCGGAAGCGTTCGACGAGCGGTTTCTCGAGAGCATCGGGGTGAAACCGACGGAGTAAGGGCGCGTTCCGCGATGGTTGCCGCAAGTGTTTGGCGGCGGCTCCGATTGTGGCGCAAAGAGTGGGATCGGGCGGGCGAAGAAGTTCGGCCGCGAGCTTTACTTGTTTGCACGTGCACCGCTCCCTCTGGTCGCGGTTCCGATTGCGGCGCGAAGGGTGCGAGCGAGCGGGCGAAGAAGTGTCGAGACGAATCTCGCGCGCGGCACGCAGGAATGCGTGCGCCACGAACGGGCGAGCGGTCAGCGGAAATTTTCCATCAGCACGAGCGACGTTTGCTCGCGGTCGACGGCGGGATAAAGAAGGTAGCGGCCATCGGGCGACACGTCGAACGCATGAACGGTGGTAGGGTCGGCGGCGGGAAGGCGAGCCAGTTCCCTGCTCTTCTTGCCGGAGAACTCGTAGAAGCGAAGGGCAACGTTGCGATCGTCGCGGTCGCACTCGAGATAGTAGAGACCGGAGGCGGAGGGCCGATAGGCGGGCCAGTGGGCATCGTTTTCGGGCGCGACGACCTTCTCTTCGGCGCCGCCGGCGGCAGGGACGCGCCAGATCGCCCCTTCCCGGCGGTAGAAGACGGACTGGCCATCGGGGGATTCCTCGGGGTCGTCATCGCCCCAGTTGGTGGAGAGCTTCTTCCGCTGCTGGCCATCGGCGCGCGCCTTCCAGACCTGGGCCATCGCGACGAAGTAGATCGACTGACCATCGCGCGACCAGGAAAGGTGATGACTGTCGTCGGGCAGCGGGATGTGTTGCGGCGCGGTGCGGCCGTCGCTGGCCACGCGACTGACGTCGATCGCGCCAACGCCGCGCACCGCAAACAGGATCTCGCGACCGTCGGGAGACCAGCGGGGCGAATCGAGGAACGGGGCGTTCAGATGGGTGATTTGCGCGCGGTGGTTGCCATCGGCATCGCTCACCCAGAGTTCCGGCGCGCCGGCGCGCGTTGAGACGTCGACGATCCGCGTGCCATCGGGGGACCAGCGCGGCGCCAGTTCGCGGCCACTCGAGCGGAAGAAGAGATGCGCGGTCGAGGCGGGATCGGCAGCGGTGAGATCGATACGCCAGATGGCATCGAGCTCGGGTTTCTCGGCGAACGCGAGATGGCGCCCAGCCGCGGCGACGGCGGGGAGGGCAGGTTGTTTGGCGCCGGCGAGCGCATGGCGCGGACTGCCGCCGGAAGCGGCGATGCGCCAGAGTTTCACTTCACCGGCACGGCTGGCCGCATAGACCAGGTCACTGCCATCGGCCGACCAGGCGATGCCGTGGATGGCGGCGTTGTCGAAAGTAAGGCGGCGCACATCGCCACCGGAGAGACGGACAAGGAAGATGTCGCCGCCATCCTCGTCGCTGTTGTGCTTGGCTCTGTCCGCGGATTGCCGCACAAAGGCGAGCGCAGTTCCGTCGGGAGAAATGGCGGGGGCGCTATCGCCTTTCGAAGCGGCGGGCGGCTGGGTGATGCGGCGCGGCGCGCCACCGGCGGCAGGGACGGCGGCGATGAAGGGCGCCTGCCCCGCCACCCAATCGACGACGTAGAGCGACTGGCCGTCGCGCGCCCAGCAAACCGGGGACTGCGGGGCGGGCGCGGAATCGGCATCGGGAAACGCGAACTCGGCCACCGGGCGCGGATCGCCGCCGGCGGAGGGAACGACCATGAAGCGTGCGCGGTCGCCATCGACGCGCAGGAAGGCGATGCGGTTGCCATCGGGCGACCAGGCCGGGCCGAAATCGTTGGCTGGGCCGGAGGTCAACTGGGCCGCGGCGGCCACGCCTGCCAGTGTTCGCACATAGATTCCATACGGGCTCTTGCGGCCAGCGTCGCGGGCGGCGAACGCCAGGCGCGCGCCATCGGGAGAAAACGCGGGCGAAGTCTCAGCGCCGCCCAGGCGCGGCAGCGGCACGCGTTTGGGCTCGGCGGCGGGACCGGAAACCAGGCGGCTCAGCACACCCATCCCAGCGCCGATGAGGCACAATCCAAGAATCAGCACGACGGCGGGACGGCGGAAGAATCGGGCGGCAGACATAGTATTCGTATTATCGTCCTTCCCCCATAAGGACGGCCCCAGCGGGAAGATATTACGGGTCGTCCGACCACGGACCGCTGGCTACGCTACAATTACCAACAGCGATGGGCCCAGCGGCAAATTCATCAGTTGTGCGCGCCATGTTGTCCGAGCGGCTGGCGGTGCTGGTCGACGACGTGGAGCGGGCGGCGGCGGAAGCGGCCAGATCGGCGCGCCACGACTGCGCCAACCAGTTGAACCAGGCGTTGCGGCGGCTATCTCAGGCGACGAATCCGGCGGACCTGGCGGACACGCTGGCGGACGCGGCGGCGCAGTTTTCGGGCGGGGCCGCGGTGTTGACGATCGACAACGGGACGGCAACGATCGAGAGCGTGCGGCCGAGCGGCGATGCGCGCGCGGCGGGCAGCCAGACGGAACTGGATGCGGCGCCGGCGTTGCTTGCGGCAGTCCAGAGCCGGGAGCCGGTGATCGCGGCGGCGGCGGAGGCTGAAGTCGGGGCCACGCTGGCGGATCTGGCGGCCTCGGCCGGGGACGACCGGATGGCGGTATTCCCGGTGACCGGCGACCACGGAGTGCCGGCGATTGCGTGCGCGTGGGGAGCCGTGGAGGCGGCGGCACTCGAGGTGCTGGCGCAGGTGGCTGCCGAGGAATGGGAGCGTCTGGCGCGCGCGGCGGCCCAAGCTGCGGCCGACGCCGCGGCTGAAGCGGAGGCAGCCACGGCGTCGCTCGTCAACATCGCCCCGGCGGAAGGAAGTTGGGACGGCCTGCCGGCGGCCGAAAAACGGATTCACCTGCACGCGCAGCGCTTCGCCCGGGTGCGGGTGGCCCAGTGGCGGCTGCGCGATGGCGCGGCGGTGCGCACGGCCCGTGGGCGGGGCGACATCTACCGTGAATTGAAGGCGCAGATCGACGAGGCGCGGAGCAGTTTCCACAACGAGTTCTTCGCCGGCTGCCCCAGCATGCTCGACTACCTGCACCTGGAAATGGTACACACCCTCGCCAACGACGATGCGGAACTGCTTGGCAAAGATTACCCTGGTCCTCTGCTGTAGCGCCGCGGGGCAGGCGGCGGCCGGCATGGCCGCGAGCGCGGGACACGCGAAACCGGCGAGTGCGACGGTGACCGGTCTGCCCGCCCTGGTGCGCGCTTACCGGGCGGGGCCGACCGCAGATCGTCGCGCGGCTGTGGAGCGGTGGACCGCCTTGCACCCGGCGGATGCGCCGCTCGTGCAACTGGCGCTGGGCGTGGTCGACTACGAGCAGAGGGACTACGCCGCGGCCACGGCGAACCTGCGCAGTGCCCGTCCCAAACTGGCGGGGATAGCCGATTACGTGGCCTACTATTTGGGTGCCGCGCGCGTGGAGGCCGTGGACCTGGATCAAGTGGCGCGCGATCTGGCGCCGGCGCACGCGAAGCCGGCGTCGCCCGTAGCGGGGCGGGCGTGGTTGGTGGAAGCGCGCGCGCGGCAGTTGGCGGATGCGGCGGGCGCGGTCAAACTACTGCGCGATCATTACGCCGAATTGCCGCAACCGGAGGGCGCGATCGAGCTGGCGGATTGCTACCAGGCGGCCGGCGATGAGGCGAGCGCGGCCGATTTTCTGGAACGGGTGAACACGCAGTTTGTCACGGGCGACGCCGCCGGCCGGGCCACGGGCGCGTTGCGGGATCTAGAGGAGAAGATGGGCGCGGCCTTCCCGCCACCGCTGCCGCAGCAGATCCTGCGGCGCGCCGATCATCTGCTGCAGGCGCAACTATACGACGATGCGCGCGCCGGATATCGGGCCGCGGCGGAGCGATTGAGCGGGACCGAACGCGAGCAGGCGCTGGTGGGCGCGGACGCCGCCGAATTGCTGGGAGGTCATCCCGATCCGGCGTGCAGCGACTTGGCCGCGATGCAGCTCCAGCCGGGCGAGGCCGACGCGGAACGCACGTATTACGTTGAGGAATGCGCCCATCGCGCCGGGGATGCGACCGGGGCCGGCGCGGCGCTCGACCGGCTGAGCGGGCAGTATCCGGCTTCGCGCTGGCGGCTGAAGGCGCTGCTGGCGGCGGCCAGCCGCTTCCTGGTGCAGAACCAGCCGCAGAATTATTTGCCGCTGTACCAGGCGGCGTACGAAAATTTTCCCAATGAAGCGCTGGCGCCGATGTGGCATTGGAAGGTGGCGTTCCGCGCCTATTTCGAACAGCACAGCGATGCCGAGCGACTGCTGCGGCAGCAGTTGACGAACTATCCGGGCAGCGGTTCGGGGGCGGCGGCGCTCTATTTTCTCGGCAGGCTGGCCGAGGACCGGAACGATTTCGGCGCCGCGCGATTGTATTTCGAACGCGTGATGACGGCCATGGAAGGCTACTACTACGCGGGCGAGGCGCGGCTGCGGTTGCGGCGGCCGGAGGTGCGGAACGCGACTGGGTCGGCGAAGACGGCCGAGTTTCTGGCCAGTGTGAAACTGCCCGCGGCCGAGCCCGTGCCCACGCGGGCGACCGCGGCGACGGATGCGCGCATCGCCCGCTCGCGGCTCTTGCGCCGGGCCGGGTTGACCGACTTGGCCGATGCGGAACTGCGCTTCGGCGCGCGCACGGATGGGCAGGCGGCGCTGCTGGCGATGGAAGCTGGGGCGGCGGCCGAATCGCCGTACCTGGGCATGCACCTCATGAAGGCGCTGGCGCCGGATTATTTGAACCTGCGTTTGACCGAAGCGCCGCACCGGTTCTGGGAACTGCTATTCCCGCTGCCGTACCGCGCGGAGCTGACGGCGGACGCACTCCGGCGCAGCCTGGATCCGTTTCTGGTGGCGGGTCTGGTGCGGCAGGAATCGGAGTTTAATCCAGGGGCGGTTTCGCACTCCCACGCGATCGGGTTGACCCAGGTGCTACCCGGCACCGGCCGCCAATACGCGCGTAGCGCCGGAGTGGGCCGCGTAACGGAACGCGTGCTGGTGCAGCCGGCGGCGAATCTGCGGATTGGCACGGCGATCCTGCGCTCCATGCTCGATCAACAGGCGGGCAACCTGGAACAGACGCTCGCGGCATATAACGCCGGACCCAACCGCGTGGCCGAATGGCTGAGGTGGAACACCTACCGCGAGCCGGCCGAGTTCGTGGAATCGATTCCGTACCTCGAAACGCGGGAATACGTGCAGGCCGTGCTGCGCAACGCGGAGATGTATCGGAGACTATACCGGTAGGGGGCGCGGGGTCAAGCGCGCCCCCATTGGCAGCGGGTGGGAAGGCTGCGGCCAAATATGCTAAGAAGCGGTGTTGCGAAATTGCCGTTCCAATGCCCGACGACCGACGTGCCTGCCGCGCACCGGTGCCCCATGTCGGGGTTCTTTTCGACACTTGCCAGCCCAGGGAGAGGCCGGGCGTCGGCACGAGTGCCGACGCGGCACGCACGAGTGCGTGCGCCACGTCGAATTGGCAAGGTTGTTTTCTAACGGGGGCCGAAAGCGTGGCCTTGGCTGACTGTGTAGCCCGCCGGAGTCTGGAACAGCGCGGCGTCGGGCTCGGCGCGCGTGATGTTATTAAGCTGGGTCACCGTAGTTCCGAAGCGCGGATCGGTGGTCTTGATCGTTACCGGCACTTTGAGATCGGTCGAAACCCAGGTTTCCCGCACGATCTGAATCGGCTGTTCGTTGCCGATCGCGCCGGCTGGAATCGTCCGCGTCACACGCGTTCCGGTGGCGGCGAGGCCGTTGACGGTCTGCGCGCCCAGGTCTTCCTTCACCACGTTGGCGGAATCCCGATGCGGGCGCCCGCCACCAGCCGCGTGCGCCCGCGCGCCGCCGGCGGGATGCTGCGGCATCGCCATTTCCGAGGCCGTCTTATTCTGCGGATTCAGCCGCCGCACGACTTTGGCCACTGGATCGGATATCGTCACTACTGTGGGGCTGGCCTGCCCCTCGGCTGCAGTCATGGTCGTCTCTTCGCGAATCCGTCCCTGGCCGTCGCGGGACAGATTGGTCTGTTCCTGTTGTTGGATCACGTTGCCGTCGGCCAGCGTCTGCTGGTGCGTGGTCACCACCACGGCCGAAAACGGCGCGCCAGTGACGGTTGCCCCATGCAGCAGGGCCCCGGCTCCCTCCGGCCCGAATCCGGGACCGCCAAATCCCATCCGCCCACCGCGCGGACCCTGGGCCAGCAACGCGGTCGCGGCCATCAATGCGATTACGAACGTTCTTTTCATCTTGCCTGGAAACCTCCGCTCACTAGAGAATTGCGGCGTGGCGGCGGAAAGTTCCAAACAAGCGCCGGATGGGGCTACTCTTCTCCCGCGATCTTGACCAAGTCTTCCCGCGCCTGACCGTTCAGTACGGCGTCGGCGTCCTCGGCGCTGAAGGCTTCCACCTTGGAGGAAATGTTCATCGAGCAGAACTTGGGGCCGCACATGGAACAGAAATGCGCGTCCTTGAAGCCCTCCTCGGGCAGCGTTTCGTCGTGCATGGAGCGGGCGGTTTCCGGGTCGAGCGAAAGTTCGAACTGGCGGTTCCAATCGAAGCGGTAGCGGGCGCGCGACAATTCGTCGTCGCGATCGCGCACGCCGGGGCGTTTGCGCGCCACATCGGCGGCATGGGCGGCGATTTTGTACGCGATGATGCCGGCCTTCACGTCGTCCAGGTTGGGCAGGCCGAGGTGCTCCTTCGGCGTGACGTAGCACAGCATGGAGGCGCCGTACCAGCCGATCATGGCCGCNNTCGGTGACCAGCGGCCCCAGCGTGTAGAAGGGCGCTTCGTAGCAGAGCTCGTTCTCCTTCTGCACCTGCATCTCGATCTGGTCCATCGGGATGTGGCCGGGCCCTTCGATCATGACCTGGACGTCGTACTCCCAGGCCTTCTTGGTCAACTCGCCGAGCGTCTTCAATTCGGCGAACTGCGCTTCGTCGCTCGCATCCGCCAGACTACCGGGGCGCAGGCCATCACCGAGCGAAAAGCTGACGTCGTGCTTTTGAAAAATGCGGCAAATGTCTTCGAAGCACTCGTAGAGAAAATTCTGCTTGTGGTTCTTCACCATCCACTCGGCCAGGATGGAACCGCCGCGGCTGACGATGCCGGTGACGCGCCTGGTGGTGAGCGGAATGTGCTGCACGAGCACGCCGGAGTGGATCGTCATATAATCCACGCCCTGCTCGGCCTGCTCCTCGATCACGTCGAGCATCACGCGCGCGTTCAGATCCTCGACGCGGCGCACGCGCGAGAGCGCTTCGTAAATCGGCACGGTTCCAATCGGCACCGGCGATGCGCCGATGATGGCTTTGCGAATGCCCGGAATGTCGCCGCCCGTGGAGAGATCCATCACCGTATCGGCGCCGTATTTCACCGAATAGCGCAGCTTTTCGAGCTCGTCGTCCACGTTCGAAACTACCGACGAATTGCCGATATTGGCGTTGATCTTGCAGCGCGAGGCAACCCCGATCGCCATCGGCTCCAGGTTCGGGTGGTGGATGTTGGCGGGTATAATCAGGCGGCCGCGCGCCACTTCGGAGCGCACCAGCTCGGCGGCAAGCCGTTCGCGGCCGGCCACGAAGTGCATCTCTTCGGTGATGACGCCCTGCCGCGCGTAGTGCAGTTGCGTACGGATTTTATCGTTCTTGCGTTTCTCTACCCAGTCACTGCGCATCTAGTCCCTCTCGAATGCGCGAACGCCCCCGCGCCGCCGTTGCTGGCGACGAAGCCGGGAGCGTCCGCGATTTGCCGGCGGGTCAACCCCGCGCCGGTCTATTTCTTCTTCTTCGGCTTCTTGACTTCCTTCTTGGGACTCTTGTCTTTTGCCATTGATCCTCCCTTATGATTGAGATTATACCGTTGTGGCGGCGCGCTTGAGCGAAAATAGGGCGCACTGCTCTACAATAGGAGTATCGACGGAGCCGACAGTTCGCAGCGCTCAGCCCACGGCGGCCGCTCCCGACGGAGCCGTTCCAATCCCATGCGCGATAAATTTCACGAAGAATGCGGTGTCATCGCCATCTATGGCCACCCGGAAGCTGCCAAGCTTGCCTACCTCGGCCTCTACGCGTTGCAGCACCGCGGACAGGAATCGGCCGGCATCTGCACGTCCGATGGCAAGCTGATTTACACCCGCAAGGAAATGGGGCACGTGGCGGATATTTTCACCAGCGCCGTGCTGGCCACGCTGCCCGGCGAGATGGCCATCGGCCACACGCGCTACTCGACCGCCGGCGATACGGTGCTATTGAACGCGCAGCCGTTTTCGGTTTCCTGCAGGAAGGGCCGCCTGGCGGTGGCGCACAACGGCAATATCACCAACACGACCGAACTGCGCAGCGAACTGGGGCGGCTGGGCTCGGTCTTCCAGGCGTCGAGCGATACCGAGCTGGTGCTGCACCTCATTGCGCATTCTTCCGAGCGCACGCTCGCCGGCGCGTTGCGCGAGGCGCTGTTACAGGTTGAGGGCGCGTTCTCGCTCGTGCTGCTGGCCGAGAATCGCATCCTGGTGGCGCGCGATCCGCACGGCTTCCGGCCGCTGGCGGTGGGCGAAATGGAGATTTCCGGCGGCCGCAAATGCTACGTGTTCGCTTCGGAAACCTGCGCCTTCGATCTGATCGGCGCCGTCTATCTGCACGACGTGGAGCCGGGCGAGTTGATCGAGGTCGGCCCGGAAGGGATGACGCGCCAGCGCTACGCGCCCGAGCAACAGCGCGCGCAGTGTGTCTTTGAGCACGTCTATTTTTCGCGGCCGGATTCGATCGTCTTCGGGCGTTCGGTCGAGGAATCGCGGGAGAACATGGGGCGGCGCCTCGCGCGCGAATGCCCGGCGGACGCCGACCTGGTGGTGCCCGTGCCCGATTCCGGCGTGGCGGCGGCCATCGGCTATTCGTCCGAATCGGGGCTGCCGTTCCGCCATGCGCTGATCCGCAATCATTATGTGGGGCGCACGTTCATCGAACCATCGCAGGCCATCCGCGATTTCGGCGTCAAGTTAAAACTCAATCCGGTGCGGCGTTTGCTGAAGGACCAGCGCGTGGTGCTGGTGGACGATTCGATCGTGCGCGGCACCACCAGCCGCAAGCTGGTGCGCATGGTGCGCCATGCCGGCGCACGCGAAGTGCACCTCCGCATCTCCTGTCCGCCCACCATTTCGCCGTGTTTCTACGGTGTAGATACGCCCACTAAGTCCGAGCTGATCGGCTCCAATCATTCGATCGAGGAGATTCGCCGCTTCGTCGAAGCGGATTCGCTCGGCTACCTTTCGATAGGTTCGCTGCGCAAGTCGGTGGACGACGACGAGAAGCACGAGTACTGCTACGCCTGCTANNATCGCCGGCAGCCAGAAGCGGTAAGCTGGGGACATTATTTCGCACATTAGCAGACCTTTGATAGGGCAAGCTGAAGCATGCCCCACCAACATCGCGCGTGCGCTCGGTGGGGCATGCTTTAGCTTGCCCGGTTCTTCCCTCTGCCCGCGCCTCTGGTGCTGCCATGCCTATCCTTCTTGACGGAAACTCGCTGACTATCGCCGAAGTCTGCGCGGCTGCGCGCGCGCGGACGGCGGATGCCGCTCTCTCGGTTGAAGCGCGCGTGGCCATGGAACGCTCGCGCGCGGTGGTCGACCGCCTCGCCGCCGGCGACGATCCCATTTACGCCGTGAACACCGGCGTCGGCCTGCTGGCCGGCGTCCGCATCCCGCGCGAAGACCTCGACCAATTGCAGCGCAACGTGGTGCGGTCGCACGCGGCCGGCGTGGGCGACGCGCTTGCGCGCGAAGTCGTGCGCGCCATGATGCTGATCCGCGCCAACGTGCTCGCCAAGGGCTTTTCCGGAATTCGCCCGCTGATTGCCGACCGCCTGTGCGAAATGCTCGGCCGCGGCGTCACGCCGGTGGTGCCGTCGCAAGGCAGCGTCGGCGCGTCCGGCGACCTGGCACCGCTGGCGCATATGGCGCTGGTGCTGATCGGCGAAGGCGAAGCCGAATTCGAAGGCGCGGTCATGGATGGTGGCGAAGCCATGCGCCGCGCCGGCATCGCGCCCGTCGATCTGCATCCCAAGGAAGGCATCAGCCTGATCAACGGGACGCAGGCCATGCTGGCCGTCGCCTGCCTGGAGCTCGACGCCGCGGAAACGCTGGCCAACACCGCGGACGTGGTCGCGGCGCTCACGGTGGACGCGCAACGCGGCACGCCGCGCGCCTTCGATGCACGCATTCACCAGGCCCGTCCGCAAGCCGGCCAGATGCTCAGTGCCGCGCGCCTGGTGCGCTTTTTCGAGGGCAGCGAGATTCGCGAATCGCATCGCGGCTGCGGGCGCGTGCAGGATGCCTATTCGCTGCGCGCCGTTCCGCAGGTGCATGGCGCGGTGCTCGACGCGCTGGCCGAGGCGCGCCGCGTGTTCGCGATTGAAGTCAACTCGGCCACCGACAATCCGCTGGTGTTCGACCAGGAGATTCTCTCCGGCGGCAATTTCCACGGTGAGCCGGTTGCGCTCCAGCTCGATTTTCTTTCGATCGCGCTGGCCGCTCTGGCCGGCATCTCCGAGCGCCGCATCGACCGCCTGGTGAACCCCGCGCTCAACGAAGGCCTGCCCGCGTTCCTCGCCGGCCATCCGGGCCTCGAATCCGGCCTAATGATGGTGCAGGTCACCGCCGCCAGCCTGGTCGCCGAAATCCGCGTGCTGGCGAACCCCGCGTCGACGGGTTCGATCACCACCAGCGGCAATAAAGAGGATTTCGTTTCGATGGGGATGACGTCGGCCGTGAAGTTGCAACGTGTGGTTCGCGACGCGCGCTATGTGCTGGCCATCGAAGCGCTCTCGGCCGCGCGCGCTCTCGACCTTCTGGCGCCACTCAAATCGAGCGCCGCGCTCGAGCAGGTGCGTGCGCATATCCGCGCCGTCTCGCCGCCATTAGTCGCCGACCGGCAGCTCTACCGCGACATCGAGGCCATTGCGACGCTGATCGCGGATGGCGGTCTTCAACTGGCGTAGACGCTGAACCGCCCAATCGCGCGAAACCCCATCCGCTCGTAGAGGCGCAGCCCGGCTTCGGTCGATTGCAGCACCACCGGCCGCGACGGGCGCTCGCGTTCGGCCTCGGCCAGCGCGTGGCGCATCACCGCTTCGCCATAGCCGCGCCGCCGATAGTCCGGCACGGTGGCCACGTTATACACACCGACGATATCGCCTGAAAGTGGCGCAGGCCCTCCGCTCGCGACGATGGCCGTGGTCGCCACCGGCACGTCGTCCACGTATCCCACGTAGGCCGCGAAGCGGTCCCACACGGAATCGTGATCGAACACTTCATTGAACCAGGGCAAAGGCACGTGAAAGCAGACCGATCCGATGCCGCGAAAGTCCTCGCCGGTGCGCGCGTCGCGCACGCGCCGCACTTCAATTCCGGGTAGCAGCCGCGTGGGCGGAAGAATCTTCTCCGCCGCCATGCCAGGCAACTCGGCGGTCTGGCGCAAACCGTGTTTCTCAAAGATCTTCCGCACGCGCTTCCGCGGCTTGTCCGCCAGCCAGTCCTCGCACACCCAGTAAGCCCACTCCAATCCGCGCGCGTTGAACTGCAGCGAACACATCAGAATCGACCGGGACAACTCAGTCTCGGTCTCGACCGGTCCCGAGAGGAACGCCGCGTTGAACATCTGAAACTCGACGCCCGCCGACGCGATGCTGACCCCAGGCAACTCGCGCACCTCGCCCACATCCCGGCTCGCCGCAATCACCCGGAACGACTCCCGCAAATTCTCCGCCACGGTTTCAAACGTCACAAAGTTCAGTATCGCGCAGTTGGGGGAAGGGGCAAGGGTTACTCCGCAGATGGAACTACCACTGCTTGACCGGGCCGGATTGTCCGTAAGGCTTGCAGGATCGGCTCCAGCAAGTGCAGCAAGTCTTCCAGTTGGTTTGTCCGGGAACGAATCAGGATGACAGCCAGCTTCCTTCCAGAGAGATCGTGGCTGCGCGGCAGTCCCTGATCGACAGTCAACAGGACGTCATACCCCGCAGCTTCGGCGGCCCGCAGCAACTCGCCGTTCTTGGTGCCTTTCAGCCCCGCGTACTGAGCGGTGTGAGCGTCGGGAAAGCTATGCCGGAAATCGAGTGGCAGACACTCGTCCAGCAAAATCTTCATGCGATTCTGGCGAGCAGTGAGTCCTTCGCTTCCTCAAGCGCCTGAATCGCCACCTCACGTTCGACGGTGGGAAACTGGCCCAGGAACTCGCCCAAGGAGTGCCCGCCCTCGATGTAATCGATCAGATTCTTAAACGGAACCCGCGTGCCGCGAAAGCAGGGCATTCCGTTCATGATCTCGGGATCGGCGATAATGACGGGCTGTTCCATGTTGCCTCTATTCTACCAAGGCGGATCGGGATTGGACAGAAGCTCTGTTGCAGCGTGATAAGCTCTCACTAATGAAGCTCTCCGAGCGCCCGTTGCCCCTCAAGAATG
Source organism: Bryobacterales bacterium (assembly GCA_003157745.1). GTDB lineage: Bacteria > Acidobacteriota > Terriglobia > Bryobacterales > Bryobacteraceae > Bog-375. The sequence continues at coordinate 3,460 of PMKM01000015.1, read as the reverse complement.
CGCCGCTTCGGTACGCCCCCCAGAATGAGCTGGGCGTTGTGTTCCTATTCTCGCGAATCGCGCAGCGGCTGCAATTCCGGATCGAAACGATTCGGGCTGCCTACCCCGATTGCATTGCCTACCGTCACGCCGGCGACATAGAGAAACTCGTCAGGATCGAATTCGAGTTTAGATCGAGCAACTTCAGAGCCCATAAACACGACGCCAAGGGCTGCGACTGTATCGTTTGCTGGGATCATGACTGGCCGGCCATACCCGGCCAGATAGAAGTCATCGAACTTAAGCGATTCTTCGGAGTGCCTTTTAAGGTTTGGATTCAGGTGGCGATCAAGAGCCAGTGGCCGTACCTAGACAAGGGCGAGCGGCTCAACTGGGCGCTATCAAAGCGAATAACTAATGGTGATCTCCTGCTGATGTATAGAGGGTACCCGGATTGCGCCATCACTGATGTGTTCCGATTCACCGGCCACCAACTTGAGGTGGGGAAGGCCGGATGGAGGGACGGCACGTGTTTCGGTGGCGAGATCAAGCGAGTGTGCCGTCTCGCATCGCCCATTTTTCTATCCGATTTCCGAAATCACAAGGTTTTGAAAACAGCGTCTTTTGTCCGAGCGAACATGCAGGGGGCCGGCGGTCTACTCGTTTCGGAGTATTGGCCATATCTTCACTCCATGATTTGCGACCGGAATCCGGGAGCGCGGAAGGTCTTGGCTCGCTATGCGCCGGAAAGAGCCTGAACCCATCTTGGCGAGAAGAGACGGTCGCTCACGGGCGCGCCTCGTGGCGCAGCTCGCGGATGGTCATGCCGCCAAGCGAAAGGGCGTGGGCCTTTCCGAAACTCTTGAGCCGGTCAATCGCATCGACCACTTCCTCGGCGGGTGGGTGCAGCTGGGATTCGGACGGAATTGGACGACGAGCGGCGCCCTGGAGCAGACCGGCGGCATATGCATCAATCGCCATGCCCCGCGTCGCCGCCTGGCGAGCGAGTTCCGCTTGAAGCTCCGGCGCAATCTCGATGGTGATAGTCATTAGCCGCCCCTCTCGACTCCTAACCTACCGCCGGCGTTCTGCTGAGTCAAGACGTCGCGAGCGCTGGGCAGATCTTTTCTGCGGTAACCCATCGCTCACTCCGTGCGCCCTACGATTGGAGAAAACGACAACAGCCATGCGAATTTCATCTACGGTTAGCTGGAGAATCTGCGGGGCGGCGATGGGCATCGCGCTGGCCTCGCTGCCGCTCGTGGCGGCGGACAAAGAAGTGCCGCTGGCGGCGGCTCCCATCCCGGCGCAGGTACTGACGGCGAAGAAGTTATTCATCTCGAATGCCAGAGTCAATGGCATCGGCTTTGCTATTCTCCAACGGGCAGGGGATGCCAACCGGCCGTACGATCTGTTCTACGCGGCGGTGAAGGGTTGGGGTAAGTACGAAATCGTCGACTCTCCCTCGGACGCGGACTTAGTGCTGGAGATGCGCTTCGACACAGTGCTATTGGGACTGACAATCCTGGACGCTAAGACTCACTTCATACTGTGGTCGATCTACGAGCCGGTGGAAGGCGCGGCGCTGGCGAGGACGTGGAGGCGCAACATCGGCACGGGAGTCGCGAATCTGCTGCGCGATTATCAGGCGGCGGTTGGGCAACCCGCGACGGGCGGGGTTGCGAAGCAGTAGACTCTGAGCTTTCCGGGCGTGATGCGGCGGCGAGCGAAGTTACGCCCCGTTCCGGGGCTCTCGGCTGCACAACGGCTTCCCAAGGCTCACGCCTTGGGCTACTTTCTGCCGCCCTCCGGGCTTCGGCTTTCGCCCTCCGGGCTTCGGCTTTCGCCCTCTTGGCTTACACGACTACTTACGGGCAACCTAAAGGATGCCCCACCTATTGGGGTTTTTGACCGGTGGCGAGGACGCTTTCGAAATAGGGGGCTTCGGTCTCGCGATGGACGACGGCGGTCGAGACGTTGCGGAAGCCGGCCTGCTTGAGGAAGCGTTCGAGATCGAGTTCGGTGAATCCGAGCCATAGGTCGGCGTACATCTCGCGCGCTTCTTCCATGTGGTGGCGGTTCAAGTCGAGGATGGCGGCGCGTCCGCCGGGCTTGAGGATGCGCCAGGCTTCGGCGATGGCGCGTTCGGGGTGCGCGGCGTGGTGGAGCGCCTGGCTCAGGAAAGCCACATCGACGGTGCCCGAGCGGATCGGCACGTCTTCCAAATCGCCCAGGCGGTATTCCAGATTGGCGATGCCGTTCTTGCGCGCAAGCGCGGCGCCGAAAGCGACCATCTTCGGCGCGTTATCGATGGCGATCACGCGGCGGGCGCGCTGCGCCATGAGTTGCGCGATGGTGCCTTCGCCGGCGCCGAGATCGGCGATCACCAGCGGCGGCATCAGGCTGAGCAGCGCTTCGGCGATGCCCTGCCACGAGCGGCCGGGCACGTACTGGCGGCCGAACTTGCCGGCGAGTTCGTCGAAGTAGCGGCGCATCTTGTCCTGCCGCTTGCGCAGCGCCAGGCGCAGGGCGGCGCGGTCCTGGGAGGATTCGGGAATCTCGGCCGCGGCCTGGCGCAGGATCGCCACCAGTCCGGCGGGAGCGTTCAAACGATAAAACGCGTTTTTGCCGGTGCGGCGGTCGGCCACCAGACCGGCCTGTTTCAACTGCGCGAGGTGCGTCGAAACCTGGCTCTGGGGCTTGCCGACGATGGTCTGGAGTTCGGCCACGGAGAGTTCTTCCTGCTCGAGCAACAGGAGCAGGCGCAGGCGGCCGGGGTCGGCGGCAAGGCGCAGCGATTTGAGGATTGACGGCATGGTCACAGTTAAACTAATATCAATGTATCAAGATTTCTTGATATGAGGTAATCGATGAGCACAGCCACCCTGAACCGAAACGCGGCCGCCAACAAGGTCGCCGACATGTCGCTGGCCGATTGGGGCCGCAAGGAAACCACCATCGCCGAGCAGGAAATGCCCGGCCTGATGTCGATCCGGCGCAAATACGCCAAGGAAAAGCCGCTCGCCGGAGTGCGCATCACCGGCTCGCTGCACATGACGATTCAGACCGCGGTGCTGATCGAAACGCTGGTCGAGCTGGGCGCTACGGTGCGCTGGGCGAGTTGCAACATCTTTTCGACCCAGGACCACGCGGCCGCTTCTATCGCCGCCGCCGGCGTCCCTGTCTATGCCTGGAAGGGCGAATCGCTAGAGGACTACTGGTGGTGTACACTCATGGCGCTGACCCATGCCGGCGGCAAGGGGCCGCAGTTGATCGTCGACGATGGCGGCGACGCGACGCTACTGATCCACAAAGGATACGAACTCGAGAACGGCAGCGACTGGGTCAACAGCGCCTCGGGCAGCCACGAAGAAGACGTCATCAAGAGTCTGTTGAGAGATGTCTACGCCGAGAACCCGCACCGCTGGCACGAAGTCGTCAAGGAATGGCGCGGCGTTTCCGAGGAGACCACCACCGGCGT
>PMKM01000021.1 GCA_003157745.1 Bryobacterales bacterium | reverse complement strand
ATCGGAAAGTGAGAATCTCATTTGCCATGGTCCTGGCGGCGCTGGCCCTCGCCGGATGTCATCGCGAGAGTGCAAGCAAGGACGCCGTGCGCCAGGCCGTGATCGATTATGTCGGCGGGCGCGGCCTTAACGTGTCCGCGATGAATGTCGAAGTGACAGCCGTCAACTTCAATGGCGATCGAGGCGAGGCCAATGTCTCCTTCGCCGCCAAGACCGGGCCCGGCGGACCGGGGATGTCGATGATCTATCTCCTCGAACGGCAAGGCGCTAAGTGGGTCGTGACCGGACGCAAGCAGGCCGCTGGCGCGCCTCATGGCGGCATAATGCCCGGCGGGCCCGCCAACCCTCACGGCGCCATGCCACCGCCAGGCATGGCGAATCCGCATGGCTCGGGAGCGGCTGGCGCGCCCGCGCCGCAGGATCTGCCTCCCGTCGATAAGTCGAAGAAATGAAGCGCATCGCAATCCTGGGTGGCGGGCCGGCGGGAGCATTCGCCGCGGAGCGGTTGGCATCCGCCGGACTTCGCGTTGCCGTGTTCGACGAGAAACTCGCTTGGGAGAAGCCCTGCGGTGGTGGACTCACTTACAAGGCTTACAGTCAGTATCCGTTTTTGATCGATAACTCGATGCCCAAGCGCCTGGTGCACGAGACCGTGCTCGGCGCGCCCGGCGGCGGCGAAGCTACTCTGAAGCTGACCGACCCGATGCTGATCTACTCGCGCTTCGACCTCAACCGCATGCTCCTCGAACGCGCCGAGCGCGCCGGTGCGCAGATCGAAAAGGCGCGCGTGTTGAAGATGACCCGCCACTCCGCGGGCTGGCAACTGAAGACCACCGGCGGAACCGCCACCGCCGATTTCTGTATCGTCGCCATGGGCGCCCGCAACCCTCTGCGCGACGTCGGCACCGAGTTGAAACCCCAGGACACCATGGCCGCGCTCGGATACTACGTCCCCGGCGATCAGCAGCGAATCGACCTCCGTTTCCTGCCCGGGCTCGAAGGTTATATCTGGATTTTTCCCCGCTGCGGCCACCTTTCGGTCGGCATCTGCGGCAAGGGCGAACCCGCCGCCGCCTTGCGCGCCCGCCTCGAACGGTTCATGGCGGAGCGCGGCATTTCGCCCAGGGACGGCAGGTTCTACTCGCACCTGCTGCCGTCCCTCGACAGCGGCTCCTGGCAGGACAATCGCGTTGCCGGCGACGGCTGGATGGCAGTCGGCGATTCGGCCGGCCTCGTCGATCCGCTCACCGGCGAAGGTTTGTACTATGCCATTCGTTCCGCCGATCTCGCCGCCCGCGCGTTGCTTTCCGAAGTCGGCGATCTCGCCGAGAAACTCGCCCAATACCCCGCCCTCCTACGCCGCGATTTCGCTTCCGACCTCGAATTCGGCGCCCGCATCGCCAAGCGTTTCTTCGTCGGCCGCATTCTGTTCGGCGCCGTCACCGAGCGGATGGTCGAACTCACCCGCCGCAGCCCGCGATTCTCGCTCATCATGCAGGATCTCTTCGCCGGCCGACAGACGTACACGGGTCTCAAACGTCGGCTGCTGCGAAACTTGAATGGCAGTCTGTTCGACCTCGCCATGAGTTTCGGCCTGGCGCGTGTGGTCCCCGGCCAAAGCCCGAGTTGCCTGTTGTGACCGGCGCCGGCTCCCCGCCTCGGAATCGCCAGGCCATTTCGCCTGCCCGAGCTGTGCTGTTCGGTTCTCGAACAACGCCAGGGCCGTGGGGCGGATCCCCAGGTCCGCGCGGGATACCCCCGTCTCGCTCCCGAAATCGTGGAAGCCGTCACTCGTCACGAACCGAAAGCCGGCCCCGCACGCCCCACAGTTCAAGCCCCTGTCCGCCAACGGCCCGGGAGTTTCTACATCTGACCGCTCCGCCGCGCTTGACCACGCCAGCCGAGTCGTTGACCCTTTCGCGGCCACTGGTCACGCCAGCCGATCCGCGACGCTTTGTATCGGGCCACGGCTTCAGCCGTGCCGCAAGACACAACCAAGATGGGGCTTTAGCCCCCGCCCCCTGTTTGATTGCTGGGCACTTAGCGCCTGTCACAAATCAACCTTGCCATTTCGACGTGGCGCACGCACTCGTGCCGACGCCCGGTTCCCCATGTGCGGGCCGGTGTCGAGCAGAGTCTCGACACGCCACGCACGAGTGCGCAGCAGCCGCGTCGGTCGCGGGGAACTGCAATGGTTATTCTGCACCGCCGCAATGGATCGACTGCATGGCCTTCGAACGCAACACGTCGATCGTCAACCTGGCGTCGCGTTCCCACTGCAACCCCGAAAGCCCCGGAACGGGGCCTAACAATCGTCGCACCGAACCGGCACTGATATGATCCACACCAAGTCCGAAGCTCTCTTCCGCCGCGCCNNGGCGGCGTCAACTCGCCCGTGCGCGCCTTCCGCAGCGTCGGCGGCAACCCCCTCTTCCTCGCGCGCGGCGAAGGCTCCCACGTCATCGACGTCGACGGCAACCGCTACATCGATTACGTCGGTTCCTGGGGGCCGCTCCTGCTCGGCCATCGCCATCCCGACATTCTCGAAGCCATCGAGCGCGCGCTCTCCATCGGCACCAGTTTCGGAGCCCCCACCGAAGCCGAGGTCGAGCTCGCCGCCGCCATCCGCGACGCCGTGCCCTCCATCGAAATGGTGCGCCTCGTCAACTCCGGCACCGAAGCCACCATGTCCGCCATCCGTCTGGCGCGCGGTTTCACGGGCCGCGATCTCACCGTCAAGTTCGAAGGCTGCTACCACGGCCACGTCGATTCCCTCCTGGTCAAGGCCGGCTCCGGCGTCGCCACCCTCGGCTTGCCGGATACGGCCGGCGTGCCCAGGAGTTTTTCCGATACGACCATCGCGCTCCCCTACAATTCGCCCGAAGCCGTCGAAGACGCGTTTCGCGCGCACCCCGATCGTATCGCGGCCATCATCGTCGAACCCGTCGTGGGCAACATGGGCTGCGTTCCTCCCGCGCCGGGCTTTCTCCAGGCGCTGCGCGAGCTGACCACCCGTCACGGTGCGCTGCTGATTTTCGACGAAGTCATGACCGGCTTCCGCGTCGCTTTCGGCGGCGCGCAGCAGCTCTGTGGTATCCGTCCCGATCTGACCACGCTCGGCAAAGTGATCGGCGGCGGCCTGCCCGTGGGCGCTTACGGCGGACGCCGCGACATCATGAATCGCGTCGCCCCACTCGGCCCCGTCTACCAGGCCGGCACCCTCTCAGGCAATCCGCTCGCCGTCGCCGCCGGCCTCGCCATGCTGCGGCATCTAAAATTGCATCTGGAAATTTACGATCGGTTGGAATCGCGCGCCGCCGCGTTGTGCGCCGTCGCGCCCGCCGGCGTCACCGTAAACCGCGTCGGCTCCATGTTCACTTTCTTTTTCACTGACCAACCCGTGACCGATTACGATTCCGCCAAACGCAGCGACACCGCCCGCTTCGGCCGCTTCTTCCGCGCCATGCTCGGCCGCGGCATCTACCTCGCCCCGTCGCAATTTGAGGCCGCCTTCGTTTCCGCCGCGCACACCGAAGAGGATATCCGACAAACCGCCGCCGCCGCCCGCGAAGCCTTCAACGCCTGACCGTCGGCAGCAGCTTCCGCCCCGACCACGTCACAATCGCGAAGAACGCCGCGAAGCTCACCAGAATCACCGTCAGCCTTCTCTGCGCCGAAATCCGCTCCGGCACCGCGCCGCCCACCGGCGGAAACTCCAGCCGTATCCGCAGTCGCACCACCGCCGCCCGCCCGCCGCCCATCTGATTATCGACCACCACCACATACTCGCCCGGCGGACGCACCTCGCATTCCAGCTTGCCCGCGCGCCCGGCCGCCGTCTCTTCCACCACGCCGTGCGCCAGCCCCTCGCGCAGATGTTCCAGATCGTCGCGCCGCATCACCGCCAGCCGCACCTGGTCCGCCCCGGCCCGCACTTCGTACTCGGCTTCGACCAGCGCCGGCCTCTGCCCAATTCCCAATTCCACGTACCGCCATTCATCCGCCGGAATCGTGTACACCTGGTCCACTAGCTCCTCCGCCGAAGCCGAAGCAAACGCGAGCGCGCAGAACAGCACCAGCATACCGCCGAGTCTTCTACCCATGCCGCCGCCCTTCTGGGGCGGACCCCCAGGTCCGCGCGGGACGCCCTCGTCCCGCCGCACCGCCGAAGGATCAACCATATGCACCATGTAAGAAGCTGGCATTAGAGCCGCCTGCGGATGCGGCCGTCCTCCCCTGCTTCCCACACTGAAATCGCCAAATGGCATAGAGCTTCCGCGGCGCATCCTCCCGCACGCTTGCGGGAACGATACAATGTTGCCATGGCCAGTATGGCACAGCCGTGGGAGGGCGCGTTCCCGCTTGCGTCCCGTTGAATTGCCGGCTTGGAAGACCCGCTCTGCCTGGCTCGCCGCCGTCCTCCTCGCCGCTCTCTTCCTCGCCTCCGGTTTGTGGAAGATCCTCGATACCGATGCCTGGGCGCAGCGCATCGCCCAACTCCTGCTCCCCGCTTCGCTCGGCGTCCCGCTGGCGCTGGCCGTCGGAATCGCTGAAACATTAGGCGCCGTTCTTGTTTTGGTGCCGCGCTTCCGCCGCTGGGGCGCCATCCTCATTGGCCTCCTGCTCGTCGCCTTCATGGCCTATTTCGCCATCCATTACACTGCCCTGCGCGGCGCCGATTGCAGTTGCTTCCCCTGGGTCAGGCGCGCCGTCGGCCCCTGGTTCTTCGTGGGCGATCTCGCCATGTTGGCCCTCGCCCTCGTCGCCGGTTGGTGGTCGCGCCCGTCCGGCACCGTACGCACGATGCTCGTCATCGCGGGCGCCATCGCCGTCTTCGCGCTGGTCTCTTACGGCGTCAACGAAACGCGCCAGACCGGCACCCGCGCGCCCGCCGCCATCCTGGTCGATGGCCACCCCTACAACATTGCGCACGGCAAGTATCTGCTTTTCTTTTTCAATCCCGCCTGCTCGCACTGTTTCGAGTCCGCCCAGCGCATGTCCACGCTTCGTTGGCGCCAAACCCGCATCGTCGCCATCCCCGTCGAGTTGCCGCAATTCGCCCCACAATTCCTGACCGACACCGGCCTGAAAGCCGTCATCAGTTCGGATTTCGCCTTGCTCAGCCGCACGTTCAATTACACCGCCTACCCTTTCGCCGTTGCCATCGACAATGGCCATGAGAAGACCGCCATCCGGCGTTTTGACTCGACAGAACCCGCCGCCACCCTCCGCCGCTTAGGGTTTGTGAATTGATCGGCCGGCGTTCGCGTAATTGAAACGTAGAATTCAATCGATTCTATAACCGGAGCGCGCGATTCTGAAGCATAATGGATAACTGGATCTGAAGGTCGCTGTGGCGGATTCAGCGATTCCCGAAAGGGGTAAGTCGTCAGGAGGTCTTACTGTAATGCCTCGCAGATTTGTTATTGTGTACGGTGACCAGGGAGAGGGCGTGCATAACGCGGGGCTTCTGTTTCAATGGGCGGCGACCACCCATAAGAAGGAGGTCATACAGAACGCGTTCCCTGGCGTGCCTTCATCGGGTGGGGCGACGGTGGAGGTCCTCCATGTGAGATCAGTCGCCGATTTGGTGCGTGCCATGTCGGCAGGTAACATCGCCTATTTGGCCTATTTTGGCCACAGTTGGGACTCTTACCTCTTCATCGGCCAAGCCGCGACCGCTGGTAGCAACCTCGGCCCAACGCAGGCGCCAACGGTGACCCCGGTGACCGGCCTTCCCGTGGGCAAGTTCGTCCAAAATGCGCAGATTAGGCTGTTCGGGTGCAGGTCCGGCCACGGCCCCAGGTCCATAGCAGGCCAACTGCATAACTATCTCGGGATCGCTGTTTTCGGGTACGAGAACTCGGGAGGATCGCTGTTGACACAGGACGCCTCGCTTGGACATGGACAGCGCTCGGTTACTCAGCAGGATATCAACCAGAGTAACTTCAAGCGCGGTGCCGACACATGGCTTGTACCGATTAACGGCACGCCCAAGTTCAGGAGGTTCTAGGTGAGCAGAGTGAGCCAAATAACAGTCGGGCAGACACCGGCCGCACTGGCGCTCTTGATGATCTTAGCGCAGAGCCTGTTCGGGGGCGATGCCGGATCCGTATGCGTCGCGCCGGTAGAGAAGCCACACGCTGGGGGCAAGAGCTTGGCTAATCCGTCCGGCGGCAACCGGGTTCAGTCTTACACAGTTCAGATCGACAGCCGACCGCCTGTTCAGGTGCCGGTTGAGCGCAGCGTCGCAATCGGCGGGATCGCGCTCGAAGCCAAGCATCTCATCAAGATCAGCGGCGATGGTAAGAGTGTTGCGTCTTTCCACTTTCGGTTCAGCGACTATACTGAACACGACCTCTGCCTCTGGTTCAGGCCTCTTTACGAAACATGGTCACTTACACCAGCCAAGGGCCGGGGCAAGACCTGCGCTTGCAGTGACTGACGGAACGATCCGCCCTTGGAAGACGTCGGGGTCATTCGCATCGCGCGCGATAGTTCCGAGTGCGCCCCATTCGTTTGGCTGTCCGCACCCATTGGGATGGGGTGTGATCGCCGTCCCTCCCGACGGAGGTTTTTGGTTGCCTCCCGACGCAGGCTCTCGGTCGTGAGATACGCAACCTTGGCTATCGTGATCTTAGCCGGGACCACGGTCGGCTGCAAGCGTCCTTCGAACGAGTTTTCGAGCCCGAGGCTTCTCGCGACAGCGTCAAATGCGAAGTATCACCTGACCTGCAAACTGTACGGGCGGCTATTTACAGTGGATTCCGGCAAGACGGATAAGTTCGTCCAGTACGTCACCATCCAAGGACCGGACAGGAACCGTGAGATACGATACCTGCCCGAGGATGCAACGAGCCTGGAACAGTCGTCGGGGTTTTTCACCAACGTGTGGTCTCCGGACGGAGAACTGCTTGTGTTGCCGCTCGGTCGATTTGAAGGGTTCAGCATCACAAGGTCGGCGGAAGCTTTGCAGCGAATCGCCAGCGGAAAGTTCAACGACTCTGTTCGAGTTGAGTTGACATCCGGAGAACGGCTCTGGCACGAGTTTGGGAAGTGGAACGGACCCGAGTCGTTCGAATTCAGCGCCGGGTTGTCGCGCGACCAGACTCCCTACGCGTACGATATCCCCACTGGAAAGGTGACTACCAACGAAGCTCTGAACGATAACTGCGTTGGGGTCAGTTCGCAGGGAAAGGTGAAGATCGAGGCGGCACGCGGACGATGAACCGCGGGCCAGGCATGCCCGGCCTAACTGGCCGCGAGGCTCTCGGCCACCATCGGAAACACGTGACCGTATTCACAAACGGGTGCCATTGGCAAGAGCCCAATTCGGCGAGAATCTTCCCGAAATCGGCTCGTCAATCCCTTGTTTCAGGAAAAGATTTGCGCGATTCTGCCCAAATCTCAAGCTCCTTCCGAAGCGATTTACGATAGACTCTCCACAAGGAGGGACACCATGAGCAAGAACAACCCGAATCGTGCCCAAGCCGGCCGACGAGCTTTCCTGAAACTTGGCGGCGCCGCCGCGGCGGGCCTGATGACCCATGCCGCTTCCGGCCAATCGGCAGGCGCCATACCTGTTCCACAGAACCCGGCGACGGCCGCGTTGCCCATGCCCGTTCGCAACCTCGGCCGTACCGGCTACAAGGTCGGCATCTTCAGCCTCGGCGGTCAGGCCGCGCTCGAGCGCCCGCACAACGAATCCGTCGCGGTGCCGATCGTCGAACGCGCGCTCGACCTCGGCATAAATTACATCGACACTTCTTCGATCTACGGCGGACCCGAACGCTGGAGCGAGCAATACATCGGCTCCGTCATGAAGCACCGCCGCGCGCAGGCCTTCCTCGCCAGCAAGACCAGGGAGCGCACCCGCGATGGCAGCCTGCGCATGATCGAGCAATCCCTCAAGCTCCTCCAAACCGATCACCTCGACCTCTGGCAACTGCACGACGTCGGCCTCATGGAAGACGTCGACAAGATCTTCGCCAAGGGCGGCGCCATGGAAGCGCTGCTCCAGGCCCAGGAACAGAAGATGGTGCGCTACCTCGGCGTCACCGGCCACTTCCGGCCGGATGCGTTGATGGAAGCCATCCGCCGCCATCCCTTCGATATGATTCTCATGGCCCTCAACGCAGCCGATTCGCATCACTTCAGTTTCATGGACCAACTCCTCCCGCTCGCTGTCGAGAAGCAGATGGGAATCATCGGCATGAAGATTCCCGGCCGCAGCCGCCTGCTCTCGAGTTGGACTCCGCCGCCCCTCGAGCAGCAGCGCCACTCCTGGGAAGGCGCCGTCATCGCCACCCAACCCGGCCCGTTCACCATGCGCGAGGCGCTCTATTATTCGCTCTCGCACCCGGTCAGCACCGTCATCGTCGGTTGCGATTCCATCGCCCAACTCGAAGAGAATGTCCAACTCGCCCGCGAGTTCACCCCGCTCAGCCAGCACCAGATGGCCTCGCTCGCCGATCGCGCCGAGCCCGTCTCCAAGCAAGCCCTCTTCTTCCGCTTCGTCAGCCGCGGATAAGAACTCATAGCCACCGATGAGCACCGATCAACACGGATAAAGCAAGAACACGTCCTATCTGTGTTCATCCGCGCTCATCCGCGTTCCTCGCCCGCCGACCGGGCAACGACCGGAATGAAAACAAACGACTTGCCAAATGGGACCCTCGGTGTTTTCGCTGACTCCGTCTCGGAGGCCGAGCTTGCCGCCTCGAAAACCCGCGCGGCGCGCACTCCACCTATCGACATAATCGGNNTCGCAACGGTCGGAATGAAAACAAAGGACTTGACCAACGGGATGCCCAGCGTTTTCGAGCGTGGCACAAGGTGTTTTCCATGGGAAAATAGAGCGGTTGTGATCGTACTCGACGGTACTCATTGCGCGCTGGGGCGGGCGGCCTAGTGAAAGGGATGCAAGACCAATGAAGACGTCAGAAGAGGAAGGGCTTCGCCAGGTGCGCGAAGCTCTGGCGGCGACAGCGATTCCCGCGGACCAGATCAGGCTCTGGATGAAGAGTCCATCCCTGGACGTGCAAGGCATGATTTTCGATTTCCTCGATGATCCCGGGCATGCTGCGAGGATTGTGCTTTTCTTGACGTTCGACGATTATCGCCACTTCGTCCCGGGTTATCTATTTCGATGCATAACCGGGAGCCCTCGGGACGCCTGGCAGGCAGGCAATGACCAAGAGCTTCCTCAGATCTCGC
>PMKM01000187.1 GCA_003157745.1 Bryobacterales bacterium | reverse complement strand
GCATTTCGCCGGTGCCGCCGCCGAACAGCCGCTGGAATAGGTCGCGGAAATTGGCGTTGATGGCGTCGAAGGCCTCGGCGAATTTCTGCCGCGAGACCAGGTCGATTTCCTGGATGGCCTTTTCGGTATCGCGGATGGAATCGATCAGGTCCTTGCGCTGCACGCTGAGGAATTCCTGGCGCTGCTGCGATTCCTGGAACTCCTCCATGGCGGCCTGGTTGACGGCACCGAGCCCTTCGATGCGCTGGCGGATTTCGTTGGCGCCCTGCTCGGCGGAGGCGATCGCATCGGCGTCCGGCAGCGGATCGTCGTCGCGCCCGAGTTCCTCGACCGGGCAATTGAGTTCCTTGCGGCTGGTCTCGTCGAGGTACTTCAATTCGGCCTGTTTGCGCACCAGATCGACTTCGATCTGCGCGCGGCGCTCCTGGCACTCCTGCACCGCCTGGCGCAGGGTCTTCAACTCTTCTTCACCGGCGCGCAGTGCTTCGCGCGCGGCGGCGTCCTCGACCGCCATTTCGTTGACGGCGGCTTCGATCGAGGAGATTTCGCCGGCGAGTTCGGCGCAACGGCGATCGAGCTCGATGTTGTCTGCCAGCAAGCGGGCGCGCTGTTCGCCCAGGCGCTCGATTTCCGCGGTGGTCGCGTTGCGGCGATTCCCGGTTTCCTGGAACTGCTGCTGGGAACGGCCCATGGCGCTGCGCTCGCCGCGATGCCGCTCTTCGAGGGCGGCCAGGCCAGCGCGCGTGGCGGCGTGCTCCTCGCCGATGGCCGCGGCTTCGGCTTCCAACTTTTCGGATTCCTGACGCTCGGCTTCGAGCGCCTCTTCGCGGGCGGCGCGCTGCCGGTCCTTCTCTTCCACGGCGGCGCGGTTGCGTTCGCGCTCGCCGGAGGATTTCTCGGCGTCGCGGCGCAGCCGTTCGAGTTCGAGGCGCGCGACCGAGACGCGCGAATTGGTGCGCGACAGATCCTCGGCCAGTTTGCGCGCATCGTGATCGAGCGCGACGCGATCCTTCTCGCGCGCCTGCTGCAGGCCGCGCAGCCGCTCGACCTCGGCTTCGAGACCGGCGATTTCGCGATGCAGCGTTTCGAGGCGCGCCACCTGTTGGTCGAGCGACGCCTGCCGGGTGGCCAGCGCAATCGCCAGCTCGCGCGTTTCGCGCTTCATGGCGAGCGGACCGGCGCCCGATTTCTTACCGCCGGTCACCGTGTGGCCGTGGTAGCAGACGCCGTCGGGAAGCAGAAAATAAAGATGAGGGTACGCGGTCGAAAGGCGCTGCGCGGAGCCGCGGTCCTCGGCCACGAAGCAGAGGGAAACGCGGGGCAGCAAGTCCGTGGCGCGATCGCGGAAGCCGTTGGTCAGGCGCAGCGAATCGCTCAGCCGCGCGGCGATTCCGGTTTCGGGGCCGATGGCTGGCTCGGGCAGGCGCGCTTTGGGCGTGCCGTTTGGCTCGGGATGAACGAGGAAGGTAGCGCGGCCATTCAGCTCGGCGCGGATAAAATCGAGCCCGCGCTCGGCCTGCTGCCAGCTTTCCACGACCACGTATTCCAGTTCGTCGTGGAGGAATTCCTCGGTCGGCTTTTCGTATTGCGGATCCACCTCGACGTAGTCGGCCAGCACGCCGGCCGGCTTCAGGTCGGTGGCCTTGCCGGTTTCGAGCGAGGCGAAGAGCTTCTTCACCGAATCGGTGGTATAGCTGCGGTGCGCCAGCACCTGGTCGAGCGATTCCTTGCGCGCGCGAACGCGCTGCACTTCGGCCTTCTCGTGATCGATGGTCTGGCGCAGTTCGGCTGCGGATTTACGGCGCTCGGCGAGATCGGCTTCGGTACGGCGCCGCTCGCCGGTGACGGCTTCGAGTTCGAGCTGGCGCGCCGCCATGGTTTCGGCCAGCGACTTCTTCGCCGCTTCCAGGCGTTCGATTTCGCCCGTGGCCACCTGCTCTTCCTTCACCGAACGCGCGGTTTCGCGCTCGACGCTGGCCAGGTATTCTTCCATCTGCGCCAGTTGATTGCGCAATTGCGACGCCTCGCCAAGCAGGCGCAGGATGGCCTGGCGGCCGGCCTCGATGGCGCGTTCCCGCTCGCGCAGCTTGGCCTGCATTCCGTCGCGCTGCTGGTTGATGCCGAGCAGGCGCGCGCGCGCTTCGGCGATCTGCGCTTCGAGCGTGGCGACGCTCGCCTGGTGGGTGGCGACCTCGCCATCCAATTGCTCCAGGCGCTTGCCCAACTGTTCGGATTCGCGCTCCGCCTGCGCGATGCGCTCTTCGGTGGCGCCGCTCTCCCGCACCTGGCTCGCCAGCCGGCCGCGCGTCCGCTCGGCTTCCACGTTGGACGCGGCAAGCTGCTGGCGCGCCGCTGTCAGCCGTTCTTCGAGCGCGTAGCACGCCGCCTGCGCCCGCTGGTGCGCCTGCTCCCGTTCCTCCACCTGGCCGCCAAGGCCCTTGAATTCCGTCGCCGCCAGGTTCAAATCGATGGCAGTCTTGGCGGCATCGCGTTCGAGCAACCGGTATTTGCCGGAGAGCACCACCTTTAGCCGGCTTTCGAGATCCACCTTCAGCTCCGCGTAGCGCTTGGCCTTCTGCGCCTGCCGCTTGAGCGAATTCGATTGGCGCGTCACTTCTTCCAGAATGTCGTAAACGCGCGCCAGGTTCTGNNCCCTGCTCGATGATGGCGTAGCTTTCCGGTCCCAGGCCGGTGCCCATGAACAGGTCCTGAATGTCGCGCAGGCGCGCCGCCCGCCCATCGATGAGGTATTCGCTTTCGCCGCTGCGGTAGAGGCGCCGCGTGATGGTGACCTCGCCGCGCTTCTTTTCGCCGCCTTCGGCGACGGCTTGCAGACGGTGCGCGTCGTTGCCGGTGTAATGCTCCGGGTCGACCAGGGTCATGGTGACGTACGCCATGCCGAGCGGCTTGCGGTCGCGCGTGCCGGCGAAAATCACGTCTTCCATGCGCGCGCCACGCAGGCTCTTGGCCGATTGCTCGCCCAGCACCCAACTGATGGCGTCGGAAATATTCGACTTGCCGCACCCGTTCGGGCCGACGATGCCGGCGATACCGGAACCGTTGAAGCGGAGTTCGCTACGCTCGCAAAAGGACTTGAAACCCTGTAGTTCGATGCGCTTTAATTTCAGCAAAGCTATAACCTCGCTTACTACCGGGGGAGTGTAACCATACTAAACCCGTTTGGCGGCAAAGTAAAGCGCCCCCACCCCAGCATGTTGTGGTTCGGAAGATGGCCATACCATCGATAGGGTGACGTATCCGAATAATGCAGATTCTCTGCTGATGGTGCCGACCCTGGCTGGAAACGCGGAGGGGTGCCGAACCGGGTGGATGCCGGCGGGGAATGGCGCTCGATCTGGATCGGACCGGTCACAACAAACGATCGCGGGAGGAGAGCACGGGGCGACGGAGCACGCGCCAACTGCCACGATTATACCCCCGGCGCGCGAATCGACTGTGAATCCGACTTTGTGGGGCGGACCCCAGGATCGCGCCTTCCCGCTGCCCTACCGTTTCGCCTCGAAAAACCCGCGCAGTAATTCCACGCATTCGACAGCCAGCACGCCCTCGACAATCTCCACGGTATGATTCAGGGTGCCCGAATCGGCAATGTGGAACTTGCTGCGCACGCCGCCGAAGCGCAGGTCGCGCGTCGCGAACACCAGCCGCTCCACGCGCGCGGCCACCACCGCCCCCGCGCACATCACGCACGGCTCGAGCGTGCAATAGAGAGTCGCGCCCGGCAACCGGTAATTGGCCGCGGCCGCGGCGGCTTCGCGCAACGCCAGGATCTCCGCGTGCGCCGTCGGATCGTGCCGCTCAATCGGGCAGTTCCATCCGCGCCCCACGATTTCGCCGCCGACCACCACCACGGCTCCCACCGGCACTTCGCCCCGCGCCGCCCCGCGCGCGGCGAGTGAGAGCGCCTCCCGCATGCATTCTTCGTCGGTCATCCGCTCTCTATCTTCGCGCACCCCAGCGGCGGTTGCGTCGTGTCATACTGTGCGGAAGGGCATCGCTCGCCGCCCTGGAGTCTTATGGACGCGCTTACCGTTCACCGTCTGCACTTCGCTTTCACCGTCACTTTCCATTACCTGTTTCCCCAACTGACCATGGGGCTCGCATTGTTGATCCTGATCCTGAAGACCATGGCGCTGCGCACGGGCAACCCGCACTACGCGAGCGCCGCCCGCTTCTGGGCCAAGATTTTCGCCATCAATTTCGCCATGGGCGTGGTCACCGGCATCCCCATGGAGTTTCAATTCGGCACGAACTGGTCGCGCTTCGCCAAGTCCGCCGGCGGCGTGATCGGCCAGACACTCGCCATGGAAGGAACATTCTCCTTCTTCCTCGAATCCAGTTTCCTCGGCGCGTTCCTGTACGGCGAAAAGCGCCTGGGACCCAAGGCGCATTGGTTAACCGCGCTGCTCGTCTTCCTCGGTGCGTGGCTGTCCGGATTCTTCATCGTCGCCACCGACGCCTGGATGCAGCACCCGGTCGGCTACGCCATCGGCCGCCACGGCGAGATGGTCCTCACCAGTTTCTGGAGGGTGTTACTGAATCCGTGGCTCGGTTGGCAATACCTGCACACCATGAGTGGCTCGGTGGTCACCGCCTCCGTGGCGATGGCTTCCGTCGGCGCGTTCTATCTCCTCACACGCAGCCACGAAGCGCACGGCCGGACCTTTGTTCGTCTCGGAGTAATCGCCGCCATCGCCGCCACCATCGTCCTTCTCTTTCCCTCCGGCGATGGGCAGGGCCGCAACATCGCCTGGCATCAGCCGGCGACTCTCGCCGCCATGGAAGGTCTCTTCGATACCGAACAGGGCGCGCCGCTCGCCATTCTCGGCCAGCCGGACATGGACCGTCACCGTCTCGACAATCCTCTCATTGTCCCGCGAGCGCTCAGTTTCCTGACTTATCAGAGTTGGGGGGCCGAAGTGAAGGGACTTAGCGCCTTCCCGCCGCAGAACTGGCCAGACAGCATTCCGCTACTCTATTACAGCTATCACATCATGGTCGGCCTTGGCACTATCTTTGGCGCCGTGCTGGCGTTCGCCGCATTCAAGCTCTGGCGCGGCTCGCTCTATCAGTCGCGCGGCTTACTCTGGGTACTGATGATGTTACTGCCTTTCCCGTACATCGCCAATACGGCCGGTTGGATCACCGCCGAAGTTGGCCGCCAGCCGTGGCTCATCTATGGCATCATGCGCACGCCGGCCGGAGTCTCCACGCAAGTCTCTTCCGGCAATGCGCTATTTACTCTAATTGGTTTCCTGGGGATCTACACGATTCTCTCGATCCTGTTCCTGTTTCTGGTCTATCGTGAAATCGAAGAGGGGCCCGAACCGGCGCCCGC
This sequence comes from Bryobacterales bacterium, assembly GCA_003157745.1. GTDB lineage: Bacteria > Acidobacteriota > Terriglobia > Bryobacterales > Bryobacteraceae > Bog-375. The sequence goes on along the minus strand of PMKM01000187.1, from coordinate 27,142 downwards.
CGCTTGAGGAGTCATTATGGAAACGATCTGGTTCTGGCTGGTCGCCTGCATGTTGGCGGCATATGTGATTTTCGATGGCTTCGATTTCGGCGCCGGGATAGTGCATTTCTTCGTCGCCCGCACTAACGACGAACGTAGCGCCGTACTCTCGACCGTCGGCCCCGTTTGGGACGGCAACGAAGTCTGGCTGCTGGCCGCGGGCGGCACTCTCTACTTCGCTTTCCCCACGCTCTACGCGTCCAGTTTCAGCGGCTTCTATCTTCCTCTGATGATGGTGCTGTGGCTGCTGATCTTGCGCGGCGTCTCGATCGAGTTCCGCAACCACGTGCAGAGCCCCGTCTGGCATCCGTTGTGGGACGCCGGTTTCTCGATTGCGAGCGCGCTGCTCGCCATCTTCTTCGGCGCCGCGCTGGGCAACGTCGTGCGCGGCGTTCCGCTTGACGCACAAGGCGAATTCTTCCTGCCGCTGTGGACCGATTGGACGCCGGGTAAGTCGCCCGGCATTCTCGATTGGTACACCGTACTCTCTGGCGTAGCCGCGCTGGCCGCGCTCGCCCTTCACGGCTCGCTCTGGGTCGCACTCAAGACGAAGGGCGAGATCGAAAGCCGCGCCCGCCGCGCCGCGTCCGTTGTCTGGTGGGCCGTCCTGGTGTCAGTCGCGCTACTCACTCTCGCAAGTTTCAGTATTCAGCCGCGCTTGCAGGCAGCGTTCGCCGCATACCCGTGGGGTTGGACCTTTCCCTTCGCCGCAGTCGTCGCATTAGTTGCCATCGCCGTGCTGAATCGCCGTCTCCAGGAGCGCGCGGCGTTTTTCTCATCGTGCGCATTCCTGGGCGCCATGTTAGTCAGCGCCGCCTTCGGTCTCTACCCGAATGTGCTTCCGTCAAATGGCGATCCTGCTAACTCGCTGACCATCACAAACGCCTCCGCCGCGCAGTATGGTCTCCATATAGGAATGGTCTGGTTCATCCCCGGCATGGCCCTGACCGCCGTATACTTCGTCTACGCCTACCGAAGCTTCGCCGGCAAGGTAAGTGTGGAAGAGCAGTTGTAAGTCAAGGGCCAGAGCTAGACGTCATACTGCACAATGACTCTGTGAGCAATCAAAAGACAGCGCGTGACCGCTTGGTAGCGATTCGTCGTCTGGCGGCCTTAGCTGCCGGACTAAGGGCCCAGGGCGATTGCGTTCAGGCGAACGCTGGGGTCCTGAGGCGCTTGGTTGACGGGGCCCGTCGTCAAGGTGCCCGTTCCATCGAGGAGTATCGGAAGACTGTTGAACGCTCAGCTGGTGTCTTTTCTCCTTTAGGGGAGCCCTTAACGGCGCTCGATTTCGCAGGGCATCGCTGGGTTGCCGGTCATCGCGAAGAGGCCTATTCCGACTGGCTTCAGTGGATCATGGCGCGAGCCGACGGCGGGGAGGTGCTCCGCGTTTTCGGGATAGCGGGAGACAAGATCGCTCTCCTGGATTACTCGGATCCCGACAAACTACAGAAGGCACAGTTCACGGATGGCATTTTGCTGGGCGTGAAACTTAAGGTCTCGGATCAGTTTGAGGCAGCGATTTACCGCTACTGGGTGGTTGAGGAGAGGGCGACTGGAATCGAAGCCTGGGTGTGGATCAAGGAACGCGCGAAGCTCGCTCGTCTGGGCAAGGCTTTGCACGATGCATGCTCCCTCCCGGAGCCCAAGAAAGCCTGGGGCTCTTGCACCAGTGGCACGGGCACGTACTTTCTCGCTTGGGAGTTCGAGGAATCCGAGATCGGGGACATGGATCTGCGACTCAACGAGTTCATCACCCACCTCATCTGTCGGGTAACTAAGGCTGGCGGGGTGAAACGATTCCTTGGAGCAGATCCCAAGTGACGCAGCTTGGCAAGGGGACCGGCGTGGTTGTGCTCCCACGCTGCTCACGGGATGGAGCGAAACACGTCGTGCCTCACTACCGCGCGCCCTCAATATTCCTGTCTCTAAACGCCCGCACCGCTTCATACAGCGCGATCCTGCCCCTGATCTCATTAGCCAGCGCTGGCTGGTTCTCCGCAATGGCACGTGACTCCGCCCTCCGCGCGGTCAAGACTGCGTCGGCGAATTGGCCCTTCTCGGCGTAAGCGGAAGCTAATGTGTCTAAGACACGTGCGTCTCTGCCGAAGGTCAACTCCATCGCGCGTACGGCGTATTGCAGTGACTCGGCGCCGTTGCGGATTGCGGCATCGGGCGAGGTCGCGAGTGTCCACGCGGCGCGGCGGAGCGTGTCGGCATCGTTCGGACGAAGGTCGATCGCGGCGCGCCAGTGCTCGAGCGCTTCGGCGGTGCGGCCTTGTGCGGCGAGCGCATCGGCCAACCGAGCGTGGGCGTCGGCGTATTTCGGATCGATCTCAATCGCGGCTCGCCATTCGGCAATCGCACCCGCGGCATCGCTGGGTTGGGCGAGAGTCACGCCCAGTTCATAGTGCGCCGGTGCGTATCGCGCATCGGCTGCAATCGCGCGACGAAGTTCGGTCAGCGCTTCGTCCAGCTTGCCCAGTTTCGCGAGTGCACGGGCCAGACCCGTGCGCGTGGCGGCGTAATCCGGCTTCAGTTCAATCGCCTTTTCGAATTGCTCAATGGCTTCTTCCGCGCGACCGGTTTCGGTTAGCAGCGTGCCCAGATCGTTGTGCGCGTGCGCCGACGTGGGGTCGGCCTCTACCGCTGCGCGAAGTTGCATCTCATTCGCCTTGCGCAGATGCAACGTCGATTCCTCGCGGTGCCCCATCATCAGTAAGAGCGTTCCCAGCTTGCGCTCGGCGTATTCGTCGTCGGGGTTCAACTCGACGGCCTGCCGCCATCTCGCGGCGGACGCTTCGTAGGCACCGGCCTTCTGCAAGGACGTCGCCCCATCCACCAGCTTGTAGTAAGCGAGTGCCTGCCCGCCGATACTCCGCAGCCCATCGGGCGCGATGTTGACAAACTCCGGCAGATTCACCGCGCGATTGGATGCGGTAGCGTTCTCGATCAGAATCGGCGGACTGTCAGCGCCATCCGCGTCGAGGTGGGTCAAATACATCTGTGTGTACGGCGATTGCGCCTTGGACGAAAACACCAGCCAGCGGCCGTTGGGCGAAAAGCTGTGCCACGAATTCATCCGCGCCGTGTTGCAGCGCATCCGTCGCGCCACGCCGCCCGCCGCAGGCACGATATACAACTCGCTATCCGGTCGCATGAGCTGCCCGTTGCGACACTGGACGAACGCGATCCAGCGCCCATCGGGCGAGACCTTGGGAAAGGTATTGCTCATGCCGTTTCGGGACGCGCCGGCGATCGGCTCCGCCACGCCGCCCGCGCCACCGTGAAACGGAATCCGGTACAAGTCGTATTGGATCGGCAGCTCGTTCGGATCGCCCGCGAACTTCGCCATCGGCACGCCGGGCGGATCGGGGTCGGTGGCCGGGGCGCGCGCGAACACCAGGGACTGTCCATCGGGATTCCATACCGCGCCCATCTGCACGTACCGGGGATCGTCCGCGCCGGAGAGCGGACGCAGCACGCCCGTCTCCCGGCTATACCAGCCGAGGATTCCGCGCGTGGGATAGAACACTTGCAGGAAGCGGTAGTCCTTGAAATTGGCGACATAGTAATTGCTCGGCGGCGTAGCCAAGCCATCCATCGCGGCCGGGTTGAGCGTCGTCACCACGCGCTGCCCGTCCGGCGAAACTTGTGACATGAAGCCGATGCGAATGTTGCCGCGCAGCTTACCTTTGGGCGAACTCCATTGAATCAGATCCGTGCGGCGGACCTTCATCTCCGGCGCCACCTGCGCCAGGAAGTACATGCCGCGATTGCCCTGCAAGCCATCGAGATCCATGCCTATCGCCTTCCCATCGGTCGAAAACGAATGGCAATTCGCGCACACCGGCATGTTCTCCATCACCACGCGGCTGGTCGTCTTCGTGACATCGCGCAGCCTCCATTTGACCAATGGCAGCGCCTGCGCGGCGAGCGGTTTGATGACGCCCTTCTCGAGTTCCGATGGCATTAGCGGCACGTCGCGATAGAAGATCGGCGCGCCCACCGGGTCGCGGGAAGTGCGAATCGCGATCGTGCCGCGCGAGACGGGTTGCCCGCCGCCGCTGCCGTGAAACCCGAGGATAGTCACCGTCGCCGCGCTTGCGACCGAGTGCCGCTGAATGGTGTGCCACGTTGCCTGGTCCGGGCGCCAGGCATGAGCCCCAGCCATCTCGGGCGTGAGTGTGGGTGGCGCATTTGTGCTGGCGACGCACTCGGGATCGATCAAGCCAAGGCGCGGACGCTCGCCGTGGGAGATCGCGCGGATGGTCGCCGCGTGGTCCGCGAACGAGATTTCAATCCTCCAAAAGCTGACGGGACTCGCGCTATCCCGCCACAGGAATTCCGGCGGTGGGAAATCCGGCGGGAAGGTCGATCCATCGCCCGGATAGTCGATGGTGATCGCCGCTTCGGCGCGCGGCGCAGTTACTGTGCCATCCCACGCGCCTGCCGCGAGCGCGATCAAAACCCCGGGCAGCAGAATCGTCCGCATTCCCCTCACGATTCCAGCTTACAGCGCGGCGCGTCCGCCGTAGGAGCATGGCGCGGGCCTGCTGAGCCGAGATTCGTCTCGGCTTTTCCGGGCTGGGAGCGAACAAGTCATTTCCGGCGGAGGTACGGAAGAAAGGTCGAGATGACTCTCGACCCAGCACGCTCGACAGCGTGCGCCACGACAGCAGCGCCTATTCCGTCGCCGTCTTCAGCGCCTTCGCGGCGGCGGCGATCGCGGCGGCGGCGTCTTCCAGGACTTTGCCTACGCGCACGACCTGTTCGTCGGCCAGCTTCCATTGCTTCTGCTCGATGGCTTCGCGCACGGCTGGCAGCGTCTTTACGCCGTAACCCGTATAAAGACCCGGCGCGTAGATCTGGTGCTGGAACCACGGGCGATTGGGCAGACCCGCTCCCGAAAGAAACGTGCGTTCGACCAGCGTCAGACGGTCGTTCACGTCTTTCAACTGCGCGTGTGCCAGGGCCGCGCCACCATCGGCGGCGGCGTGCGAAGCGGCGTGATCGAAGTCGTGTGCGGCCCGCTCGAGCGCCGCCAGGCCGTTTTCGAGCGGAGCGAAATTCAGAAACGGCGGGACGGTCTCCTTCGCGGGCAGCACGGTCGTCAACTGCGGGTCTTCGAGCGCGGCGAACACTCCGTCGTCGATCTGCTGGTTGCGTTCGACGGTCTGCTCGCGCTTGTCGCTCGCTAACTTCTTGACCTCGTCGACATAGCGGTGGACGGTATCGGCGAGGTTGTGAAACTCGAACGGCAGCAGATCCGCGCCGGCCAGTCGCATCACGGCCGTCCCCGCCGTTTGCGCCAGCGCGCGGCCGTAGACGAACCTGGTATCGGAAAAATGCGTGTACCAGTAAAAGTCGTCGTAGATCGAATGATAGATGCCGCCGTCGTCTTCGCCGCCGAAGCCCAAGTTGAGCGACGCGACGCCCACATGGTCGAGGAACGCCGAAAAGTCGGAGCCCGAACCAAGCGCGCCGATGCGCAGGTCCCGCCCTTTGCGCGCCTCGGCGCGGTCCGCCGGGGAGGCGGCGCGGTCGTCTCCCGCAATGCGTTCGGCCTGCGCGCGCTTCCACACCGTGACGCCAGATTCCGGATCGTCGATATCGCGCGCCACGCCATTGATGAAATGCTCGAGCGAATGCGACCCCTCCATACCCAGATAGCCGCGCCCGTTGCTATCCGAGTTGATGTACACGGCGGCCTTGCGCGCCAGTTCATCGGCGTGCGTTTCCACCCATTCCGTCGAGCCGAGCAGCCCGGGCTCCTCGCCGTCCCAGACGCAAAACACAATCGTGCGCTTCGGTTTCCAACCTTCGTGCAGCAGCGCCGCCATCGCGCGCGCTTCCTCCATCACCGAAATCGTGCCGGAGACCGGATCTTCCGCGCCATTCACCCAGGCGTCGTGATGGTTGCCGCGCAGGATCCATTCGTCGGGATAGAGCGCGCCCGGAATGCGCGCGATCACGTCGTAGAGCGGCTTCTGGTCCCAATTGAATTTCAGCTTCAGATGCACTTTGGCGGGGCCGGGCCCGAAGCGATACGTAATCGGCAGACCGCCGCGCCACGCCGCGGGCACCGTGCGGCCTTCGAGCGCCTCGAGCAGCGGCTGCGCATCGGCGTAGGAAATCGGCATCACGGGGATCTTCGTCAACGTGACGGCCTCGCTGATCGGCAATCGCTTGGCATCGGGCGTCGCGCCCACGCCCGGCGTCAACGGATCGCCCGGATAGACAGGCATGTCGAGCACGCTGCCGCGCTGCACGCCGTTCTTGGGGCGGAACGCGCCGGCGGGAAAAGGCAGGCCGGGCGCGAAGCCATCGTCGCGCGGATCGGAATAGATCAGGCACCCGATGGCGCCGTGCTCGGCGGCCACCTTCGGCTTGACGCCGCGCCAGCTTCCGCCGTAGCGCGCGATCACGATCGCCCCTTTCACCGAAACGCCCTGCCGCTCGAGCGTTTCGTAATCGTCCGGCACGCCGTGGTTGACGTACACCAGCGGGCCGGTCACGTCGCCATCGATCGAATAGGCGTTGTACGTGGGAAGCTGTTCGTCGTGCTGCGCGGAAGTGGGATCGCCCGGCACGGTTGGCTCTTCGATCCTGGCCACGAAGCGGTGCGGCGCGACCATCTCGATCAGGCGCTCCTTCGGGGTAGGAAAGAGCACGTCGAAGCTTTCGATCTGTGCATCCAGGCCCCACTCGCGCAGCTTGGCCAGCAGCCACTCGGCGTTGTTCCGGTCGTAAGCCGAGCCTACGTGGTGCGGGCGCGCCGAGAGGCGCTCCATATACGCGCGCATCAGGGCCGGATCGGGAATCGCGCGGAACTTGGCTTCCCACGCCCGCTCCGCACGCGAGGATTCCGCCGTGAATCCATCGAGCGCCGCCGTCTCCTGAGGAATCGCCAGCGGCGCCGAAATGCACAACCCGATCACTAGAGCCACGCCAGTTTTCATAAGACTGCTATTGTACATCGGCCGCGTCAGCGCGAGCGCGAAACACCGGCTACGGGGCAGTACAAGAACCCAGCGCAAGCGAGCGGTCCGTCGCGTCGACAAGGCAGCCGGCAGAAAGCCGCTCTTATTCAGAAAGATCAGGCCGAAGGATCGGCTGCGTGCGGCGGTGTTTCCGCGCGCGTTCCGTTACGACGCGATTCCGACCATAGGACGATGCCGCATGCGATGGCGCATGCCAGCGTCACCAGGAGGCCGGCGGCAAAAAACCGCGAATGATAGTCGAGGTCGATGTCTCGCTCGCCCGCCGGCACGAGAGTTCCCAGCAGAGCGTGGTCGACCGGGAACACGGGGAGTTCGCGCGCGCCCGAATGCGCGGTCCAGCCGGGGAAATACGCGCTGCCGATACGCAGCACGCTGGCCGACGCCGAGCGGTAGTGAATGCGGTAGTGGCCGCCCGAGAAGGCCCGCACTTGCGCGGTTCCATTAGCGTCCTGCGCGACCGGGCCGATTTCCTCGGGCACCAGCGCCTGTTTCTTCTGGTCCAGCGCCGCCAGGCGATTGCGGCCTTCCGCGGCGGACCGCACCCGGACCAATTCCGCGGGAAAATTGGCGCGCGGCAGGAAGTCCGGGTTGACGAGCACCGCTCCGCGCCGCGCATCGAGCCACCGGCTGACGTTCAGCCCGTTGCGAAGATCCGGGTTGGCCTCGATGGCCGCGGTGTATTCGGCATAGCGGGAGAGAACCAGAGGATTGTAGCCGTAAGTGGCTTCCACGCGGGCGTCGAGGGGATGGTCGAGAGGCCCGAAGGCGGTGAATTGCTCGGGGGCCTCGAAGCGGGTCAAGGGGGGCATCGAGGCTGCTGCGCGGGCGAAAAGATCCTCGCCCGCTCCGTAGGTTTCCGCCCAGGATTCCCGCGAATAGGCCAGCGGATTTCTGTCCGAATTCCAGTACCGGAGATCGGCGCAGGCAACCGCCAGCAGCGCCAAGGGGAGCCATTTTTGCGGCCAGCGGCGGGTCACGGAAACGAAGCCGGCGGCAGCCAGCAGGGAAAGCGCGAGGCCGGCCACGAACCAGATGTGGACCGGCGCGCGCACGCTGCGGAAACCGGGCAGCCGGGCCACCAGGTTGTAGAGCCCCAATGGGGTGCCGGCCGCATACCAGAGGCATGGGACGGCCAAGCACAACGCGCGCCGCAGCGCCGTGCGCTGGCGGAGTCCCACGACGGCCAGGGGCAGGAGCAGGATGCCCGCATAGAAATAGTACTGGGTGATGTCGCGCGGTCCGGAGTAGGGCCCGGTGATGACGCCGTAGAAGTCCGGATGGAGCAGGGTCGCCAGAGAGCCGGCGGTGAGGAAGCCTTCGCTACGGGTGATGGCGGAAATGCCGGCCCGGATCGAGAGCGACGCCAGTTCCAGGCCGGGGAAAGCGGCGACGGCGGAGAGGCAGGCCCCCACGGCTGGAATGGCCAGCGCGAGCGACACAGCCAGCCAGCACTTCCGCCGATCCGCCAGTATCCCGGCCAGAGCAAACAACCCGAGCGCGGCAAAGCAATAGAGCGCGGTCTGGAAGTGGCCCGCCAGGACGATCATGCCGGCCACGAGCGACGCCAGCACGCCGTTTCGCAGCGCGCGGTCCTCCATGGCCCGCTCGAACAGGAGGAGCAGCCAGGGCAGCCAGGCGGCGGCTTCGATCATTGGCGTATGCGAACTGTGGGCCGCGAAGAAACCGGAAAGGCCATAAGAAAGGCCGCAGAACAGCGCCGCCGGGGTATTCCGGAAGAGCTTCTCGGCCAGCAGCCAGGCGCCGAAGCAGGCCAGCAGAGCGTGCAGCAGGTTTTCCGCGACAAAGAGCTGCGCGGTGGGGCCGGCGAGCAGGAACGGCCAGTGCAGCGGATACCAGGCGCCCAACTGCGGGTCCGCGAGGAATGGAAAGCCCGAGAAAATGTATGGCGTCCAGAACGGCAGACGTCCGGCGTGAAGTTCATTGGAGAGGTACGCCTGTCCTGGCTGAAACTCGTCTGCGGCATCCCACTGGATGGAGGCGTGGGCGGAAGTCAGCGGCGTCCAATAGCAGAGGAGCGCCGCGAACACCAGAATCAGAGGCAGCCATTTCCGCCATCGGTCGACGGGGCTCCCCGCACCGGCCGCCGGCGCTTTCCGGAAGGCCGCCCTTTCGGAAGATCCGGATTTCCGCATCTTCGCCATGGCTACCGCGATCCCCCGCGACCGGGAGGAAAATACCAGAGCAGCACTCCCTTTCCGATTCGTTCCGTTGGCTTGATCGAATCGGGCCAGAGCCGGATCTCGGGATGATCCTTATTGAGCCCGAGGCGGACGCTCTTGAGCACCGTGAGACTCACGGCATTCCAGCCGGGCGACGGATACTGGGGATCCATTGGCTGAATGGGAGGAAAGCCATGTACCGCCTCCAGGTAGGCGATGATGAACGGATTGAACGTCACCTGCCGGGCGCCGACTTCCTGCAATCGTCTCCCGAGCCGTTTCATGTCCTGGCCCCAATCGAGGTCGGAATCGACCAGGATCCTTTCCGGCTCATCGCCGGCGAGCGCGTTGAAATAGGGGAGGTAGTCGGGATGACTGAACGCGGAGGTCGCGGCCATCCAGAACAACAGCAGGCCCAGGGTCCAGCGCGCCCACGCCGCCGGGCGCCAGAGTTCAGCCAGGCGCGCCGCCCCGGCGCCGGCCACGATTGAAAACCCGATGTACACCGGGAGAATGTGGCGCACGCCGATGTTGATCCGGCTGAAGAGGCAGAAAAGCAGAATAGCGCCAGAGAAGGCCGCGGCGGCCCGCAAGCCGCGATTCCGCCACTGGCGCACGACCTCGACGGCCCCGAACAGGAGCAGCGCCAGAAACGGCAGTGGCGTCTTGACGGCCAGCACCACAGGGTAGTAATACCACCAGCCGAAATCGCTGCGCGCGCCCAGCAGATAGGCCGGATGACCGCTGCGGTTATGTTCGAGCGTCGCCCGAATTCCGTCGTACAACTCGGGGGCCGGCAACCGCAACGTCGTGAACGGCACACTGCCGAATGAGAATCGATACCCCGCCCAGATCACCACAACGCCCACCGCCACGGCGAGCAGGAAAGGCAGGAAGAGCTTGCGTGCGGCGGCCAGCACGGCTCGGAACGCCGGACGCTCGGCGACGAAATACCAGAGCAGCGCGGCCGCCATCGCGACCGGAATGAAGGGCAACGCCGTGAATTTGGACAGGACCGCGAGACCGGTGGCGGCTCCGAACAGAGCGCTACGGGCCGCATTGGGGCGATCGAGCCAGTACAGGGCAGCCAGGAACGACGCGCCGGTGAAAGCGGTGAGCGCCATATCCGTGGTGGCCAGGCCCGCGTGCGCCAGCACCGGCGGCAGGAAGGTAAATAACAAGACGGCCAGCGAGGGCACCGGTTCGGCCCAGCATCTCCTGGCCCAGAGGTACACCACCAGACATGCGATCCAGAAAAACGGCAGGATACCCAGCCGCGCCAGGGCCAGGTTGCGATCGTAATGGCCGCCCGAATATAGAATGAGCGCGCCCTCCTGGTACATGCCTACCGCACTCTCGTGCGTCACGCCGAAGGTGCGGATGTGTTCCAGATAGGGGCCTAGAGCGGCCGCGACACGGGCCAGCGGCGGATGCTGCGTCTCGTACCGATATACACCCTTCGACAGCCATTCCATCCCGCAGGCCACGTGTGCTGGCTCGTCGATGGTATGGTTGAAGACTTGGTAAGTGGCCACAATGCGGGCCGACGCCACTGCGGTCAAGAGAAGAAAGACCCAGAGCGAATGCTTCCGCAGCCAGGCGATGAGCGCCGGAGCGGAAGAATCCTCAGGCGCGGAATGGGTCAGGGATTGCTCTCGCCGGCCCGGCCTCTTTGGTGATTTCCTCGACATGTCCGTAGGGAATTGGATTGGGCGTTAAGGGGGTAGTATAGCTGAAATTGCCCGCGGCCCGGCCGCACGCAACCCTACTGTGCCAACGTGGCACACGCGTTCGTGCGTGCGTCAGAACTGCTGCGGCGCTTCGCCCAGGCGGACTTGCAGTTTCTGTCTCTGGCCGGCGCGATAGACGGTGAGATTCAATATGTCGCCGCCGCGCTTGCGCTTCATCACGCGCACCAGCGAATCGTTGCCTTCGACCGGCTGGCCTTCGACTTCGACGATTAAGTCGCCGCCGACGCCGAGTTGATAGTTGCCGACCACCACCACCTGGCGTGGGCCGCGCAAACCGGCTTCGTCGGCCGGCGAGCCGCGTTCGATGTGCTGGATCAACAGGCCGCCCTTGGTGGGCAGTTCGAGCGCTTCGGCCAGGTCGCCGGAAATCCACACGGTCGTGATGCCGAGCGTGGGTTGCGAAATGTGACCGCGCGACTGGAACTCGTCGAGCATTTCCTTGGCGCGGTTCACCGGCATGGCGAAACCGAGGCCGATATTGCCCTGGCCGTAAATGGCCGTATTGATGCCGATCACGCTGCCGTGCGCATCGAGCAAAGGCCCGCCGCTATTGCCTGGATTGATGGCGGCATCGGTCTGGATCATGCCCTCCAATTTCCGGTTCTCCTGCGTTTGCAGGCTGCGATTGAGCGAACTGACGATGCCGGTGGTGAGCGTGCCTTCGAGGCCGAACGGGTTGCCGATGGCGAGCACCTTCTGTCCCACCACGAGCGAATCGGAATCGCCCAGGCGGAGCGTGGGCAGCTTGCGGCCGGTGTCGATGCGGATCAGCGCCAGGTCGTTGCTCGAATCGGTGCCGAGCACTTTGGCCGGATAGGATTTCACGTCGGAGAGCTTGACGGTAAGTTGCGAGGCGCCGCGCACCACGTGGTTATTAGTGAGTATCGTCCCATCCGCATTGACGATGAAACCGCTCCCGGTGCCCTCCTCCGGGTAGAGCTGGAAGAACCAGTCCTGGCGGTAGACGCGCGATGTAATATTGACGGTTGCCTCGCGCGCCGACTTATAGATGTCGATGTTATTCTGCTCGTCGGAGGAGTAGGCCGACGCGGCGGAAACGGGCGCTTCCCACAGCCGGCCGCTCGAAGAGAGGTGTGGCAGTATCTGGCCGAGCTTCCAGTGCCCGGCGGAAGTTATGGTCAGGAAACAGGCCACCAGCACGGCGGCCCATATGATCGGTCGCTTGATTCTCATGGGTTAGATACTCCGTAACGCCGCGTAGACGGCCTCGGTTTGCAGCAGCGTGTCTTCCTTGGTGCCCGATGTGTCGATGACGAACTGGGCGAACTTACGTTTCGCGTCGACGGGCATCTGGCTGGCCAGGCGCGCGCGCACCACCGATTCGATGGCGCCCTCGCGGCGCATGGCACGCTCCACCTGCTGCTCCTCGGAGCAGACGACCAGGATCAGCCGGTCGAACCGCCGGTAACTGCCGGTTTCGATCAGGATCGCCGCCTCGAAGACGAAGATTCCGGCCGGCTGGTGCAGCGCGAAGTCCGCCGCCAATTCCTCCTGGCGGCGGATCACGGACGGATGGACCAGCGCGTTGAGGCGGGCCAGTCTTTCGGGATTGTCGAACACCAGCGCGGCCAGCCGCTGCCGGTCGATCGCGCCATCTTCGCCGGCGATCGCAGCGCCGAATTCGCCGATCACCGCGTCGTGCGCCGCGCCGCCGCGCTCGAGTGCGTGATGCCCCAGTTCGTCGGCCTCGACCACGCGGCAACCGTAGCCCGCCAGCGCTTCGCCGACGAACGACTTGCCGCTCGCCAGTCCCCCCGTCAGTCCGACCTTCAACATAGCCCCGCCCGCCGTTCGGCGGCAGCGACCGTGTTGGTCATCAACATGGCGATCGTCAGCGGGCCGACGCCTCCCGTCACGGGAGTGTAGGCGGAGGCCTTTTCGACCACGTCGATCGGGTCCACGTCGCCCATCCACACGAAGCCGCGCTTGTCGAACGCGGCCATCTTGTCGGGGTCGTTGCGATCTCTGGAAAAGATGCGCGCGGCCAGCGCGCGGTCGGTCACGCGCGTCTGCCCGACGTCGATCACAACCGCGCCGGGCCGGATGAACTCGCCGGTAATCATGGCCGGCCGGCCTAGCGCTGCCACCAGAATCTCGCCCTCGCGGCACACCGCGGCCAGATCCACCGTCCTTGAATGGCAGATGGTGACCGTGGCGTTTTCGTGCAGCAGCAACATCGCGGCAGGCTTGCCCACGTTGACGCTGCGGCCCACCACCACGGCGCGCTTGCCGGCCACCGGGATGCCGTAGCGCTTCAACAATTCCATGATGCCGGCCGGGGTGCAGGAGCGCGGCCCCGGCAACCCCGCCACCAGGTTGCCCACGTTCATCGGATGGAAACCGTCCACGTCCTTGGCCGGGTCGATGGCCAGCAGCACGCGCTTCGCGTCCACCCGCGGCGGCAGCGGCACTTGCACCAGAATGCCGTCCATGTCGTCGCGCGCGTTCAGCGTGTCGATGATCGCGAGCAACTCCTCGGTGGTCACGGATTCCGGCGGACGCAGCGATTCCGAGCGAATGCCCAGATCTTCGCAAGTCTTGATCTTATTGCGCACGTAGACTTGCGAGGCTGGGTCGTTTCCCACCAGCACCACGGCCAGTCCGGGCGCGCGGCTCTTGGCGGCCAGCGCGGCTATGCGAGGTTTCAGCTCGGCTTTGATTTCGTCGCGAACGCGGATTCCGTCGAGGATTTGGGGCATTCCATAGACAATGATACCGTGCGCGTGGCACGGGACGCCGCGGTATGGAAATCGCGGTCCGGGCCAACGGATATCTGGCGTGCACGCCAGCAGCTATCATCGTGGTTGGGGAAAGGTGAGAGCCCATGCGATGCTACCAGGCAGACTTAGTCCGGCAATCCCGTTGTGCGCGTTCCCGCGGGCGTGTTCCGATCTTCGTCCTGGCACTTTTTGCGGCCGCTTTGGTTGCCAGGGGCGAAGCTCCGCCCACTATTGACGCCGCGTCTTTCACCTCCGTCGTCTACGACGGAAACGGCGGAACCCCGTTTGCCAAGGTTGCGAATCTTCTGGGGCACGATCTCACAGCGCTGACTGGCCGGCAGCCGGCGGTAACTTCGGACTTCAATAACGTCCATGGTGCGGGCGTGGTGATCGGACGCGCCGATTCACCGAGGATTGCTTCCATTCTCGCGGCAAACAAGATCGGCACGTCAGCCATAGAAGGACAGTGGGAGACCTACGGGCGCGCTATTATCCCCGCGCCATGGGACCCCAGGGAGAAGGCGCTGATTATCTTCGGTTCCGATCCGCGCGGAACGATTTGGGGAGTCGTCGATCTTACCCGCGAGATGGGCGTCTCGCCCTGGGAATGGTGGGCGGACGTGAGCATTCGCCCCGCGGACCACATCCCGGTTGCGGCCGCACTCTATTACTCGAAGACTCCTTCGGTCATGTATCGGGGGATCTTTCTCAACGCCGGCGCCAATGGACTGAATCCGTGGGCCGGCGAGACCTACGATCCCGCCTTCGGCAACATCGGGCCGAAGACTTATGCGCGCATCTTCGAATTAATGTGGCGGTTGAAAGCCAACATTATCTGGCCGGCCATGACCAATGCCGATGCGCCGTTCAATCAGACTCCGGAGAATGCCCAGACGGCGGAGGACTACGCAATCGTGCGCGGCAGTTCGCACGTTGAGATGCTGCTGCGCACTAATCCGCGCGAGTGGAATTCGAAGACCATGGGGCCTTATAACTGGACCACCAACCGAGAGCGGATGATTCGTTATTGGACCGGCGCGATCGAGAAGTTCGGTAAGTACGAGAATGATTACACCATCGGCCTGCGTAACATGGACGATTTCCCCATGCAGGGAGCCAACACGCCGGAACAGATGGCGGGCATCTTAAACGACGTCATCGCTCAGCAGCGAAAGATCCTCGCCGATGTCTTACACAAGCCGGCCGAGAAGGTTCCCCAGGTGTTTACCGCGTACAAAGAGATTCTCCCCGCCTACGATACGGGACTGGTGAAACTCCCGGACGACGTCACGATCAACTGGCCAGAGGACGACTTCGGCTATATCCGGCGGCTCGGCAACGCCAGCGAACGGCACCGTTCCGGCGGGTCTGGTGTGTATTACCACAACGTCTTTTGGGGCCCGCCTATGTCGTATCTGTGGCTGACATCCACCGACCCCTCGTTGATGTGGGAAGAGATGACGAAGGCGTATCGATACGATGCGCGGCGGCTCTGGATCCTCAACGTCGGTTCCATCAAGCCGGACGAGTATCTGACTCAGTTCTTTCTTGCCATGGCTTTTGACATCGAGGCGTTCGATAAGAGTTCGAATGTGCGCACCTATGTGCATAACTGGGCAGCGACTAACTTCGGCGCCGATTATGCGGACGAGATAACCCGTATTCTATGGAGTTACTATAAGCTGGCTTTCGACCGCAATCCGGAGTTCATGGCATGGACGACGGTATTCCCGGAAACTTCCATCCAACAGACTAAGTTCAACATGCTGGACTTCGGCGACGAAAATGCGCGCCGGGCGGCGGCTTACAAGGACATGGTCGAACGGGCCGGCAAGCTGATGACCCACATGCCTGCCGACCGCAAGGCGGCGTTCTATCAGTTGGTCCAGTATCCGGTCGATATCGCCAGTGACATGAATCTGCGGCAGCTCGATCTGGACAAGACCATCACTTATGGGCTGCAGCACCGGGCCAGCGCGAACGTTTACGCCCAGGAAGCGAAAGCGGCACAAGACGACATCTTAGCCAAGACCCGCTATTACAACCAGCAAATGGCGGACGGAAAATGGCGCTACATGATGGGCATGGTGCCGCAAGACCTGCCGATCTACGAGGAGCCTCACGTGCCGACCTGGAGCAGCAACGGGGACAAGGCATGCGGCGTGCAGGTGGAGGGCGGCGCCTACTTCGATGGCGCGGGTTGGTGGACACCCAGTCTGCCAGTATTCCACCCGGAACTACACGAGAACCGCTACATCGACATTTTTGTGGAGGGCGAGGTGGCGGCGACATGGACAGCAACTCCCAACGTCCCCTGGATCAAGGTGAGCCGCGCCACGGGCGACTTTTCGTCCGCGGACAGGCATCTCGAAGATCGCATCGAAGTCTCTCTCGACTGGACCGCTGCGCCGAGACAAGACGAAGGCTTGGTGATGGTGAAGTGCAGCACGGCTAAGCAGCCCATCGGGATTCATGTCAACGTGGCACCACCCGATGCGGGCGCGGGCGCATCGTTCATCGAATCGAACCGCATCGTTTCGATTTATGCAACTCACGCCGATAGGCGCAGCGCCGGGTGGGAGGTGTTGGACGGCCTCGGGCACACGGGAGCCGACCTGCGCACGATGCTCGACATGAAATCGGTCGATGCCGCCGACCCGGCCGCGATCCGAAACGCGCCGAGCGCGACCTATCGCTTTTCCACTACGACCGAAAACGACAAGGCAACGCTGAGCCTGGTCGCGTTGCCGACCTTCCCCATCGCAACGGAAAACGGCGTACGCGTGGCGGTTGAGATCGACGGAGGGCCGTTGCAGATGATCGATTTCTACGCGCCCGAGTTTAGCGAAGCGTGGCGCGAACACGCGCTAACCAATGCGGCCATCGAGAAGGTGCCCAATCTACGATTGCGGCCCGGCGGGCACACGCTGACAGTTTACGCGCTCGATCCGGGAGTGACACTCGACCGGTTCGAGATCGCATTCACGGGCGCGCCGAGCGCCTACGGCCCGGTTCCCGAGACCGCGGTCAAGAGATGAAGCGCAATCGCCGCGTCCAATCCTGACATCTCTCGTCAGAACGTGAACCCGACTAGTAACTCGGCCTGGTTCTTACTGCTATTCAAGACTCCGCCGAGGTTGAAGTAATTCTTCGCCCAGCGCGTGAAGCGGACTTCGGGAGCGATGTGAAACAGCTTCAGCACGTGGATATCGACGCCGCCGCCGAGTACCACGCCCATCGTGGTCTGGCTGGAGGCCGTGGGAGCGGCCACGACCACGTTGTTGCAGACGTTGCTGTTGCCGCAAGCCGTCGTAAGCACCGCGTTCTTCAACCCGGACAACGCGTCCCAGGCAACGCCGGCTTCCACGTACGGGTGGACGATCGGGCCGGGGAACTTGTACTTGGCCACCAGCGGAAACTCCCAGTTGCCCGACGACCCGGTGCTCACGGTTTGGTTGCCGGACGGATTCAGCACGTTGGTATAGCTGAAATGCCTGTACAGCGCGTCGAATTCGACGCTGAGTCCGAGCGGCAGTCGCAGCTCCACTTCCGGACCGAACAGGTAACGGTCGGTCTTGGCGGTGTTGTTGCCCTGCACCTCGCTCAGGAAGTCGGTGAATGGCAATCCGGCTTTCACCCCGACTGAAACCGGCTGCGCCAGCGCAGCGCCACTAATCAACAGTAGTAAGCAGAAAGATTTCATACATACAGATTACGCGGAAACGGTCCAGTGCGTTACGGCCGTCGGGAGCCTCATAGAAAGGTGAACCCAACCAGAAACTCGACCTGGTTCTGGCCGCTCTGCAGAAACCCGGAGAGGTTGAAGTACTGTTGCGCCCAGCGCGTGAAGCGGAATTCGGGAGCGATGTGGAACAACTTCAGCAGGCGAATGTCGCCGCCGCCGCCAATCACCACGCCCGCGGTTGTCTGGCTGAACGGGGTGGGAGGGTAGTTCGCGCCCTCGCACACTCGGATGCTGCAATACGTCGTGCCGGATGTGTTCTGCAAGCCCGCCAGCGCGTCCCAGGCCACGCCCGCTTCCACATACGGCCGGATGCGTCCGGTGCGAAACCGGTACTTGGCCACCAGCGGAAACTCCCAGTTGCCCGAGGAGCCGGTCGTGGTGACGGTGGTCCCGGTGAACTGCTCAAAGTTGGTGTAGCTGAAATGGCGGTAGAGCGCGTCGAATTCGACGCTCAGGCCGAGCGGCAACCGCACTTCCACCTCCGGGCCAATCAGGTGCGGCCCATTCGCAGCGGTGGTTGCGCCCTGCACCACGTCAAGCGAGTCCGTCAATGGCCACCCGGCTTTCAGTCCAAACGATACCGGCTGGGCCAGTGCGGCCCCGGCCAGGAGAAGAAGTAAGCAGAGAGACTTCATGTCTACAGAGTACGAAGATAATGCGCCGTGCGCTGGGCGGTTCTTCTTATCGCAGGCTCCGCTCGAAAAACTCCACCATCAGTTGATTCAAATGCTGCACGTCGGCGCCGGTAATGCCGTGGGTCTTTTGCGGATAGAGCGTGTAGTCGAATTGCTTGCCGGCCAGTTCTAGCGCACTCACTAGTTGGAGAGAGTTTTGGAATAGTACGTTGTCGTCCTCGAAGTTTTGCACCAGCATCAGCTTGCCAGTGAGGTTTCTAGCGCGAGGCGTGAGCGCCGTATCGCGGTAGCCGGTGGGGTTCCCGGCGGGCAGGCCCATATAGCGTTCGGTATAGATGGTGTCGTAGTTCATCCAATTAGTGACCGGCGCGCCGGCGAAACCGGCGCGGAAAACTTCCGGCGCATTGAGCATGGCGTTGACCGTCATAAAGCCGCCATAACTCCAACCATGAATCCCGATGCGCTTCGGATCGGCCAGGCCCATTGCGACGAGGTGGCGCACGCCGGCCACCTGGTCGGCCAGTTCGGCGACGCCGAGCCGATGATAGATGGCCGTCTCGAAATCGTGGCCGCGCCCTTCGCCGCCGCGGTTTTCGCACTGCCAGACGAGGTAGCCCCGCTGCGCCAGCACCTGGTCGATGGTGATGCCGGGCCATGCATTGTGCGCCGGCAAATCGACGCCCGGCCCGCCATAGACGGAGACGATCACCGGGTAGCGTTTGCGCCGCTTCCATCCGGCGGGCTTGATCAGCCGGCCGTAGAGCGCGACGCCATCGGGCGCGGTAAACGACTCGATCGCGGAAGGCAGAACGACATACTCATCGAGCGCGGTGCGGTCCTGTTCGCGATAAGTGCCGAGCGCCGATCCATCGCCCGCGCGAAGAATGCTGCGCGGCGGCTCGGTGAGGCTCGACCACGTGTCGATGTAATACCGGCCGCCCGGCCCCATCGAGATCGAGTGTGTGCCCGGCTCTTCGGTGAGGCGGCGCTTGTCGCGCCCGTCCAGGCCGATCGAATACAGGTGCCGCTCGAATTGGCTCGGCTCGCCGGAGGTGTAGAAGACGCGGCCGACGGCTTCGGCCTCATTCACGGCGACGATGCCGGACACTTCCCACGCGCCGCCAGTGAGTTGGCGCACCTGTCTGCCATCGTTCGAATAGAGAAAGAGATGGCGGTAGCCGCCGGCGCCGCGCTGGCTGGTCCATAAGAACCGGCGGCCGTCGTCGAGGAAACATATGTCGCCTTCGAGGTTGATCCAATATGGATCCGACTCTTCGAAGATGATCGCGCGCGCCCCGGTTTCGACGTCGATTGAAAACAGCGTGTCGCGATTCTGCACGCGATTGAAACGCAGCACATAGACGGCGCGTGAGCCGGGCATCCAACCGGCGCGTGCGATGAGGTAAGACTCGCGCGTGTCGCCCAGGTCGAACCAACGCGTGGCGCCGCCGGAGGCAGCGACCACGCCCATGCGGATGGTCGCGTTGGCGTCGCCTGCCTGCGGGTAGCGCTCGGGTTCGTAAGTCGCGCGCAACCGCAGCAGGTCGGCGTGCGGATAACTCGGTTCGGCGTGGGTGTCGAATTGCAGATAGGCGATCGATTTCGAATCCGGCGACCACCAGAAGGCGGTGTTCAGATCGAGTTCCTCCGGGTACACCCAGTCGAGCCCGCCGTTGCGCAGCGTGTCCGATCCGTCGCGGGTGAGACGCGTTTCGATCTTGCCGGCCACGTCCAGGGTATAGAGATCCGCGCCGCGGCGGAAGGCGACCGAGCGGCCATCGGGGGCCAGGCGCGCGTCGCGCTCGTTGATGGCGGTCCTGGTGAGTTGCTCCCATTTGCCCGTGTCGAGGTGAATCAGAAAAATGTCGCCGCGCGTCGTGTAAAGCAGTTCCTTGCCGTCGGAGGAAAGCTGCATGGCGTTCACGCCGGCGCGCCGGTTGGTCCAATCCATCGGCCCATCGTCGGTGGTCGCCACGGCCGCGGCATCGAGACTGTCAAGCGCCAGCACCATTCGGCTTTTCTCGGTGGCGCAATCGTACAGCGTCAGGCGGTTGTTCTGGCGTGCGAGAAAGCTCCGCCCGTCCGGCAGCCATACTTCCGGCAAGGGCGCGCCATGCCCGGGGCGCGCCGCTTGAGCAAGCGTCTCGAGCGTGATCGGCTTCTTCTGCGCGCAGAAGGCGGGCGACGCGAGCAGAAGCAGGAATGCCAGTGTTCGGTATGGCGAGGCCGGTTGCGCGCGATGCATCAATGTGATTGTAACCGCAGTGTCGTGCCGACTTGGGTTTTCGACGTAAATCACATCGGGGATCGCCCGGTTTCTAAGCGTGAATACTATTTCCGCAGCCTGCCATGGCACTTTCCGTGCTAGTCTGACTGTTTCGCCATCTTACCGGATTCATCCGGGGCCTGTGCCGGCGACGGGAAGCGCCTGCCGGAGATTCTTGTTCATAGACGAGGAATCATGCGTAATATGACGTCGCAGTTTCGCGGCAGGGCGGCGTTCCCGCTCGCGCTGCTGGCGCTGGCCGGCACCAGTGCGATTGCCGCCGTGCCGGTGGTAACCGCGGACAACTACTGGCTTCCCATCACGGATGCCGAGATGCAGATGAAAGCTCCGGTGGTGGATCCCAAGGCCGGCATCGAGGCGCTGTTCACGCGCGTCCATGTCGCCGACGGATATAACAGCGCGTTCTACAGAACCTCCGTCCACTATGTCCGCCTGAAGGTGTTCACCCAGGAGGGAAAGGACAAAGCGGCGAATTTCGATATTCCCTACGACAAGGATGCGGCGATCTCGAACATCGCCGGCCGCACCATCAAGCCGGACGGCACCATCCTCGAACTGAGCAAGGATGCGATTCACGACCGCGTCACGGTGAAGCTGGGCGGCATGAAGCGGATGTCGAGGTCGTTCGCCATGCCGGGCGTCGAGGTTGGCTCCATCATCGAGTACCGCTGGCGGGAGATCAGCGAGGGGCTGAACATCAAGTATCTAAGATTGCAGTTTCAGGACGAATTCCCGGTCCAGCGCGCCACGGTCTTCGTAAGACCGCTTACCAAGGAGTACGTGAGCGGGGAGATGGCCGTGCGGCCGTTCAACTGCAAGCCGTCGCCCATGAAGCTCGAGAACGACGGATTCAACTCAGTCACTCTGACCAACGTGCCGGCTTTTAGGGAAGAGCCGATGATGCCTGGGGAACCGAACGTGCGGCCCTGGGTATTGGTGTACTACGACGTGGGCGAGAACCGCAAAGATCCGGATAAGTACTGGGTGGATGTGGCCAAGAAGAAGTACAGCGAAATCCGGGAGAGCATGAAGACCAGCGGCGAGCTGAAGCAGGCCGCCCTGGAGGCGGTGGCGGGAGCGAAGGACGACAACGAGAAGGCCGTGCGGCTGGTTCGCTGGATTCACGGCCATGTGCGCGATCTTTTCAGCCGGCAGGTGAGCGACGAGGAACGCGCGGACGTGCTCAAGAAGATGCCCAAAGACCGCCGCCGGACTTCGGTGGAGGCCTTCAAGAGCGGCATCGCGACATCGGACGAAATGAACATGTTGTTCGCCGCGCTGGCGACCGAGGTCGGCCTGAACGCGCGCCCCGTCATGGTGGCCAATCGGGAAGATGTGACCTTCGACAAGCGCATGGTGGAGAGTCTGTTCCTGCGCAGCATCGACATGGGGATCTCCGTCGGCGGCACATGGAAGCTGTACGACGTGAGCGCCCGGCTGTTGCCGCCCGGGATGCTCTCCTGGCGCGAGGAAGCCGTGCCCGCGCTGGTCACCGATCCGAAGAAGCCCGAGTTCATAATCTCCCCGGTGTCCACGCCGGCCGATTCGCTCTCGGCCAGGAAAGCCAAGCTCGCCCTGGCGGAAGACGGCACTCTCGAAGGCGACGTGAGCGAGACATGGACCGGGCACGCCGCCGAACGGCGCCGCCACAATCTGGACGGGGAATCCGCCGAACGCCAGCAGGAGAGCACCAAGGACGAGATCGTGAAAGTGTTCCCCCAGGCGGAGGTGACCACGCTGCGCCTGGAGAACGCCGACAACCCGGAAAAGCTGCTCGAACTGAGCTATCACATAAGGATTCCCAACTATGCCGCCCGCACAGGGAAGCGGATTCTCCTGCAGCCGCTCTACTTCCAACGCGGCGAGGCGCCCGTGTTCACCAACGCCGACCGCGAGTATCCCGTGGTTTTCCCGTACGGATGGCAGGAGACCGACAACGTGACAATCCAGCTTCCCGCCGGGTTTCCACTGGAGAAACCCGAGAGTCCGGGCGAACTGACCTTCGGCAAGCCCGGCAGTTATAAGGTCACCATGTCGACGGGTAAGAGTAAGCTGATCTACACGCGCGAATTTACCTTCGGCAACGACGGCTTGATCGCATACACCCGCGAAGGATATCCGCAGTTGAAGAGGATTTTCGACGAAATCCACCGGCGGGACGAAATCACGCTGTCGCTGCGGCAGGCTGCCCCCGCGGGAGGAACGCAATGAGAGCGGTCTTTCTGATCCTGTTCGCCTCCGCGTTGATGGCGGGCGACGACGTGCCGGCATGGGTGCGCGAGGCCGCGGCGCAGCAGACGCCCACCTATCCGGCCAAGGTCGCCAAGGTCACGCTGCTCGACGACGCCAGCCTCACCATTCAGACGGACGGCCGGCAGATATCGCATGAGCGCGTCGCCGTGAAGATGTTGCAGCACACCCGCGACGTTCCCACGGCCGTTTGTTTCTACAATCCGAAAACCGGCAAGGTGCGCGAGTTCCAGGCCTGGCTGTTGCCGCCCTCCGGCAAGCCCACCACGTTCGGCAAGAACGCGGTTGTCGATCAATCGCTGTCGAACAGTTACGAGTACGAGGAGGAGCGCGCCAGGAGCATCGAGCCGGGCGGCAACCTCGAGCCCGGCACGGTGTTCGCCTGGGAGATCGTGGATGAGGAGAAGACTCCATTTCCCGACGATCAACATAGCTTTCAAGGCGCGGACCCGGTGCTTACTTCGCGTTACGCTTTGACGCTGCCGGCCGGTTGGGTGGCCAGCGCGACGCTGTTCAATCACGCGACTCTGCCGCCCGCAGTCAGCGGAACGACCTACACCTGGGAGTTGCGCAACCTGCCGTGGATCGAACCGGAGGCGCACAGTCCGGCGATGCACTCGCTGGCGCCCCGCCTGGGCGTCAACTACTATCCCGAGGATCCGGCCACGCCGGCGGCCCGGCCGGTGAAGAACTGGCACGACCTATCCGTCTGGGCCGCGGGGTTCTTCGATCCGCCCGCGGCGGTCACCGACGCGATTCGCGCGAAGAGCGCGGAACTGACCGCCGGCGCGGCGACCGAGTTAGACAAAATCCGCGCCATCGCGGCCTTCGTGCAGAAGACCAACTACATGGCCGTCGCGATCAATATGGCGCGCGGCGGCGGGTACCAACCGCACGCGGCCGACCAGGTGCTGGCCCGCCACTACGGCGACTGCAAGGACAAGGCCACGCTGATGCGCGCGTTGCTCAAGGCCGCCGGAATCGAATCGTACCCGGTGGTTATCTATGCCAGCGACCGGCAGTTCGTGCGGCCGGAGTGGCCTTCGCCGAACCAGTTCAACCACGCCATCATCGCCGTGCGCATTTCGCCGGAAACCAAGCTGCCGAGCGTGATCGATCATCCCAAGCTGGGCCGCCTGCTGATCTTCGATCCGACCAGCCAGGTGACGCCGGTCGGCAACCTGCCGGAAGACGAGCAGGGCAGCTATGCGCTCGTGATCGCGGGCCGGGACGGCGACCTGGTCGCCATGCCGGTGTTGCCGGCGAACTTGAATCGAATCGAATCGGCGGCGGAGGGGCAGTTGAAGCCCGACGGCAGTCTGGTGGCCCAATTGCGGCGGCAGTACTTCGGGCAATCGGCTTCGTACCTGCGCCACATGGCTCTGTTCGGCCAGCACGACGAATTGAAACGCACCTTCGAAGAATCGCTTTCGGACCGGTTGGGCGGACTCTCGCTCGATCGCATCGAACCCACCGACCGCATGGCGGACGACCAGTTCGGGTTGAACATGGACGTGACCGTGAAGCAGTTCGGCCACATGTTGCAGGGCCGTTTGCTGATGGTCGCGCCCGGCGCGCTGGCGCGCGGCTCGTACCGGTTTCCGGCCAAGCCGCGTACGGCCCCGGTCCGGCTGAACGCCGCGCAGTTTCAGGATTCGGTGAACATCGCGGTGCCGGCGCAATTCAAGGTGGATGAACTGCCCGATCCGGTGAAGGTGACCGGCGACTACGGCTCGTTCTCGGCGAAATGGAAGGCGGAGGGCGGCAAGATTCTCTTCGAGCAATCGATCGAGCTGAAGGACACCATCGCCCCGGCGGCCGATTACGCAAAGGTCCGCGCGTTCTTCGACCAGGTGGATTCGGCGCGCAATTCGTCGGTGGTGCTGGTCAGGCAGTAGGAGCGAGCGCGCGAGCATTGTGGGGCGGACGCCCTCGTCCGCAGCCGGCCCCCTGGCCGGCTCTTTCCAGGGTCCGGACAGTTGATATTTCGGCGCGGCGGCGGCGTCCCGCGCGGACCCGGGGGGTCCGCCCCACAAATCAGTATTCGACGCTCACCAGGAACAACCCCTTGGCGGGGGCGGTGGCGCCGGTGCGCGCGGGAAAGTCGGCATCGCCGATGTTGCCGCGACCCGCGTCGATCAACGTCCCGACCAGGTTGCGCACCATGTGCTTGAGGAAACCGCTGCCGCGGACGCGGTAGATCAAGCGGTCGCCGTCGCGCGCGAGGTCGGAAGAAAAAATCGTTCGCACCTTGGAGCGGCCTTCGGCGTCGCGATCGTCGGTGGCGGCAAAGGCCGTGAAATCGCGCTCGCCCTCGAAGACGCGCGCCAGCCGCGCCATGCGGTCTTCGTCGAGTGGATAAGGATAGTGATGCACGAAGGGCCACTCGAACGGGCTGCACACTGCGGCGCGCGCAATGCGGTATTCGTAAGTCTTGGCCTTGGCGTCGAAGCGCGGGTGAAAGGCGGCGTCCACCTCTTCGGCCCAGTGGACGCGGATGGCGGGCGGCAGCAGGCGGTTGACGGCCCGGCAGAGGTTGGCGAGCGGAATCGGATTCTCGATACTGAACGCGGCCACTTGCGCGAGCGCGTGGACGCCGGCATCGGTNNAAGCGGGGCGCGAGCCGGGCTTCACCAGGCGGACGCCCTGCCGGCAGAGCGGGCAATCGTCGGGCGGATAGGCGGTGACGTCCAGCGTGACCAGGGCCACCCGCGGCACGCCCACGTCGGCGGAGCCGCCGCTGCGGTCGATGATGGAGCCGGCGGCCGCCACGTTGGCGCCCGCCTCGCGCAGCACCCGGATCACGTCCTTCGTACTGCCACCGGTGGTGATCACGTCCTCGACCACGCAGGCGACTTCGCCGGGTTGGAGCGAAAAGCCGCGCCGCAGAACCATGGCTCGCGTTTCCGGGTCGCGTTCGGTGAAGATGTGCCGGCAGCCGAGCGCGCGCGCCACTTCGTGGCCAATGATCAAACCGCCCAGCGCCGGAGAGACCACCACGCCCACCCCGCCCGTCCAGTGCGGTTGCAAGGCGGCCGCCAGCATCTTGCCCAGTTTTTCCGCCGCCTTCGGGTGTTCGAGCACCAGCGCGCATTGCAGGTAGCGGTCGCTGTGCAGGCCGCTGGTCAGGCGAAAGTGGCCTTCCAGGTAAGCGCCCGTGAAACGAAATAAGTCCAGCACGGATTCGGTGGCGGCCATCATAAGTGTTCAATATACCATTCGCGGTTCGCGGCGAGTTATTCGGATCCGGTCAAGCGTTGGTAGCAATTTGGTGCACCGGTCTGACATATTGCCACCATACGTGGCCGCATTGAACCACCGATTTTGAATGCCAGGACTGATTCCACGCTAGTTATCGTTTGGAACGTTACTTGCTCATAGAAGAGGCGTGACTAGAATTACTCAGGCCCCAAGAGAGACGATTTACCCCACCTTACCCCTATCCGAAGCGTCACCTCGCAAGTAAGCCCACCTTTACAACCCCTAAATCCTCGAAACCGTCTCTCCTTGGAGCCTGGAACAGCCGCAGGCCCGGCTCCATCGCGTACCATGGTTGCATGGTTACAGCTACGTTCGATGTGCACTGCCCGTGCTGCGAGGCGACGCTTAGGATCGACGCCGAAACCCGCGCCATCATTGCTCATACCATTCCGGAGAGACCCAAGCCGATTGAGGATCTGGCGGCGGAAGTGGTCAAGTTGAAAGGCGAGGAAGCGCGCCGCGACGAGGTTTTCCAGAAGCAGGTGGAAGCGCAGAAATCGCATGGCCGGGTGCTCGAAAAGAAATTCGACGAACTTTTCAAACGCGCCAAGGAGAACCCCAACGCCCCAGCACCGTTGCGGGATATCGATTTGGATTAGGGGCTGGCGGCACGAGGAATGCTATTGGCCACGGATGAACACGGATAAACACGGATAGGGGCACAAGACCCTTCACGATTCGTTTTCATCGGTGTTCATCCGTGGCTGGACTTCTATCGATTCCCGCTTCGCGCGGCCGCTTGCCGCATAATGGAAGACACGATGACGGTTGAAATCGAAGGCGTGACGCTGCACTTGGCGCATCCGGACGAACTGGCGGCGGAGTGGGTAGGGCAGAGCGAGCTGATGCGGCACCTGCTGGCGGCGTGGATGGTGATCAACGAGCAGGATCTGCCGATGAGTCCGCGCCTGCTCGGCAAGCCGGGCGTGGGCAAGACCACCCTCGCCTACGCGGCTGGCAAGCGGATGGGGCGCGAGGTCTACATCCTCCAAGCCACCATGGACACGCGGCCGGAAGACCTGCTGGTTACTCCGGTGATCGAGGGCACGGGCAGCCTGCGCTACGTGGCCTCGCCGCTGGTGACGGCGATGATCCGCGGCGGCATCGCGATTCTCGACGAAGGCAACCGGATGAGCGAGAAGAGATGGGCCAGCCTGGCGCCGCTGCTCGACAACCGCCGTTACGTGGAGTCCATCGTGGCCGGCATCAAGATCAAGGCGCATCCGCAGATCCGGCTGGTGGCCACGAT
>PMKM01000090.1:3941-10392 GCA_003157745.1 Bryobacterales bacterium | reverse complement strand
GATTCATCTGTTGGGCCAGGCGGCGCAGGCGATCTGCAAGGTGACCGAGACTATCACGGAGATTTCTTCGCAGACCAATCTGCTGTCCTTTTACGCGACCATCGAAGCGGCGCGGGCCGGGGCGGCGGGCAAGGGATTCGCCGTGGTGGCGAACGAGATCAAGGAACTCGCGCAGCAGACGGCTGCAGCCACTGAAGACATCAAGGGGCGCATCACCGGCGTGCAGTCGTCGGCGTCGTCGGGGATCGCGGAAATCGAGCGGATCTCGCAAGTGATTAACGACGTGAGCGACATTGTGACCACCATCGCGACGGCCATCGAGGAGCAGGCGGCGGTGACCAAGGACATTTCGCGCAACATCGGCGAGGCGTCTAGCGAGGTGGGAAACGCGAACATCCGGGTGGCGGAGGCCTCGCAGGTATCGCAGGCGATTGCCAAAGACATCGCCGGCGTGGACGGCGCGGCACGGGACATGGCGGAAGGCAGCGAGCAGGTGCGCACCGCGGCCGGCGATCTCAGCAGAGCCGCCGAATTGCTCCAAACCACGGTGGCGCGGTTCAAGGTGTGACCAGGAACCGTGCCCTAGGATTATCTCACGGTAAGGAAGCAGGTAGTGACCGCGATGAAGAAACTAGCGGACATTCGTATTGGCAGGAGACTGGCACTGGCGTTCGGCGGGGGTGTGCTGCAGATCGCCTGCCTGGGTGGGTTGGCCCTGTGGGCCGTGCATGCGATCGACACGGCGCGGCAGGAGTCGGACCACGAGCGGCAGATGATGATCACGGCCGAGAAGGTCGCGGCCGACGAGGGCGCGATCGCCCAGCGGGTGGCCACTATGGTCCTTTCGCCCCATCGCAACGAGGAGATTCTGAGCGAGCTGCTGGGTATCCGCAAGGAGTATCTGGCGGCGTTCGAGAACCTCAGATCCGGGACGGCGACCGATGCAGAACGGCAGCAACTGAGCGAGGCCGAGGGTGCGGCGAAGGAGTGGCGCGAGGCCGACAACGAGGTCTTGGCGCTCCTCAAGGCCGGCAAACGTGCCGAGGCGGCACGCCTCCACGAGGAAAAGGTGGTGCCCCGATTCGACGCTCTGGGAGCTGCCATCTCGGGCTGCGTGACCCTTCGCCAGCGGACACTCGACGAAATCAACCAACACACCGACTCGCTCATCTCGCGGATCACATCCATCTTGATTGGCTTCGGGATCTTCTCGCTCTCTGGGGCGGTGGCGGCCGGTGTGGTGTTCGCGCGCGGCATCTCGGTCCCGCTGGCGGCCGCCGCAGCCCATCTGGAAGGGGTGGCGCGCGGAGACCTTTCGCGCGATATGGATCGAAGATATGTGGAGCGCGGTGACGAAGTCGGCCTGCTGTCCCAAACCATGCAGCGCATGTCCGGGAACCTGCGCGATCTGCTGAAGGAGGTTGCAGGAGGTGTACAATTACTGTCTTCCTCCTCGACGGAGCTGTCGGCCAGTTCCGGCCAGATGACGGATGGATCGCGCAATGCCTCGGAAAAGGCCCACTCGGTTGCGGCGGCGGCCGAGCAGATGAGCGCCAACAGCGTCTCGGTGACCACTTCCATGGAGCAGACCGCCACGCACCTGGGCGGCATCAGTTCTTCCATGGAACAGATGACGGCGACCATCGGCGAGATTGCCGGAAATTCGGAAAAGGCCCGCCACGTTACCGAGGAAGCCCGGCAACAGGCGACGCGGATTACCGAACAGATTCATCAGTTGGGCCAGGCGGCGCAGGCGATCGGCAAAGTGACCGAGACGATCACGGAGATNNGTGGTGGCGAACGAGATCAAGGAGCTGGCGAAGCAGACAGCGGCCGCCACCGAGGACATCAAGGGGCGCATCACCGGCGTGCAATCGTCGGCGTCGTCGGGGATCGCGGAAATCGAGCGGATCTCGCAAGTGATTAACGACGTGAGCGACATTGTGACCACCATCGCGACGGCCATCGAGGAGCAGGCGGCGGTGACCAAGGACATTTCGCGCAACATCGGCGAGGCGTCTAGCGAGGTGGGAAACGCGAACATCCGCGTGGCGGAGGCCTCGCAGGTATCGCAGGCGATCGCCAAAGACATCGCCGGCGTGGACGGCGCGGCTCGGGACATGGCGGAGGGCAGCGAGCAGGTGCGCACGGCGGCCGGCGATCTCAGCAAGGCCGCCGAGCAACTCCAAACCACGGTGGCACGGTTCAGGATCTGAGGGAGACCTGGGCCCCCGGGGCCGTCTCCTGGAGCGGCAAGAAAGCAGCGATAGGGTTGAGCAGGCTGGCAGAGGTTCGGAGAAGCGGGCAGGAGCGGACGCCGGTGTTCGGCGGGAGCGCGCCGCGGATCGCCTGCTTCGCCTGTTGTAGGGAGGAATGATGGCTGAAACACGCGAAGCAGCGGGGCGCACGGACCTGCTGGCTACGTTCTTTATCCGTGAGGCGCACTGCGCACTGGACGCCGCCGGCGTCCAGGAAGTAATTCGTCTTGGCCCGCTCACGCCGGTGCGGCACGCTCCGGAAGAGGTCCTCGGCATCATTAACCTGCGCGGTAGGATCTGCACCGTGCTGGACGTCGGCCTAGAGCTTGGGTTCGCCAAAGTGACGCCGGGCCCGGAGACCCGCGTATTCATCGTCGAGGATCGCGGCGAGTTCATCGGTTTGCTGGTGGATCGCGTGGGCGAGGTGGTCGAAACCGACGGAAACCGTCTGGAGGCGCCACCGGCCAACGTGTCCCATGCGCAGAGCCGCTTCTTCAAGGGCATCTGCCGCGCGGGCGGCAAGGTCATCGCCTTGGTCGACGTGAATCAGCTTCTGGCGGAAAGGGCGGCATAGGCCGTTCCCGAGGGGACCATGGCAGTTCGAGTTCTGGTGGTCGACGACGCCGTCGTCTTCCGGCGCGCTATCACGGATGCTCTGGCTGGTGTGCCAGACGTGGAAGTCGTCGGCACGGCGGCCAATGGCAAAATAGCCCTCTCGCGTCTGCGCGCGCTCAAGCCGGACCTGATGACGCTCGACGTCGAGATGCCGGAGATGAACGGCATCGAGGTGCTGGAACAGATGCGCGCCGAGAATCTCGATACCGGCGTCATCGTCCTCAGCGCGCTCACCGTAAAGGGCGGCGAATTGACCATCCGCGCGCTCGAATTGGGAGCGTTCGATTTTCTCACCAAACCGGAGGGCGGCACCGCGGAGCGGAACATAGGGGTGTTGCGCTCGCAGTTGCTGCCTCTGATCGTTGCGTTCAAAAGGCGGCGCGAGGTCCGCGAGCAAAAGCGGAGCGGGACGCCAAAGGCTATTCCGCTGGCGGCCCCGCCGCCCGATGTCGCGGTCGCCACCCGCCCCTCCCTCCGTGGGGGCGCGCCGATTGTGTTGATTGGCGTGTCCACGGGAGGCCCGGCTGCGCTGGCTTCCCTGTTGCCGGGACTCCCGGCGGGTCTGGCGGCTCCCGTCCTCATCGTCCAACACATGCCGCCCCTATTCACGAGGCCATTGGCAGAGAGCCTGGCTAGAAAGAGCGCCATGCCGGTCAAAGAGGCTTCGGACGGCGAACAAGCGCGCAACGGATGTGCATACGTTGCGCCCGGCGGGCGGCAAATGAAACTGACCCGTGGCCCCACCGGCGAAGTCGTTATCCGGATCACGGACGACCCCGCCGAGAACAACTGCAAACCCGCTGTGGATTATCTGTTCCGCTCGGCGGCTCTCCAGTTCCCGGGTCGCGCGGTGGCCGCCATCCTGACTGGGATGGGAAACGACGGGACGCAAGGGCTGCGATTGCTTAAGCGAGGAGGCTGTCGATCAATTGCCCAAGACGAAGCCAGTTGTGTGGTTTTCGGCATGCCCAAAGAGGCCATCCAGGCCGGTGTCGTCGACGTGATAGCGCCCCTGCACAGGATCGCCGCCGCGATTGTGGCCGCGGTCGGCGGAGCCGCACTGTGATCAAGCTCCAGCCGGGTGAGCACAAGGCGATAGCCCAGTACATCTACGCGATTTCCGCCATCATACTGGACGACTCCAAGGGCTACCTGATCGAAGGCCGCCTCTCCAGCATCGTCGCTGAACTGGGATGCCGCAGCTACGGCGACCTGCTCTTTCGCGCGCAGTCGGACAAAACCGGTACCGTGCGCCGCCGGATCATTGACGCAATCACGACTGGAGAAACGCTCTTCTTTCGCGACAACTCCCCGTTCGAGATGTTGCGGCACAAACTGCTGCCGGAACTGATCGATCGCCGCGCGCGGATTGGAGGCCGGATTCCCATTCGCATTTGGAGCGCGGCTTGCTCCACCGGGCAGGAGATCTACAGCATCGCTATCGTGATCAAGGAACTGCTCGGGGATTTGGACCGCTATGACGTGCGCCTGCTGGGCACGGACATCTCGGACCAGGCCGTGGCTCGTGCCAGCCGCGCGCACTACGGCGCGCTCGAGATCTCCCGCGGCATGGATGCGAATACGCTTGCCCGGCACTTTGAACGCGCTGGAGACCAGTGGAAGATTCGGGACGATCTCCGCGCCCTGGCCTCCTTCCGGACACTCAACCTGATGCAGGACTTCTCCTCGCTGGGGCGGTTCGACATTGTTTTCTGCCGCAACGTGGCGATCTATTTCGGCGATCGAGACCGGATTGCCCTTTTCGGGCGCTTGGAACGGGCGCTGGATCACGGCGGCAGCCTGGTCGTTGGGGCAATGGAGTCGCTATCCACGGTGTGCCCCCAGTTGGAGCCGAAACGGCACATGCGGTCGGTCTATTACCAGTCGCGAGTCGCCGCGCCGGTGGTGCGAGACGCTGGGCAGCGATACCCCGCGATCCCAGCCTAGCGGGAGTTCATTACTGACTCCCGCATAATATAGAGTCAGTCGAGACATCGCGAAGATTGTTTCCAGAAGGCTCCGATCAGGCGCCGGCGGCGCATTCTATGCAAGGCATTTCGCGCGATGTCGTTGAGCTGCCAGTGATCTTTCGGGGGAGACGTTGGCCAACTCGTGCTGCTTCCAGTAGCCCCAGATGTACTCGACCGGATTGAGTTCCGGCGCGTAGCCGGGCAGGTGTTCCGCGTGGATGCGTCCGGCGAGCCCGGCGATGTGGTCGCGGACCAGACGGCTGCGGTGCGCGGGCAACCCGTCCCAAACCACGAGCAGCGGTCCGGGGATGTGCCGCCCCAGCGCCTCCAGGAATTCCACCACCTGTGGGCTCTTCACGCTCCCGGCGTAGATCCGGAAGTAAAAACTCCACATCGTCAGGCCGGCCACAGCCGACAGGCGTTTCCAGTTGAAGTTGTAATGCAGCACCGGCGTCTGTCCGCGCGGCGCCCACATGCGGCAGCGGTGCGGGCGTTGGCTCAGTCCACTTTCGTCGACGAAGACGATCGTGCGCCCTTCCGTGCGGGCTTCTCTTTAATGGTCGGCCAGGTCTTTCGCTTCCAGGTTCGGATCGCCGCTTCATTGCGTTCCCGCGCGCGGCCGACTGGCCGTTGCGGACTCCAGCCCAGACTGACCAGGATCTTCCACACGTGGCCTTCGTGGTACCGGACGCCGAACTCCTGCTGGATCAGATGGGCCACACGCGGGCAGGTCCACAGAGGAGTCCGGTATCCCAGCGACTCCGGCCCCTGCAAGAGAAGCTCGGTGAGCCGCACACGGTCCGCTCCCGTCAGGAGCGGCTTGCGGCCGGCGCGACCGGCTTTCCGAAAACCGTCCTTGCCGCCGGCCCGAAACTCGTGTACCCAGCGTGCCACGGTCTGCCGCGCGACGTGCAAGCGGCGAGCCACTTCCGATTGGTTGAGCCCTTGCTCCCACAGGCGGACTGCCTGAAAGCGCCGCTTTTCCAAAGCCTCGAAATCCCGTCGAACTCCGGCTGCGTTGCCCATACCAGATTGGACGCAGTGTCGCGGAGAACATATCGCTATATTATGCGGGAGCCAATAAAGGCCCGGCTCCGATTTCGCCAAGTTGTCGCGTCTCAGCGAATTCAGATGTCTAGCAGCCCGTGGTAGTAGTCAGTTTTCTCAGGCAGCGGCGCAGCTTCGGGCCGGCAGAATTAAGGTGACGAATTCGGATACTTTGCGCCATAAAGTTGCCTTCGGCTGAGTTTGGCAGCCCCGAATCTTGCCGAGCCCAAATGCGCGTCCAAAGAGCGTAATAAGCTGGAAACAAAGCCCCTGTAACCGCCGGGGCTTCCCAACTCCCATGATCTTCCGCAGGATCAGTTGTTAGCGCCGGAATAGAGCAGCGGCGTTTTCGCCGGTTTTGACGCTGTGGCGAGCGCCGGCATCGGCGCCGGGACACACGACTGCGATCCCGCGCAGCGATTTGCGGCGTGGCGCGGCAGTTGGCCGGGTGAGCAAAGCGTTGGCGTCTACTCGATAAGCGACCCTCCCGCGCCGTCAACATGAGCAGGAGCATTGGACTCCCGAAGGTGTTTGGTATCCGGCCGGACCGATTCGATCACC
>PMKM01000090.1:0-3904 GCA_003157745.1 Bryobacterales bacterium | reverse complement strand
TGAACATCGGAGAAGCGGGTGAGGCATCAAGCCGGAGGCGGGAGTTGGGTCTCCCGCCCCATTTGCAGCGCCGTTGAGGGGTTAGCCCGGCGGACTCCTCCGTGGCGGGTTATCGCACAGCGCGGCGCTTGCTCGGAGCCGACCGCACCTACTCGACCGGCGGATTCGGATTTTTGGATTTTCGCAGGCTGTCTCCGCCCAGCAAGAAGATCTCGGAGTTTTCCACGAGCCGGTCGGCGATGGCGGTGGCGATGGCGGTGTTGAAGAGAATGTTGCCCCAGTCGGAGAAGGCTGTGTTCGTAGTAATAATTGTTGACCGCTTCTGGCTGTGGCGAGTGGAAATGACCTGATAAAAGAGATTCGAGGTCTGCTGATCGAGGGCCAGGTAGCCAAGCTCGTCCACGACGAGCGCGGTGGGCTCCGTATAGGTCTTGAGCTTGCGCACCAGCGAGTGATCGACTTGCGAGGCGAGCAGGTGATTCAGCATGTCCATGGCGGTGGTGAACAAGATGCGCTGATTGGCCTGGCAGATACGCCAGCCAATGATTTTCGATAGAAATGTCTTGCCCACCCCAGGATTGCCGATGAACACAAGATTGGTCCCCTTGTGCAGAAACTCCAGGTCGAGCAGACGCAGTATCCGGGTCTTGTTCTGCAACCGGGACTTGTGGTGGTGAAAGTGGAAGCCGTCAATGCTGGGCTGTGCCTGCAGGCGCGAGCATTTGAAGCGGCGTTCAATGGCGCGGCAGTTGCGAGCCTCCAGCTCCATATCGGCAAGCCATTCCAATGTGGCGGCCACGCTGAGAGTTTTGGTGGCGGCTTCAGAGATCGTCGTCTCCAGTTGGCGGCTCATCGTCGACAGGCTCAGCTGATCCAGTTTCTCTGGCAGAGTCATCGGATTCCTTTCCGGATTCAAGAATGAAAGCGTCGTAGGCCAGCAGTGACAACGGATCGGTAGCCAGCTCGTTCAACCGCGCATCGCGGAGACGCAGGGGCGGCTGAGGTCGGCGTGGTGCTTGCTGCTGGCGGAGTATGTTGGCGACGTAGTCGGCGCCGAAGGCGCAAGCGGATATGCCTTGGCGACGGCGCCGGCCACCGTCTCCGCTCCGTACTGCCGGATCAGTTCCAGCAGTTCGTTGAGTTGGCGCGACAGCACACGGTCGCTATCGGCCACGCCACGCAGATAGCCCTCGGCTACGTCGGGGGCGCAGAGGCCGTTGAGAGAATCGAGAAAGCGTTGTTGTGCCTGCGAGCGACGCGCCGCCGGCCGCTGTTCAGCCAGTTCCCGCTCGAAGCGGTCGGCACCGAAGGTCTGACCGCGCCGCCAACTGCGCGCGTAGGAGACGATTTCCTGATAGCGATGGTAGATGGTGACCGAACTGGAGTCGGCTTTTACCGTGAGCCGGCTTCCGACAAAACGGTGTGGGACGCAGTAGCGGTTGCCATCGAACTGTAAACGGAGATCCTTGTGGACAAGGGCCTCGACGGTGTCACGGTAGTCGTAAGGGATCACGGGCAGCGAGCGGAGGGCATCGGCGCGGAAGCGATCAATGGGTCTCTGCCGGGTCTCATGATGAAGACGCTGATTGGCAACTTCGGAGAGCCACTGTCGCGCCTGGCGGTTCACATCGTGCAGGTCGGCGAACTCGCGCAATGGCCAGAAACTCTGACGCACGTACCCAATGCCGCCGCGTTCCACTTTTCCTTTTTCCCAGCCACTGGCCGGATTGCAGGCCCGCGGGACGAAGTTGTATTCGCGAGCGAAGCCCAGGAACCGCGGGTGGAAGCGCACCAGGCGGCCATCATGTTCCGCTACGGCAGTGGCCAGGTTGTCATAGTAAATCTCCCGGCTCACTCCGTTGAACGCTGTAAAAGCATGGATGTGGCATCGTACGAAGGTCTCAAAACACTGGCTGTGGGTGAACTCCAGATACGACATCCGGCTGTGCCCGTCCACCAGAGCGAAGGCATATAGCTTGCGTTGGTCGCCCTCGTAGTGGAGCGCGCCGAAGTGCCCCCAGTCCACCTCNNGTGGCCGCCGTCATAGCCGAGGGGCCGCAGGCGTTGCTCGATGACAGCCGCGCTGGCCCGGGCATCCTTCTCCAGCAGTTCGGCGATGGTGGGTTTGAATGGATCCAGCTTACTGATGCGGGATCGCTTCAGCGGCGTCTGCGCCGGCGTCACCAAATACTTCTTGATGGTGTGCCAACTCATGCGCAGATGCTGTTCGATCTTGTGGATGGGCCAACGCTCCGCCCAATACAGGTGATGCAAATCGTTGATCTGGTCGGTGGTGAGCATGGCTCGTCTCCCTTTATCGGGCAGACAGCCATGCGTTGACCAGAGGGCTGTTGTTGGCAAGAAAGATCCAGCACTGTTGATTCAATGACTTGCGGGATGGCTGGGCTGTTGTTGGCAAGATTTGGAGCTGAGTTGTTGTTGGCAAGACGGCGTCGTCGCCGTCGCT
Source organism: Bryobacterales bacterium (assembly GCA_003157745.1). Lineage (GTDB taxonomy): Bacteria > Acidobacteriota > Terriglobia > Bryobacterales > Bryobacteraceae > Bog-375. Next base: position 1,437 of record PMKM01000090.1, on the reverse strand, counting down.
CGTCCCTTTGCCGCTGGCGCTGCCGGTTTCGTTCCGCCCGCGCGGGGTTGTGCTCAAGCAACTGCGTCCAGTAGCCCGAATGCTCGGCGCGCCACTGCTGCGTGCTCTCCAGGCAGCCCTGTCGATACACCGGATCGGTTGCGACCTTCCGCCGGTGGTAATCACTGCGGCGCCGCCGTTGGCAAACCGGATCGCTGCATGCGGCCTGAGCAGGCTGGAACTTAGAAGGCTGAAACGAACGCTGGCAATAGTGGCACACCCGTTCTCCCATGAGCCGGTTCTCGCATGCCACGGCCTTCGCTTGCCGGATGCCGCGCAAGCAATTTAGAAACTCATGTAGAGTGCGTACCGCGTCCCCGCCAATGGGGCAGCTTCCCAGCTACGAAACCGGCGAAAACGCCGCTGTTTTATTCCGGCGCTGACAATCAGTGATAGATTGAACGCGGCTCCGTGCACCAGCAGTCGTTTTAGGATGTTCTGGCGGCCTTGTAGGTGGACACGTCTCATGCCGCCGGTGTCGTACAGGTGCGCGAAGGTTCTCTCCGTCAGTTCGCTCCGCAGTTTCTGTAACCGCTTGTTGCGGTCCCCTCGAACACGCCGCCGATTCTCGTACGTCCTTTTCTGCTCTTCCGCCTTCCCCTCGCCCTGCCAATTCCGCCGACCTCGCTCCGGTTCGGGAATGTAACTCCGGATTTCTTGTTCGTGCACTTCCGTCAGCACCGCCCGACTGTGATAACCCTTGTCGGCCACCACCTCTTCCACTCCCGCCTGATTGATTTCACACGCCACTGCCTGCGCCTCTTCCAGTGTCTTGTGAATCGTGGTTGTATCCCCTTGATCGGCTGGTTGCAGGGTCAGCGCCAGGAGCGCTCCGCTGGTTAGATCCACCGCATGCTCGGCCTTGTGCGCCAAGTGGGTGCGCCCGTCCTTCATCTTGGTGATCCGCGCGTCCGCATCGCTGGGGCTCATCCACTCCTGGTTGGATCCCTTCTTCTTGCGCTTCCGATCCAGCCGCGCCAACTGTTCCTTCGTCGGGTTCTCGATTCCGGCCGCGTGGGCCAGTTCCTTCAAGTAGTCGTTGTAGCTTTGACCGTTGTCCCGCCGCACGATGCTCTTCATCGCCGCATTCGCTTCCAGCGTTGTGGCATCGATCGAGACCGTCCGCCCACTGACCAACCCCTCTTCATCGAGGATCTTCAGCACCCAGCGGAAAATAGCCTTGTGCGTCTCCAGCCAATACAAGCGGCGCGTGCGTGAAATCGTGGAATGGTCCGGCGTCGCCTCGTCCAGAGCGTATCCCAGGAATTTCCGCAGCGACAGCGAGTCGGCCGTCCGCCACGCGATTCCTCGCTCCGAATCCAAGCCCTCGAAGTAGCCGATCAACAGAGAGCGAAAATAGACGCCCGGAGCCATACTGGGCCGACCGTAGGGGCTCTT
>PMKM01000194.1 GCA_003157745.1 Bryobacterales bacterium | reverse complement strand
CGACGCCATCATCGTGCTGGAGAACATTTTCCGGTTCATCGAAGAGAAGGGGATGTCACCTTACGAGGCGGCCATCCAGGGCACGCGCGAAATCGGGCTGGCGGTGATGGCCACCACGTTGTCGCTGCTCGCGGTGTTCCTGCCGGTGGGCTTCATGGGTGGCATCGTCGGACGGTTCATGAGTTCGTTCGGGTTTACCTCGGCGTTCGCCATTGCCGTGTCGCTGTTGGTTTCTTTCACTCTCACGCCGATGCTCTGCTCGCGTTTCGTCAAGGCTCGCGTCGCCGGCGGCGCGGCGGGGCACGGTTCGAAAGACTCGTTCCTCTTCCGTCATCTCGACCGCGTCTACACGCGGCTGCTGACGTGGTCGCTCGCTCACCGGCGCGTGGTTGTGGCGCTGAGTGCGATCACCGTTCTCAGCATCGTGCCGCTGTTCGCAGTCGTGGGCAAGAACTTCCTGCCCGCCGACGATCAGTCGCAGTACAACGTGCTGGTCCGTACGCCGGAGGGAAGCTCGCTGGCGGCGACCAACAATATCGCCGAACAGGTTTCGCGGGAGATCCGCCGCATGCCCGGCGTGCAGAATACCTTGACCACCGCGGGCGGGAGCGCCGACAAGTCGGTGAACAACGCGACGATCTACGTAAAGCTGACCGAGATCGACCGGCGCCGGCTCTCGCAGCAGGATCTCATGCAGCGAACGCGCCGGTATCTCAAGACGCTCCCGGCGGAGATCCACAGCAGCGTGGAACTGGTCAGCAGCGTGGGCGGCACCCAGAGCAACGCCGACGTGCAGTTCTTCGTCCAGGGTTCCGATCTGAAGAAGCTGGCCCAATACTCCGACGAACTGCTGGCGAAGATGAAGACCATCTCCGGGCTGACCGACGTCGACAGTACGCTGCGCAGTGGCACGCCGGAAGTGCGTCTGGACGTGGACCGCGCGCGAGCGGCGGATCTCGGCGTGTCCGTCGCCGACATCGAGCAGGCTCTCAACACGCTGGTGGCCGGCCAGGTGGCTTCGACGTTCAACGCAGGCGAGGACCAGTACGACGTTCGGGTGCGCGCGCAGGAACGGTTTCGCGGCAACGTGGAAGGGCTCGCGAGTATGATGGTGCCTTCCTCGAAGGTTGGCTCGGTGGGGTTGGACGAAGTGGTGCACGTTCACCCGGGCACGGGCCCGTCGTCGATCAATCGCCTGGGGCGGCAGCGGCAGGTGACGGTCACCGGCAACGTCCTCGCCGGCGGGTCGCAGGCGGCGATTCTGAGCCAACTCGCGGACTTCAGCAATAGCCTCGGCATGGATCCCGGCTATCGCTCGGGCACGACCGGCGTTTCGAAAGAACTGCGGCGCACCGGGTATTACTTTGCGCTCGCGTTCTCTCTGACCTTTATCTTCATGTACATCGTGCTGGCGGCGCAGTTTGAATCCTTCATCCACCCCATCACGATTCTGCTGACGCTACCGCTGGCGGTGCCGTTCGGCATCGTGGCGCTGCTGATAACGGGACAAACCGTGAACATCTTTTCCGGGCTGGGATTACTCTTGCTTTTCGGCGTCGTGAAGAAGAACGCCATCCTGCAGATTGACCACACCAACGGACTGCGCGCCGCGGGAATGGCGCGGTACGAGGCGATTCTGCAGGCCAACCGGGACCGGCTGCGGCCGATCGTGATGACCACCATGGCGCTGGTGGCGGGCATGCTGCCGCTGGTGATTTCGCACGGCACCGGCGCGGCGACGAACCGATCCATCGGTGTGTTGGTAGTGGGCGGGCAGTCGCTGTGTCTGATGCTGACGCTGCTGGCCGTCCCGGTGTTCTATTCACTGTGGGAAGATCTCGGCGAGTGGGTATCGTCGCGACGATGGCGCAGGACCGCGCCGGCGGCGGGGGAGGTGGTCCGATGAAACGCATCGTCTCGCTCACACTCGCGGCTCAGGCGCTCGCCTGCTGCGCATTCGGCCAGAACGCGCAGATAGAACCGCTGAAAGAGGTGGAGCTGCAGCCGCGGGTAGGCATCCTGAGAGAGACCGCCATCACGCTGCCGGAAGCGATCGAGCGCGTGCTCCGCAACGATCGCGATCTAGCCATCTCGCGGATCGAGCTCGAAGAAGCCGGCTACAACGTCACCGCCGCCAGAGGCGCGTACGACCCCGTGGTTGGGCTCAAAGCGTACCGCACGAGGCAGTTGTCTCCTGTGGCGTCCATTCTGGGCGGATCGGAGACCGGCAAGCTGACGCAGACGGAACTGAACGCCACTCCGCAAATCGGGGGCCTATCGCCGTGGCTGGGCGGCTCGTATTCGCTCGCATTCGCCAACTCGCGGCAGCGGACCGACAGTCTGTTCAACACGTTCAACCCGCAGTACCCAACGGCGGTAAGCCTCAACCTGACCCAGCCGCTGTGGCGCGGGCTGCGCTTCGACGAGAACCGCTATCGCCTGCAGGTGGCCCGCAAGAACCGGCAGATCGGCGTGCAGCAGCTTCGACGGCAGACGATCCAGATTGTCACGCAGGCGGTCGAGGCGTACTGGGAGCTGAACTACGCCTGGCACAGTCTCGACGTGCAGACCGAGGCGGTTCGTTTGGCGGAGCGCCAGTATGCGAGCAATCGGCGTCAGGCGGAGCAGGGAATCCTGGCGCCGGTGGACGTGGTGGCCGCGCAAACCCAAGTGGCGACGTTCCAGCAACTCGTGTTTGCTGCGCAGCAGGCGCTGACGCAGGCCGAGAACAATCTGAAATCGCTCATGCTGCCCGACCGCGACGACCTTCTGTGGAACTGCGCATTGATTCCGGTGACGGAAGTGCGGACGGATGTGACGCCGCCCGCCCTCGCGGACGCAGTGAAACAAGCCCTGGAATCACGCCCGGAGCTCGCCGAGACCGCACTCAGCGTCGAAGTGAACCAACTGGATTCGCGACTGAGCCGGGAACTGGTCCGGCCGCGTGTCGATGCGTTTGCCAATCTAACCGCCGCCGGCCTTTCCGGACAGGCTGTGCCGTCGAGCACGAATCCCCTGGCCAGTTTCTTTCCGCCGGGAACGGTTCTCACGCCGACGCTGCTGATCGGCGGCTACAGCACGTCCCTGAGCAATCTGGCGGCGGGAAACTTCCCATCGGTGCAAGTGGGTTTGCAGGTGTCGCTGCCGCTGCGAAATCGGACCGCGGAAGCGCAGGTGGCGATCTCCGCCGCCGAGGGCCGCCGGGTACGAGCTTTGCAGGATCAAGTGGGGATGGCTGTCGAGGCCGATGTGCGCAATGCTCTACAGGCGTTGCAGTCAGCCCGCTCGCGCCTGGATGCAGCCGCGCTGGCACGCCGGTCGGCCGAAGAACAGTATGCGAGCGAACAGCGCCAGTTCCAGGCCGGAACCTCAACCGTGTTCCTGGTGTTGCAGCGCCAGACCGATTTCATCTCGGCCCGCGCCCGCGAAGTTCGCGCCCGGGCAGACCTGGGCGAGGCCATCGCGGGGCTCGACCGGGCCACGGCGGGCACGCTCGAGGCACACAACATTAAACTGCAGTGATTGACCGGGCATCGGACGGGGCGATGTGGCCGAGCGGTTAGCTTTTGATCTCACCAACCTTCCACTTGCCGCCGCCTTGGGTCGAAATTGCGCTGCATGACCGAGTCGGTGCAGCCGGAAGGTCCGACGAATGATACCTGGCGCCGCAGACGATTCAGATCGACCCGCTCCTTCAGCGCCGCCGTTCTGAGACGCTCCTCAAGCGCCTTTCGGAACGCTCCAGCGGTGGTGTAGATCTTCGGCTCGGGCATTACGCCGCCCGCGTCAGTACATCTTCAATCAGTCTGCGCGCGGGTTCAGTCATGTGCGTATCGTGGATCTGCTGTCGGCTGATGAGCCCCCGGCCGGCCGCCTGGCGGATCGCGTGGCGGAGAATGCTGCGCTCCACGCTTCCATCGTCGATCAGATTCGGAATCGTGCGCAGCGGCGGTGTGAACCTGTAGCCCTGCGACGTGGCGACATCGGCCTCTGCGAGGTCCGCATAGTGGAGGGCGAGGACACCCGGAATCCCGCGAGCCCACGAGGCGCCTTGGACTTGCGGTTGGGGCTCTTGGGGGGTGCGTTCCTGGCTTCTTGGAGCATCAAGGACTTGTGTCGGAGATCAGCCCACTACCCATGTGGGCCAGGTGCATGCAAGTCTTACTGTTAAACCGGCAAGAGCTGCATGCGACCATTTTCCCCGAGGTCGATTCGAACATTTCGGCGCGGGAAACACACAGGGGGGCCAGCCGATGTGGTTTGGCGTATGACCTGCAGCTACCCAAGTGCAGGGTATGAAACTCCTGGGCGATCTGCGAATTCTTCTGCTGGGCTTGGCCCCCTGCGACTGCACTCCCGGCAGAGGCTGCGGGACGCCCTCAACGTCAGGCTGAACCGGTTCATGAAGGCGATCTTCCCATGAGTATAGCGAGACCACCCCCACCCCCACGCCGGCGCCAGCCGATGTCAATTCGAATTTGGTTCCAGCGTCTGCGGGTGCGCGCCCGGGCCGCGGTTCGGAGATTGCGCAGGACCCGCTTGGGTCGACTTGGTTGGACGAGAAGTCTCGTTCGCCTGCTCGTTGGCATGGCTGCTGTCACAGCCGTTTTCGCGACTGCCGTTCTGTATCACGTCTATTTTGATAGAAGCAATCTGCCTGATCTGGAAGGATTCACCCGGTTTGAGTTTCCTACCGTTGGGGGCATTTACGATGCCAACGGCCAGCTACTCAAGGAGATGGCCACGGAATCCCGCCAGATCACACAATATAGGGAAATCCCCCCGATTGTTCGCGATGCGATCCTTGCCGCGGAAGACAAGAACTTCTTCTCGCATTCCGGAGTGGACTACTCCGGATTTGCTCGCATGTTCTGCAAAATCAAGTTCGGGCATCTAATCGGACGCCTTGCAAAGATGGGAAGCCGCGACTCGGCCAACAACTCGGCGGTATTCCCGCAGGGCGGGTCGACCATTACGCAACAGCTCGTGCGCGGCTGTTTTCTCAAGGCGATGACGGCTCAAGAGAACAGCGACCAACTCCGCCACGGTCAACTCCTGGCTCGACTGCTGTCGGGCGTGATCGGCGCGCGCACGGTCAACATGCTAGCCCGGAAGGTGGAGGAGATCCGCCTTTCGTTGTGGGTCGAAGGACAGATGCAAAAACACTTCGGCTCCAAGCGCCGGGCGAAGGAAGAGATTCTGGCCCGGTACGCCAGCTCGATTTACATGGGAAACGGCCAGTACGGGTTTGCCAAGGGGGCGGAATATTACTTTGGCCGGCCTCTCGGCACGTTCACTGTGGAAGATGCGGACAAGGCCGCGCTGCTGGCAGGCGTTGCAAAATCGGCGCGCTACTATGCACCGAACGCCAGTGAAACCGGCAGAGTCTTGCAGCGCAGAAACCAGACCCTATCGCTGATGGCCGCCAGGGGGTTCATTTCTCCCGACCAGGCGCGAGGAGCCAAGCAGCGCCCGATTGAGGTGGTGGAGCAGCACAAGGAGAAGATCATCGAGGCGTCCGCCGTCGTCGGCAATATCCTCGACGAACTTACAAGCCGCCAATCCGAACTCAGTGTGACGGATCTGCGGCTGGGGCGAATCGAGGTCTACTCGACGGTGGACGCCGGAGTGCAGCAAATTGCGAACCAGGCGCTGGAGCGCGGCCTCTTGCTATACGAGAGCCGCCACGCCGGCGCCGGCGCCGGCGGCCTGGTGCAGGGCGCGGTGGTGGTGCTGAGGAACAGCGATGCCGGCATCCTCGCCGAGACAGGCGGCCGCCAGTTCTATAAAGACCGCTCGAGCGCATATAGCGATCTCAACCGCGTCACGAAGTCCCTGCGCCAACCTGGGTCCGCCATGAAACCGATTGTCTATCTTGCCGCTTTTCGCGAAGGAACATTCAACCTCGCTACCGTGGTGCCGGACGAACCCATCAGCGTCGCCAATGGCCGGCAGCAGGATGTGAAATGGATCTCCAACTACGACGGCGGATTCGAGGGCATGATCCCTCTCCGCATGGCGCTGGCGGAGTCCAGGAACGCGGTGGCAATCTGGATCACAGGTAAGATCGGAGTCTCGAGCGTCCTCGATACGGCGCGCAGTCTTGGGATACAGACGCCACTGCGGCCCTATGTCACCACGGCCTTGGGTGCGTCCGAGGTGACTCTGCTGGAATTGGCCAATGCGTATCGCACGATCGCCTCCGGCATTCTGGTCCAGCCCTATGTAATCCGCAAGATCGTGCGCAATTCGGACGAGGTAATGGCCGACAGCGGACGCGAGTCGTCTCCGATCGGTGTCGATAGTGACGCGCTCTCGCTGATTCAAGAGGGCCTGCGCGGCGTGGTGCGCGTACCGACCGGCACGGCTCACGCACTGGACTCACCCGGGTTCCCGCTCGCCGTGATGGGCAAAACGGGAACCACAAACCAGTTCAGGGATGCACTTTTCGTGGGGTCCACTTATGGCCCCGAGGGAATCACCGTCGCCGTCCGTATAGGTTTTGACGACAACCGTTCGCTCGGGCGCGATGAAACGGGCGCCAGGGCCGCGCTTCCTGTGTTCAGAGAAGTAATGCTCAAGGCGTACGGCGAGAAACTGGTCGGGCGCGCCCCTCGGTTTCCCGCTGAAATGGAACAGCATATCGACGAATTCCTGAAAGGCCGGGTGACCGGCGACGCTGCGGCCCTCACGGCGATTGCGCTCCCGCCAAGCGGTACAGCGGTCTCCGACCAGCGATTAGAAGGCCCAGGGAACATCGACGTTGATCCCCATGCATCCCGGACCTGGCCGTTGCCGGTGATCATCCGCACGATTCCTCGACTGCCCTGACGAGACCAATTGGCCGAACGCGGATATGGCTGCACAAGATCCGCTGGAACTTCTTCCGGGAAACCACCATGCGAGGCTGCTAACGGGAGAAGATCGTTCGCTACCTCGCCCACTTTACCGCGTCGACCAGGAACGGATACGGATCAATGGCCTTGCCCTTCCACCACTGCTTTTCCGGCCCCAACTCGGTGATCGCGAAATGTAAGTGCGGCGACCGGGCGTCCGCGTTTCCCGTCGATCCCACAAAGCCGATGACGTCCCCACGCTCGACCCGCATTCCCTCGCGCAACCCTCCCGCATACCCATCCAAGTGCGCGTAGTAGTAGCAATACATTTCCATTTCGTCGAACAGGTAGATCGTGTTGCCGCCCGGTTTGCTGAGGAACAGTTTGCGGATGGTTCCGGACACCACCGCGCGAACGGGTGTCGCTCTCGGTTCCATAATGTCGATCGCCTCATGCTTCTGTCCGCCGTGAACTTCGTCGAAACTGTCCCGCAGATCCGCGCGGACGAGTCCGGGAATGGGCGGCGTCATCTCGAAAATGGAAGGGGTCGCTCCAACCGCGAGCAGCATTGGCAACAACCCGGCAGTGCATACCCGGAGCCTCACCTCACTCCTCTAGGACGACCGGCGTGCCCCGCCGAACCATGTGCGACAGCTCATCCACATCCCAGTTCGTCAGCCGGATACACCCGTCCGACACGCCGTGCCCGATATTTCCGGGATCCGGCGTCCCATGGATTCCATAGTCCACCTTGGAGAGGCCGATCCACGCGACGCCAACGGGATTGTTCGGCCCCGGCGCGAGATTCGCTATCGGGAGCTTCTGGTCGACATTCCAGAGGAGCTTCGGGTCCCACTTGAACCACGGGTAATGCACAATGCCGACGATGGTCCAATCGCCGATCGGCAGAGGATCGTGCGAGTCCCCTATGGTCGCCGGATACTGCGCCAGTTCCTTATCGCCCGCGCCGTAAGCGATCACGGTGCGTTTTGACTTCGACACCACCACGCGCAATGCCAGCCGCGCGACGGTGCGCCGCACATTCGGCACGGTGATCCGTTCCCCGACCGTGTCCAGTTTCCTGCCGGGATTTAACTCGGCCAGCAGTTTCGGCGATATATGAAACCTCTCGCCCAGTCCTTCCTGCGGCGTTTCGAAGCCGAGCCACCGCAGCTTCGCCTTTTCCTGGACCTCGGTTGGTAGCGGCAGGAACGGGCCCTTCTCATCCGCTTGGGTAATCGTGTAGGTCAACAGAAGAGGGCCGGTATCGCTATCGAGCAGGCGCCACATCCCGGCATCGATTGTGCCGGTCGGCTTCAGACCGTGGCTTTCCTGATATCCCTTTACCGCAACGCCAAAATCGCCGCCGTAGACGCCGTCGATTTCGCCCGGCGAGAACCTGGCACGGTCCAAGAGAATCTGCGCACGCGTTACCCTTGGCCCCGTCGCCCCCGGACCGACCGCGGCCGTCCCTGCTACGGCCTGTATTTCGTCCACAGCGACACTCCGGGGGGCCGGATCGCCAGCACGCTCCTTCGTTGCTACGGCCGCGCCCGCGCCGGCCAGAACCAGAATCGAGGCACTCGCCGCAAATAGATAGGTTAGACGCATATCGAGGAGTCCGCATTTTGCGGGCCGTTTCCAGGCGGTTGCCGCTTTAGCCCTCGTGGCAGTCCTTCGAACTGCGCCGGCATAAAGAACGGCGCGCGCGAGTATCCCTCGTCGCAATCGCGGCGGAAACAGCACTTCTTGCCTGAATGGACGGCAGGACCTGCACATGACGGCGTGATCTACCTTGTGTTCGCATACGTTCGGCTTTGGTCTCCCACCTGCAGTGCACTGCAATGGAACAACAAAAAGACGACGCCTGTGTTGATTATTCTTTTGGCGTTGTTTGTACTCGGTGGCGGCGACTGGAGCTATTCTCGTTTTCGCGGGTAGCGGCCGGTGCTGCTTTCGTGTGCGACAAAGTGAAACGACGTAAATCGCGTTGAGCCGCCGTCCTGCGATCCGGTTAGCGACGATTCATAGAAAACAAGTGGTACTGAAAGTGTGGAGAGATCGATCATGAGTATATCGGACATAAGCACAACAGAATGGATCTTGATCGCCGCATTCGTGGTAGTCGTGGCTGCAGGCGTCGCCGCGTTCTTATCGCACCGGAAGCGCCGGACTGAAAGACTGCGCGCTCAGTTCGGTGCCGCTGAATACGCGCGCGCCGTGGATAAAGACGGCAATCGGCGGCACGCTGAAGCCGGACTAGAAGAGCGTGCACAACGAGTCGAAGGGATGCACGTCCGGCCGCTTGCGGCGGCCGATCGGGCGCGCTTCCAAACGGCTTGGCGCGATGTCCAGGCGCGCTTCGTGGACGGCCCCGCCGGCGCCGTAACAGCGGCGGACCAATTGCTGGCCGATGTGATGTCCACGCGGGGCTATCCATTAAGCGGCTATGAACAGAGGGCGGCAGATATCTCCGTCGATCATCCACTGGCACTGAAAAACTATCGCACGGCTCACGAGATCGCGCTGCGGCAGACGCGAGGAGAGGCCAGTACGGAGGAATTGCGTCAGGCAATGGTTCATTACCGGACGCTTTTCGAGGAACTGGTCAACGGGCCGGCGGTGCCTCTGGCGCAGGCTGCGTCATAACCGTCGAGGATCAGGGTGAAAAAGCGGGTTAGGCGAAGAACAGTGTATCGGCCGCGGATCTGTAACCGTCATTAAGCTCTGCGTCGGCGCAGGCGTAAAACAAAAAGTTGCCATGTCATTCGGGATTTACATTGTCGGCTTCCTGATCTTGATCGGCGGGCTGATCTATGCAGCTACGATGCTGCATATCGCCGGGCATTGGATCGTAGCGGGTGCAATCGTGCTCTTGGGTTTGGCGGTTCTGAAGGGCGTCCAAGCCACTCGGGGAAAAGATCCATCGTAAAAAGACTTTTCGTATCAAGATGTTGATGTATCAAAAGGAAAACAATGAAAACAAACACTCTCAAACTATACTTGTCTCTGATGGCGGTGGTGGTCATCGGGACTCTGATCGGGTGCTCGGCGACGTCCAACAAGGCGGCCGACGTTTCCGCCAGCATCCGTGCATCGCTGGATAAGGCTGGCTTGAAAGACGTCTCGGTAAGTCAGGATCGCGACAAGGGCGTCGTGACCCTGGGCGGACACGTGGCAGCAGCCGGCGACAAGTCACAAGCCGAGTCCATTGCAAGTTCCATCGCGGGCGCCCAAGTTGTGTCGAACGAGATTGCGGTGATTACTCCCGGAACCGGGAGTGACACCAGGAGCGTGAACTCGGACCTTGACAAGGGCATTGCAAACAACTTAGATGCGGCTCTGATTACAGAAAAGCTGCACGATAGAGTAAAATACGCCGTCAAAAATGAAGTTGTTACACTGACTGGCGATGTCGACTCTCAATCAACGCGCGCGCGCGCCCAGAGCGTCGCATCTGCGGTTCCGAATGTGCAACAGGTGGTGAACGAGTTGCAAGTTCCAGTGCAAAAGGCCACCTCTTCGAACTAAGATCGACTCTGCCGGCCAACGGCTCTAAAGCGAAATTGGAACCCGTCCATCGACGGAAGGCGATGTGGTGAGCCATAGGCCAAACGGCCGAAACGGAACTGTGCGGGTGCACTTTCTTGTGGCCCGCGCATTTCCCGGCTGCGCGCAGTACCGCCGATCTGGCGTCCGATCCGGGACGGACGCCGGATCGGCCCGGGACTTATTGAAGCCCGCGTGCGTCCCCGGCACGCTGCGCCCGGGTAGAAAATCAGGTGCAGAATTCTCTTGCAACGAATGCAGCCGTTGCTCCGCCAGCCCAGTCGTCAAACCCGGATACCACCACACATCATCGCCAGACTCCTTGCGTTGGCGTTTTCCCCTTAGTGGTAGCGCGCGTGCTCTAACATCCGGAACGCTACATGCGATTCCGTTGAAAAGCGGAAGTCCCAGGAGGACTCTTATGAAGATATACTCGCCTACAAAACTCGTCGGGGCCGTCTTAGCGACGCTTCTTCTTGTCGTCTTCGCCTTCGCGCACGACCACAACTTCCTGAACGGTACTTGGACCCTGGTGCCTACCAGGAGCGATTTTGCCGGCCAGCCAGTCGTTCAAACCGGCACCGTGACGATCAACGAGAGGCAAGGACTCATCACCGTCTCTCGCAATTTCACATATGAAGGTGCTACCGAGACCTTCTTTTACCGCGACATCACCGACGCCGAGAACGACGCCACGATTCGCACGGGCAAAAACCTCAAGAGCAAGACCAGTTGGGATCACGACGCTCTGAAGGTGACGACCACGCAATACGGTGCGATTACCATAGAACGCTACACCCTTGCCGCGGATGGCACCATGATGGTCAGCGTCGCAAGGCCGGACCACAAGCCGTTCACCCTTGTCTTCCAGCACCAATAGACCAAGTGCCCGGAGGCAAAGCCCGATAAGAAGGTCGTCAGTGGCAGGCGTAGCCTCGGCGGAAGGCGCCGAGCAGGTAGGTTATCCGAAAGAACGCCCAAGATGGTGCCGAGCCCTACGCCCCCGCCCCCACCCGTAGCCCCAGTGGTCTTGGCCATAGGACGCGCCCCCGGCGCCTAGAACCGACATTACAATGATAAATAGTGGCAACACGAAGGGGTTGCTTCTAAGCGTCAAACTCGAGTGCAACTGTTTAGAAACCGGCCCATTTACTTTTCGAATACCTTTTCAATCTGGCCGAGTTTCTCGTGTTGACCTTCGGCTGCAAAATCGGGATCGTTCGTGACCTGCCCGGCGTCCTCTTTGAATCTGCTATTTGATTCATGGAGGCGACCTTGAATCTGATCCTTCGGGCGTGGCTTCATCCGTTTTCTTCTCTTTCCTTTGAGAACTCTCTCCTGAACACAACCGGTCTGCAATTCGGCACGCGATCCATGGCCACGGGCTATTCTAGAGCATCCGAGACGGGCTGGCGCTCGGTATCGCCAGCGCGGGGATAGCGGAAAGTCAGCGAAGGTGCGATGCAAAGGCTGCATCTGGAAATGCGAGATTTGCCGACAGGCGACCCGCGAGATCGAGTCTGCGGTCTCTGCCCCTGGTTGCGAGTGACTTCGGCCCAGTGGAACGGCGCGTGCTGTGGATTTGACGGCGAGACAGATGATCGAGCCGATAACGGGCATCAAAACTTGCCTGAATAAATGAGAGGTATCCGTGAAAACATATCAGTTGTTGGCAGCGGTAGCCGTGTTTCCCGTCGATTGGTTCTTCTTCGTCCCAGCACTGGTTCGAGTACGTGAGAGAGTGGCTGCGGGCGGAAGATCGTGTACCGCAAATTCCGTAATGGCGCATTGCGCCGGTTTGTACTTCCCGGCTGGAGACTGACTATGCCTTGCTTCTTTCTGCTCATCCTGCTGATGTTTCCGCGAGTCGCGCTCGCGTTGATGTGGTTCTTTTCGACCTATCTGCAGCGCGCATTCCACGGTGGCCTGCTGCTGCCGGTACTGGGCTTCATTTTCCTGCCGCTGACCACGATCGTGTACGCATGGGAACTGAACAGCGGCATGCCGACAACGGGAATCAATCTCTTGTGGCTATTGGTCGCGGTGATCATCGATCTGGGCGGGTTGGGCGGCAGCGCGCATCGCCAATACCGGCGCTGAGTTGGCAACCGCCGAGGCCAGACCTATCCCTGGAGCAAGTGGACAACGTCTGGCAGAGCCGCGGCGAGTGAAACGGCGAAGCGGGAGACGTGCCATGCAGTTGCCGAATTTGGTTTCCCGGGTGTGGAAGCGCGTCTGAGAACACGAGGTACCCGGAAGAGCGGCCGAATTGGCGTACTTGTTCCTGACCGCTCTGCTGGGCACTTTCGTCGAGTGCAGCGCGGTCCTGCGGACGCGGCTGCTAGAGTACTTCGTCGCGTTTGCTCCGCCGGGGAACTGCGGTCACTTGCGCAAGACAGTGGATGAAATCAGTGTCTCGAGCGAGGGCGGCAAGGTTGCGCTCAGCTTCCTGACCGGATCCGGATTACTTCCTTTGAAACCGGCGTCATTCAGGAGGGCCTTCGGCTGGCCTATGGCGTCAAGGAGACGCGGCCCTGGTAGAGACGACCTTCGCCACTCTGTTTCTGACAATCGCTCTCGCCTTACCGGGAGCCTGCGCTCTTGGCGTTCTGCTTTTCGGTGGGGTGAGCACTTTTGAACATACTCCACGACGTTAAGTTGCTACCCTTGAGGCCACCCGGACACCGACGAACGAGACGAACTAGAGCCGAAGGGTCAGTTCGTGCCCGATAGCGCCGAGCCATAGAAGTGGTGCCTGATTCGGAATGGGCGTGACGGCCCTACTCCTCGGAGCAGGGATCGGAGGTGCGCCCATGGCTTGGACAAACGGATCGGGCCGGAAGAGCGGGCAGGGGCAACTCATGGACATGGCGAGAGTCATCTCGGATCGTCGCTCGGAGTTTGAGCACATCCAACGGGCCATTCTCTCCCAGGAACGATTTGGTCGGCCCAGTATTGGTACGGCGGAAGCTGCGGCACAGTCCAGGACCGAACTGAGAACTGTCAGGGGCGCGGGCGCCAGTACGTAATGCGGCAGAGTTGCCGTGTGCAGATGAGGAGACTGCCTCGATGCCGACGACCAAGGCTACCTTCCCGGCTGCAAGCCGGACACACAAGCTGAATTCCGAGGAAAAGCAAGAGCACGAATATTCGAACCTTCTTCAGGAATTCGCGTATGCGGTGCAGAGAGAAGACGGAATGATGATGAAGTACTGCGTCTGTGAATTGAAGCGAATGTATCGAGAGAGAAGGCCATAAGACATTCGCGCACCATATTCGCGACGGCGGCGCCAGGGAGATGCCGCTTCGTGACCCGGTGCCAGGCGGTGTCATCAAGCTGTCCGCGGGCGATATGATTTCCGGCGATGTGTGGGTGCTATTTGCAAAGATCTTTTCGTTAGCGAGGGTGCCGACATTGCCTAGCGCCCTCGCTGGGTCTCACAGGCCTGCCGCGGGTGTACTGGCCGATTCCGATGGTGACGCTACTTAGTTAGATGAGTCTTACGCAAGTGATCAAACTCTGGCTGCTGCGGTAGAGGCGGATTTAGCGGCGGCACCCGAGCGGCCTGCGGACCACTTGCCGACGGCAGCACCAGGAGTATCGCGGGCGGCAGGCCACAAGGCCGGCCGGCAGATCCGCCGGGTTCAGAGACGCCGAAATAGTTACAGATTCATGAAAGCGCGTTTCTTGCCAGCGACTGGGCAGTGGATTGCTGCTTGATAAAGACATACCGCCGATGAATCCTGTCATCGCGCTGAGTTTAACCGGCATCGCGTCGCCGATGCACGCCGCGACTGGCGGCGGGGTTTTTGAAGGCGCCGAGCGCCGAAACGGAGTCATTGGCTCGATGTAACCGGAGTAGAACCACATGAACTGGATCGATGAGATGTTTGTGACCATGAAGAAGGACCGGGCCGCAGCATGGGCCAAGAGAAGTGCGAACAAGAACAAGGTCGACCGGGCGAAGCATTCGAAGAAGCAAGTCCCCGGCGCACTAAACGCATGGAACGCGCTGGTTTCCTCGATCACGGTTGATGTAGGCGACTTCAACAATCATGAGGAGCGCGCCGGGCAGACGGCGGTGCGCATATCTCAAAGAGCGTTCGAATGCGAGGTTTACGTTCCTGGAATGCACGGCGAGAAACTGGTCCTGACCTTAGACAACAACGACCTCCACGTCACGGTACACCCCGATTTCCCGGAGCAGCGGTTGACAATTACAATCGAACCCGACAAGGAGAACAAACACGTTTTCTGGGTTCTCGGCGAAGCCAACCCGGAAAGCGCGAAGCTATCGGTCCAGCAGTTATCCGAGTACCTGCTCAAGCCCATTTTCGTCTCCGCCGATATCAATTGAGAGCCGTGATTCAACCATAGCCCTAGAGACAGCCTCGGGCGCTCAGCGAGGCCTGTCTGAGTATGTGATGCCTTCTGCCTGGGGTATTTCAGAGGCTCCGAGTTCCATCCGGGTGACCGAGTGGATTCCCCTTCAAGTTGCAACATTCGGAGCGTACACCAGGCGATCGAGATGGCAACAACTGACGTGGAGCGCTTACGGCAAGCGTATAAGACGGCTGTCGGCCGATGGGTAGCCGCACTCAACGAGCAAGTGCTCAGAGTGTGTCGCCGCGACTTTCTGCGTGGGGTTGTGATTGACGACCCGAGGCAAAACCGGATCGGGTTTTCGAGTTTGCCGATGCAGATGCCGGGCTATCGAAGGCGTCAATCCTGCAACCAGGAATGTAGGGCGCGCATGCGCGAGGTCTTCTTCGTCTGGTGCGCCTCCATCAACGGGAGGAGGTCGTCGAGCACTTCGACGGCTCGAACGACGTGTGCGCCCTTGTTGAGCATGACGCAGTCCGCGCGTTCGGCCATAGCGGCGTCCGTTATTTCCGCACGCGTCGGCATGCCCGTCTTGACAAACTCATCGAGCACTTGCGTCGCCCAGATGACCGGAATGGAGGCGGCCTCGCAGAGCCAGAGGATCTCTTCCTGCATCTCGGCGAGACGCCGATATCCGATCTCGACCGCAAGGTCGCCGCGCGCGATCATCACGGCGGTTGGCTGGNNGCCTGCACGATCAGCTCGGGCAGGTTGTTGACGCCTTCGAGCGTTTCGATCTTCAGCGCGAGCGGCAGAATAGGCCGGCCGAGCCGGGCGAGTTCGTCCTGCAGCGTTTCGATGTCCGAAGCCTTGCGCACAAACGAGTATCCGACGACATCGATCACATCGAGGATCGCGGCAAGCGCCGCGCGGTCGGCGGCGCTGAGAGGCGGCGCCGGGATCTCCGTCTTAGGAAAGTTGAGGCCTTTGTCCGGCCGCAGCCGATTGCCGCGCTCCGTCGCTTGCGTGATGCGAAGGTCGGCGCGCGACGGATCGACGCGTTCCACCACGCAGCCAATCTTTCCGTCGTCGATCCACATCGGGTCGCCGTCGCGCAGGCGATCCAAGATCGCCGGAATTGTGCAGGTGATCGCCGGTTCGTCGGGCTTCGCATCGTGCAACCTCCGCACGAGCGCGATCCGGTCGCCGATGCGGACCCGCGCGTCGTGGCGCACGTGAACGTCGAGCGTGCGGACCTTCGGCCCTGCGAGATCGGCGTACACGACGCAACGCCGGCCGAGGTGCCGCTCGGCTGCCCGGACGTGCGCGGCCATCCTGCGCCATCGATCGGCGTCGTCGTGGGCGCAGTTGATCCGCGCGGCATCCATGCCGGCGCTCACGAGCGCGGCGATGAGGTCGGCATCGTCCGCGGCTTCCGTGGGCAGCGTGACCATGATTCGCACGGCGCGGTTCGAGCGTTGCGGTCCAAAGACCCGCGCCGTTTCCGTTTTGAGCAATCGTTCGCCCCGAAAGAAGGCCCGCGCGGTCGTCGCCGGACGCTTCACCGGCTCCCCGCATCGCGCCGCAAGGGCTTCGATCACCGCTTCAATATTCGGCCGCACGCGGCCCTCGCAGCGGCCGAGGGACGAGAGTCCGAGCGGCATGAGGGCAGTTTGCAACGGCCGCAAGTCCGTCCGGCGCAATGCGAGGTATTCGGCGAAATTGCGGGCGCCCGGAACGAAAGCGCGTCGCCGAAGGCTTGGCCGCCACCGCTCGTACGTTTCACGCCCGCCGGCGTCGACGCTGACGAGGAGCGCACGCATCTGGGCGAGGAGTTTCTCCTGCTCCCGGTGCGCGACTGGTGAAGGGACGGAGATCGCCGCTGCTCCCTTGGACACGGTCGTCATTTCTCACCTCTTCTCCATCCAGCAGCGCAGATTGCGGACCAAAGTCGAATGTAATGCGAACACAAGATGGATACCGGGTTCCATTGAGTGACCATGTGCAACTCCTGCCATCCATCCGGCAAGAAGTGCTGCGCGTCGACATGTGTGCGCAATCCGCGGTCCGAAGGTACGGAGGGCAACCGTCCGCAGATCATGTTCATTGAGCTGTCATGTTCGCGTGGGATACTTCAACCGCGAGAGCTGCGTCCAGTTCAAAGAGATGTTGGGGCCCGCTGCTCACGAAGATGCCTGCTAAGAGCGCAAGTAGGAGCGGGCAGCGACTGGAGTTCGACTTCAAGGCCCATACGTGCGAAGTTGTTCCACTGACAGAGGACTTCATGTGAGAATCCCCGTCTGGAGTATTCACGCTTCGGTACTGCTCGCGGCTGTAGGTCTGATGTCCTACGCAGGAGTCGGCAGCTCGAAGCAGGGCGCCCGAGCCAGCTTTCCGTTTCCGATCTATCCGAAGTCGTTCAAAGTCTGTAGCGTCGCTCATTCTTGGCACGATGGCCCGCAGTGCGTGCCCGAACCTGGGCTTATCCCGCTGGCTGCGCGCCGCGGCCCCCGCGCCGGCGGCGATGAACGCGGTAGCGGGGAACCAGACTTCTGAAAAAGCATGCTTTTGACAGGGAGTTGAGGAGCTTCCAAACATGGACACGACGGGTGATCCGTTGCAGCAGTTCGGCGTGAGGCAGATGACCCGCGACGACATCCCGGCGGTAATCGAACAACTGCGGCATGCGTTTCCGGGCGAGCCGCCCTGGAGGCCCGAGCAACTGGCGCGCCATCTCGAGGTCTTCCCTGAGGGCCAACTGGTGGTCGCGGACAAGACCGGCCGCATCCTGGGTTCGGCCAGCGCGCTGATCATCGACTGGGACGATTATGCGGAGTCCGCCCACTGGTCGGCGATCACCGGACAGGGGACCTTCGATACCCACAATCCGCTCGGCAAGACCTTCTATGGCGCCGACATAGGGGTGGCCCCCGAGGCGCGCCACCAAGGCATCGGCACTCTTCTGTACGAAGCGCGCAAAGAGTTGATCCGGGAGCGTGGGCTGAAGCGGCTGCTCACCGGCGGCCGCATTGCCGGCTACGCCGTGGTCGCCGAACAGATGTCGCCGAAGGAATACGTGGCCGAGGTGGTCGCCGGCAAGCGGAGGGACCCCTCGCTCACCTTCCAGCTTGAGAACGGGCTGGTGGTTCTCGATGTCATCCCGAATTACCTGCAAGACACCGAATCGCGCGGTTTCGCCACGGTGCTGGAATGGCTAAACCCGGAATACACCTCGTCGGTCAGTTTGCAGGCGAGCCTCCAGCACGCGGCTTTGGAGCAAGCCGCCGCGGAAGCCTTGCGGGGAACTGCGCGGCCGCGCCGCGTGCGCATCGCCGTTGTCCAGTATCTGCTCCGGCCGATCAGCCGCTTCGAGGACTTCGCGAGCCAGGTCGAGTTCTTCGTTCGCAGCGCCAAGGATTACAGCAGCCACTTCGTGCTGTTCCCCGAGTTCTTCACGATGCAGCTTCTCAGCTACATCAATGAGCCCGCGCCGGCGCTGGCAGTGCGCCGCCTCGCCCAACTGGCGCCCGACTATGAGGCGCTGTTCATGCGGCTGGCGCGGGAAACGGGCATCTACATCGTCGCCGGGACCCACCCCGTCATCCAGAGGGGCAAAGTCTTCAACGCGGCGCATCTGTTCACGCCCAACGGACAAGTGTTCCGCCAGAAGAAAGTCCACTTGACCCCCACCGAGAGTGGCCCTTACCAGCTCAGCCGCGGCCACGGCCTGTATCTTTACCACACCGACTTCGGCAACATCGCCATCCTGGTCTGTTACGACGTGGAGTTTCCCGAGGTGGCCCGGGTGATGGCCGAGGCCGGCGCCGAGATTCTGTTCGTTCCCTCCTGCACGGACGGGCGCGAAGGCTTCTGCCGCGTCCGCNNTGACACCGTCGGATTACTTCTTCGCGCGGGACGGGATCGCGGCCGAGGGCACCATCAACCAGGAGCAATTGGTGGTCGCCGACGTGGATCTGGACCTGCTCGACGAACAACGCGTCAATGGCAGCGTCATCCCGCTGCAGGACTTGATCAAGGACGCCTACGACAATGTGATTCACCACTCGGATTACAGAGGCCACAAGCGGGTTGAGCCCGACCCGGCCGGGGTTGTCCGCACCAGTCGAACGGAGAGACTGGAACCGGAAAGGAACCCGGAAGGGACGGAACAGCGCCTTCACGCTCAAGCGGATCGCCGGGAAACCGCGGCAGACTGAAGTGTTCGCGAGCCAAAAGCACAGGCGAGTATCGGCGATACTCTGGCGGCAACGCCGGATCGGAGCGACAAATCATGAGCGAACATACGCGCGTCAGCCATCCCATATACCATCTCCTCCCCACGNNGTGTGGCGGCAGCTTGATCCCAAACTGTGGGAGAGCACTCATAGTCGTCAAATAGCATCGGGGCAAGCGCTTGGCGCATGTTCCACTCCACGTAATACGCCGGCATGCGGAGGAACACGTGGGCGCAGACGCGTTCCTCCAGATGATGGTGGATCGACCGGATCCTTAGGTCGACGCTCTTCAGGCTGCGGAACGCCCGCTCAACCTTGGCTAACTCTCTGTGGTGGCGGACCGCTTGTTCGCTGGATGCCGATGCTGTGGGCACCGTGGTGCGGATGAGATAGATCTCGTCCAGCGCAGCTTCCCGTTCGATGCTCGCCTGGTTGCGCTCACAGGTGAATCGATTGCTTCGAATGCGATAGTGAAAATGCTTGGCCATCTTATAATGTCCCAGCGCCTTGCCGACGGCGATTCGCTCTTTGCCGCGCAGTCGCCGATGGTTCCGCTGCGCGGCGGCATCGGCAACTGCAGTTTCTTGTCTCCCAAAGTGCAGGATTTGCCTTGCGGCATTCCCCCCCCAGGACTACGCGTCCACGGCGGTTCCTCGGAACTTCAGGCAAGGAATGCGGCCGGCACTGGTCCATCGGGCATGAAACGCAGCGCGGGGTTTTGCGATTTCAGGCTGACCATCGACGGTCCCGCGCTGCCGGGCGCTGTTGGCCGGACGATCCTCTCGACAGATTCAGCGGAGCGAACCGGATGACGCGACGAGGCACGGGCTGGAAACCGCCTGGCCAAGTGGCTTTCCGGGCAGGGGAAAGGGTGCATGTCCAAAAGTGCAATTGGGGATAAATGGTTCTCCTTCAGTGAGTTGTGAACTCGCCGCCGAGCAAGAATCTCCGCTGATACGAGTAATGGGTCCGAAGCGGGCCGGCGCCTCCGTTAGCATGCCCGATCTTCCTGGCCCCCAATGAACTGCGGATCGATTCGGCCCCCGGAAAGGGGGATGCCAGCGCTGGTCGCCCCATCGTGCTGGCGGGCGCGTAGCGAAAAACCGCGTTGGCTCGCAAGCTCAAGCATTCACAGGGCCTTACAGACCATTCCACAATTCGGACACGAGCGGGAGGGTTGGCGCTGTACGTGCACAGTTGCTGCTGGATTTACGAAACAAACGCAAATCTCAAGGGAGGCAACGCGGAATTGGTGGCCGGGCAAGAAGCTGCTGGTTGCACCGGCATGGATGGGATGGGTTAGGGGGACGGATTCCAAAGTCTACGTCGGCCTCACCCGGGAAGCCATCAAGAACGGTCCGGGGAACGCCGAGTCCATGCCGATTACCCGGGAGTGTGAGAATAGGCTCCACTTTCACTACGGCCGGCCGCCATATTGGTTTGCAGCAAGCGGAGCTCAAGTCTTCTCTTTCCCTGAGCGGCCTTTGAGTTAGGTCGCGGGCGTCCGCCGGAGCGGACGTCCATGATCGTCGACGGCGGTGCGGCCGGTTCAACGCAACTTCCGCTTTTTTGAATTGGAGATGACCATGAAACCCACAGAACAACTGCACCACATGGGTCAGAGCCTTTGGCTCGACAATATTACGCGGGGATTACTCACAAGCGGCACGCTCGAACGCTACATCCGGGAGCTATCAATCACCGGGCTCACCTCAAATCCGAGCATTTTTGATCATGCCATCCGCGACACCGCGTTCTATGATGAAGCGATTCGCGGAAAGATGCAAGCCGCACTAACCGGTGAGAAGCTGTTCTTCGAGCTCGCGCTAGAAGATCTGACAAGGGCAGCCGACTTGTTCCGGCCCATTCACGATGCCACGAACGGCGTGGACGGCTGGGTGTCGTTGGAGGTATCTCCGCTTCTGGCGGACGAGCCCGTGAAGACGCTTGCCGCCGCCAAGCAGTTATTCGCTTCGGCGAACCGGCCGAATCTATTCATTAAGATTCCGGGAACTGCGAAAGGACTCTCCGCGATTGAAGACGCCATCTTTGCCGGTATTCCCGTCAATGTAACCTTGCTCTTCTCCCGCGATCAATACTTGCGAGCTGCCGGCGCCTATATGCGGGGCATTGCAAGGCGGATCGAAGCCAAACTCAATCCGGCTGTTCATTCCGTCGCGTCCATCTTTATCAGCCGGTGGGATAAGTCGATTGCGGGTAAGGAGCCCGATGGACTGAGAGACTGTCTTGGGATCGCCGTTGCCAAGCAGGCGTATAAGGCCTATCGCGATCTACTGATGTCGCCGCAGTGGCTGCAACTGGCGGCGGAAGGCGCTTTCGCGCAGCGCCTGCTTTGGGCAAGTACCGGCACGAAGGATCCGAGGGCCTCGGACACTCTGTACATCGGCGGTCTAGCGGCTCCGGATACGGTGAACACGATGCCGGAGGCCATCCTGCTGGCGTTTGCCGATCATGGGCAAGTCCCCAATGCAATACCCGTCGATGGCGGGGACTGCGAGATTGTGCTGGACCGTTTCGCCCGCGGTGGCATAGACGCCGCTAAGTTGGCCGAGCAGCTTCAGTACGAGGGTGCCGAGGCGTTCGTCAAGTCCTGGAACGACTTACTGATATGCATCGAATCGAAGGCGCATGCCGTGCATGCGGGAGCAGGAGACTGAACAATGATTGAAACGAGCGTTGAGAAGCCTGACGATAGATCAACGGCTGTTGAAGCCAACGGTACGATTGGGAAGCAAGAGAAGACGACCCGGGCGAACGATCCACTGAGCAGCGAACTACTCGGCAAAATGGACGCCTACTGGCGCGCCGCCAATTATCTCTCGGTCGGCCAGATCTACCTGTACGACAATCCCTTGCTTCGAGAGCCGCTGAAGTTGTCTCACGTGAAGCCCCTGGTGGTCGGG
>PMKM01000200.1 GCA_003157745.1 Bryobacterales bacterium | reverse complement strand
CGCCGAGGAAATCGAACAGGGAAAGGTCGAAGCGGCCCTCGATCAGGATGCGGACCACGCCTTGCGCGGCGCGCCGCAGCGCGAAGGGGTCGCGCGATCCGGTGGGGATGAGTCCCACGCCGAAGCAGCCGCGGAGGGTGTCCAGCTTGTCGGCCAACGCCACAATCTGCGCGGTGCGATTTCGCGGGATGGCGTCCTCCATGCTCTCCGGCTTGTAGTGATCGTAGATGGCCTGCCAGACGGGGTCGCTCTCGCCCTGCACGCGCGCGTAGAGACCGCCCACCACACCTTGCAGTTCGGTGAATTCCTTGACCAGCTCGGTGGTGAGATCGATCTTACAGAGTTCGGCGGCGCGCACGGCGTCGGCATCGCCGCCCAACTTGGCGGCCAGTTCCATCATGCGCTCGGTCTTGGCCAGGTAGCTGCCCAGCTTGGCCTGGAAGGTGACGTTGGCCAGGTCGCCCTTGCGATCGGCGAGTTTCTTCTTCTGGTCGGTCTCCCAGAAGAAGCGCGCGTCGTTGAACCGCGCACGCAGCACACGCTCATTGCCGCGGCGAACGAAACCTTCGGGGTCGGACGGGATATTCATCACCGCGACAAATTCGGGCGCCAGCTTGCCGCGCTCGTCCTCCACCGAAAAGTACTTCTGGTGGTGGCGCATCACGGTGACCAATACTTCTTCGGGAAGCGCGAGGAATTCCGCATCGAAGCCGCCCACGATGGGCGCGGGATACTCAGTCAAGTAAACCAGTGTCTCGACCAATGCCGGGTCGGGCTTCACGCGCACGGTCTTCAGCTCGTCGTGAATCTTATTTCGGCGCTCTTCGGCGGAAAGAATGACGTGATTCTCGCGCAGGCGCTGCTCGTAGTCGGCTATAGTAACCGGGATCTCGCGCGCGCCCAGCCGGCGATGGCCGGAAGTGACCGCACCGGAGCGGACGCCGGCCAATTCGAACGGCACCACCTCTTCGCCCAGCAGCGCGACGATCCAGCGAATGGGCCGGATGAAGCGCGGGCCGCCCTTGCCGGTCCAATACATGGTCTTGGGAAAAGTGAGTCCCAGGATGATACCGCCCAGAGACTCGGCGAGGATATCGCGCGTGGCGCGGCCGACGACGGTCTTGACGAAGGTGTAGTAATCGCCCTTCGGTGTGGACTCGACGGTGAGCGCTTCGGGCGCCACGCCTTGCTTGCGGGCGAAGCCGGCCACGGCCCTCGCCGGCGCGGATTTAGCGGGGCCGAGAACGCGCTCCTCGCTATCGGCCTGGCGCGCCGGCAAGCCTGCGGCGCGCAGCACCAGGCGTCGCGGCGTCGCATCCAGCGTCACCGATTCGTGCGGGATATTCAACTTCTCGAAAAGCACGCGCAGGCTTTCGAGGGCCGCAGGAATCATCCAATCGGGAATTTCCTCGGTGCCGATTTCGAGCAGGAAGGGGAGAAGATCGCTCATTGCGCCACCTCAGCCACGGCCGGTTGCCGTTGATCGGCCCAGGCATGCGCCACGCCGACTGCGAGTTTTCGCACGCGCTGGATGACGCCGACGCGCTCAGTGACGCTGATGGCGCCGCGCGCATCGAGCGTATTAAAGATGTTCGAGCACTTCAGCACCTGATCATACGCCGGTAGTAACGGGAAACGCTGCTTGTCGGCGGCCTTCGGATTGTACAGCTTCAGCAGGCGGGACGCTTCGCCCTCGTGCAGTTCGAATAGCTTCCAGAGCATCGCGATGTCGGCCATTTCGAAGTTATAAACCGAGTATTGGAGCTCGTCGCGATAGCGGACGTCGCCGTAGGAAACGCCCTTGGCCCACTCGATGTCGTACACGCTGTCCTTCACCTGAAGAAACGCGGTAAGCCGCTCCAGGCCATAAGTCAGTTCGGCGGGGACTAAGTCGAGATCGATGCCGCCGCATTGCTGGAAGTAAGTGAACTGCGTGATCTCGAGGCCGTCCAACATGACTTGCCAGCCGATGCCCCAGGCGCCCAGCGTGGGCGATTCCCAGTTATCCTCTTCGAACTTGATGTCGTGCTTGCGGAGGTCGATGCCGATCGCTTCGAGGCTCGCCAGATACAGCTCGACGACATCGTTCGGCGAGGGCTTGAGGATCACCTGCAACTGCGAGTGTTTGAACAGGCGGTTGGGGTTGTCGCCATAGCGGCCATCGGCCGGACGGCGGCTGGGCTGGACGTAGGCCACGCGGTAGGGGTCGGCGCCAAGCACGCGCAGGAATGTCTCCGGGCACATAGTGCCGGCGCCCACTTCCACGTCGTAGGGCTCCTGAATGATGCAGCCGCGTTCGGCCCAGTATTGTTTCAGCTTGAAGACGATTTCTTGAAACGATGACATCGGTATACCTTACGTTGGGCGTCGATACGAACCGGGCATGCCCGGCCGCTACATAGCGTTCTCCAATAACGGCGCCGTTACCAGCCGGCGCTCGACGTGCGATTCAATCCGTTCCACCAGGAAGCGGCGCAGGTCCGCCGCCGTGGCCTGGCTCCATTTCGGCCCGGAAAGTTGCCCCACCGGCGTGCGCAACATTTCGGCGGCGACCGCTCTCGATTCCACGCTCAACTCCCGGCCGCCGCCGAGCGCCGTCCGGCAATGGCCGCAAACCAATCCCGCCCGGTCGCGGCTGAAGAAAGCGCGCTCGGGCGACCCGGGATCGTCTAGCAGGCTGCCGCAGCCGAGGCAAACGTGCAATTCCGGCAGCCACCCGGAAAGGCGAACGGCCCACAGCGAAAAATAGGTAACGGCCCGCCACGCGCCGTCCCCGGCCGCGGTTCGCAAGTAATCCAGCACAGCCAGCAGAAGGCGGAAGAACTTTTCGTTCGGCTCCGCGTCGGGCAACATCTGTTCCGTCACCTCCGCGAAGTAATCCAGCGCCACGCCAGCCCAGTAGTCCGACGCCAGCCCGAATTGCGAATGGATTAATTCGCACCCGTCCAGGCCGACCAACTCGCGCGTTTCGCGCTGGAAATACGCCATCCGCACATATGACAACCGTTCCAAACCGGCTCCGAACGGGTTCTTCGGACGCCGCGCCCGCTTGGCCNNACCAGTTCGTGGCTCTCCCGCTGGAAGTAAGCCATCCGCACGTGCGATAACCGCTCCAGCCCGCTTCCGAAAGTGCTTTTCGGACGCCGCGCCCGCTTGGCCACGCCGCGCAATTTCCCCTGATCCCGCGTAAAGAAGCTGACTACCAGGTCCGCCTCCTGGAGCGGATAGGTACGCAGAACAAGAGCTTCGCTGACGCGCGCTGGCACACGTGGAAGTTTCAGAGTAACACAGTTGATTTGCCCGCTTCTAATTGGCGGCAGGACAGCGCCGGGCAGGGGTATAAACAGGGTGCGGGCGGCGCCAGCGGGTTTAATTCCGGCGAGCGCCATCGCCTTTGTTTCGCGGCTCCCCGGGGCGAGTTACTCACCAGCCGAGAAGCTTGGGGCTGAAGGCTACCACGATCAGTCCGGCCGCGGCCAGAAATGTGCCGAACGGGAGTTCGTAAGTGGCGGCGTCCTTATGGGCGAGCTTGATGTAAGCGAGGCCCAGGATCGCGCCGAAAAAGGAGCCTACGACCAGCGTGAACAGGCCGGCTTCGAGGCCGAGGAAGCAGCCTAGCAGGGCGACCATTTTGACATCGCCAAAGCCAAGGCCTTCGCGATGGCGGATCTTCTGATACATCCAACCCGCGAACCAGAGCATGCCGGCGGGCAGGAAGGCGGCCAGCGCGGCGGCGGCGAGGTTGGTGATCCAGCCCTTGGCCCCGAGGCCGGCGAACCAGAGCAGGAGGTGGCTGGTGACGTCCTCGGTGGGCGCGAAGGTGGCGAAGACGAGACCGATTACGGTGCCCCAGAGGGTGATCTCGTCGGGAAGGATGCGCTCTTCGAGGTCGGTGAAGAACAGGACCACGAGCATGGCGCTGAAGACGCACATCTTGATGGCGAGGGGCGAGAGGTTGTAGCGATACACGATCAGAAAGAACAGGGCGCCGGTAAGCGCCTCGACCACCGGGTAGCGCGCCGAAATACGCTCATGGCAGTGGCGGCAGCGGCCGCCGAGAATGGCGAAGCTGAGGAGCGGCACGTTATCGTACCAGGCGATCATGGCTTCGCAGCCGGGGCAATGCGAGCGCGGACGAACGACCGAGAGATCGCGGGGCCAGCGATAGATGCAGACGTTGAGAAAACTACCGGTGAGCCAGCCGAACAGAAGAGCGAACCAGGCATCGCTAAAGAGGCCAGTGGAGAAGGCCCCGAAGGGCGCCGCGAAAAAGGCTGGGATCATGAGAGCACCTTTCGATAAACCTCCATGGTACGGCGCACCATGTGGTCCGGGGTAAAATTCTCGACCACGGCACGGCGGGCGGCTTGGCCAAGGCGCCGGGCAAGGGCGGGATCGCGGACAAGCTCGGCGATCGCGGAGGCGACAGCGCGCGGTTCGTTGTCGACGAGGAGGCCGGTTTCGCGATCGCGCACGATTTCGGGCAATCCGCCGACGCGACTGGCGACGACGGGCACGGCGGCCGACATGGCGAGCAGCGCGGCCGACCCGAGGCCTTCGGCGTGGGTGAGATAGACGAAGATGGCGGCCTGCGCCAGGTCGCGCTCGAGGTCGCACGTGAGCAGCAGCTCGACGCCGGCAAGCTTGGCCGCCTCCATCGCCAGCAGGGCGCCTTTTTGCGGATCGTCGAAATTGGCTGGCGCGAGAACGCGGTCGCCGGCGGAAGCTTCGAGCACCGGCACGCCATCGTAGACGACGGCGATCTTCGCTTCCGGGACGCCGCCGGCGACCAACACGCCGCGGACGAATTCGGAGACCGCAAGATACTGGCGCGGGCGCGCGTACTTCGAGCGCGAACCGACGGGAAAGGCGACGCGGCGGGAGACCACCAGCGGCGCGCCGCCCACGATAGCGGCAATCGAGTGGGAGCGGGCGTCGTGGGCATGCACCAGATCGTGCCGGCGTCCGAGCAGCGCGGCGCGCACGAAGCCGAGCGGCGCGACGCGAAACCCGCGTTCGCGCGCGGCGGCGGCGAGCGGCGCGCCGGGGCGCGCGAGGAGCGTGGATTCGACTCCGGCCGCGGCCAGCCCTTCGATCAGCCGCAACACCTGCCATTGGCCGCCGCGCATTTCGCGCCCGGCATCCAGATGCAGGATGCGCATCAGCTCATGTTTCTCGCTTTCGTGTATTTGAGAAACGTGTAAAACGCGGCCATGTAGGAAATGGTCAGGCCCTCGGAGCCATCGAGAAAACCGGCGTTGACGAAGTAGCTCTTGAAGAACGCCCAGGGGGGCGAGAACAACACGCGGTAGAGCGGCACCTGAATGCGCCGCGAGGCGATTTCCTGCGCGGCCAGCGTCGTGTAGCGCTCCATCGTCTTAATATGCTCGGCGAGCGATTCGCAGGTGAAGTGCAGCAGATTGCCCTGCATGTGGCCGACGCGCCCGCGGACGGCCACGCTCTCATGCACGAAATCGCCCACCCACTTGGCCTGGCGCCGGTCGTAGAGGCGCAGCTTGCGATCGGGGTACCAGCCGGAATGGAGAATCCAGCGGCCCATGTAGCGGGCCAGGCGCGGCATCGTGTAGCCATCGAAGCGGGGGCCGGACTTCTTCAGATTCCAGATCTCGGCTTCGAGGGCTTCGCTGAGAGTTTCGTCGGCGTCGAGCGAGAGAATCCAGTCGTGGGTGGCCTGCTCGGCGGCCCAGTTCTTCTGCCCGGCGTAGCCGCGCCAGTTGGCTTCGATCACGCGGGCGCCCAGGTTTTCGGCCAGTTCGGTGGTGCGGTCGGTCGAGCCGCTATCGACAATCAGGATTTCGTCGCAGCAGCGCAGACTCTCGATGGCGCGCGCGATGTTGCGCTCCTCGTTGAAGGTGATGATGGTGGCGGTGATCTTCATGGCGGATCACAGCCCACCGGTGGCCACCGGCGCGAGAGTAAAGCAAAGCAGAAAAATCGCCAGCGCCAGCAGCGCCAGTTTGCGGCGCCCCGGATCGAGCACGCCGCTATCGTAGACCATCGGATGCCGGCGTCCGACGATCAGCAGCACCAGGCCCCAGACCGTCCAGCCGTACCAATACACGCCGAGCGGCAGCAGCAGCAGCGCGACCACGATCGAGACCACGCCGTGGCGCCGCGGAAAACACGCGTACACGATGTGGCCGCCGTCCAGTTGTCCGACGGGCAGCAGGTTCAAGGCGGTGGCCAGCATGCCGACCCAGGCGGCGCGCGCCGCCGGATGCAAGTAGATGTCGCTCGCTGCCACGCCGGGAAAAATCAGTTTGCCGAGCAGCCACTCGAGGCCCGGCACCCCGAATTGCAGGCTGCCCTGATGGGCGATGCCTGGAATCACCTTCGAAAACGCCAGGCCGATAGACAGCGCGGGAAGGAGAAAAACGAAACCGGCCAGCGGCCCGGCAACGCCGATATCGAACAACACGCACTTGGAACAAATCGGCGAACGCAGGCGGATGAATGCGCCGAAGGTGCCGAGCAGCGGCGAAGGCAGAAAGTACGGCAGGCTGGCATTGACGCCGTGGCGCACGCCGGCGAGGTAATGGCCGAGCTCGTGCGCCATCAGGATGGCGAGCAGGGTGAGCGAGAACGGCAAGCCGGCGAACAGGGCGGAAGGGTGGCGCCACAGCTCGGGGTACATGCCGAGACTGCGGTCGAAATCGAAGGGAAGATTGCGATCGAAGAATATTTGCATCGAGGCGCCGACCGTGGTGGTCGATGCCAGCGTGATCAGAAATAGAAGTGCGTTCACCCAGTAGCGGTCGCGGAAGCGGGCCTGCGGCAAGCCGGGGGCCTCGACCGCGCCACTCGCCCGGTAGAGCGGGAGCGGGTACGACGCGGGCGGGAAGTCCTGGGGCGACACAATTGAGACGCGCGGCAACGGCCTACTGCAGCGTCTGCAACTCCTTGCCGGGCTTGAATCGCACGGCCTTGCCCGGCGGAATCGACACCTCCGCTCCAGTGCGCGGATTGCGTCCGATGCCCGTCTTGCGTGGCTTCACGTTGAACACGCCGAAGCCGCGCAGTTCAATGCGGTCGCCCTGTTCGAGCGCCTTCTTCATGGTTTCAAACACGGTCTCGACGGCCATTTCGGCTTTCGTCTTGGTGATGCCGGTGCGGTTGACAACTTCGTTGATAATATCCAGCTTGATCAAATGAGCCTCCTACAGGAGCGCGCCAGCTTTCCAGCCCCGTATTGGTCAACCATATGATAGGATTGAATTTATCCACATGTCAAGCGAGGGGGCACAAGACCGCGCGCAGCCGGTCGCGGCGGACGATTTCCGGCGCGCGTGCGGACGCTTCGCAACCGGCGTCACGATTGCCAGCGTGGTGGATCCACACGGCACGCCGCACGGCCTGACCGTGAATTCGTTCACGTCGGTTTCGCTCGATCCGCCGCTGGTGCTGGTCGCGGTGGGCCACACGGCAAGCGTGATGGAAGCGTTTCGCGAGGCGCGTTTCTTCGCGGTGAACGTGCTCGGCGCGGGGCAGCGCGAGTTGGCCGACCGTTTCGCACGCAAGGGGCAGGACCGCTTCGACGGCCTCGCCTGGCACGCCGGCGAAACCGGCGCGCCGTTGCTCGAAGAGACGCTCGGGGAAATCGAATGCGCCATGCGGTATCGCTTTACGGCCGGCGATCACGATCTGCTGGTGGGCCAAGCGGTGCGAACGGAAGTGCGAGCGGGCGCGCCGCTTGTCTATTTTGGCGGAAGTTACCGGAAGCTTGCGGAAGGCGAGTCTGCCGGCGTCAGCCGCAGTCGAATAGACTAGTAGAATGCTTCGCTGGAAATTGGGAGTAGTGCTGTGTCTGGCCGCCCGGGTGTGGGCGGGAGAAGCCGACAGCCTGGCCCGCGCCATTCGCGAGAACAGCTTCGATCACCAGGAATGTTACCGCGTCCGCGATCTGGAACTCGCCGTCGAGGATATCAAGATCTATCTCACCGATGGCCACCTGATCTTCAGCCGTCCCGTGGCCGGCAGGCCGATCGCGGCCGTGTTCGTGGCCGACGTCGAGGGCGGCGACGCCGAGGTGATCCTGCTGCCGCCCGACCGCGCCGAGCGGCGGTCGCTGGCCTCCTATATCCACTCGCCCAACCTGGACGAACATTTTCGTACCGGAATGTTCTTGTTCACCGGCGGCGCGTATGAAGCGATCCTGGCGCAGCTTCCCTCCAATCCCGCCAACCGCCGCGCACCCGAGCTGGGCGCCGTGCTCGACGAACAATTCACCCCCTTGCTGCGGAATATGAGCGCCAGCTATCAGACTCGGCTCGTGCTCGATTTGGTCAATCGCGTCTCGGGCGACCGGGGAATTTTTGCCGCTCTGCTCGATAGCGCCAAGCTGGGCACTTTCGACGTCGTGTACGATCCTCTGCGCGCCGAACCGATCATTGCCGGCCAGATGACCAGCCGCGACAACCGGCTGTTTCTGGACACCTGGACCAGCTTCCAGCCGCGCTCGATGCGCAACCAGCCGGGGCCGGGCGGCCCCGATCTGGCGCTGTCCAATTACCGCATCGAATCCGCTATCGGCGCCGACCTGGAATTAAGGGCCACCACGCGGGTGACCGTGCGTCCGTCGCATTCCGGCCTGCGGGCTGTCGATTTCGACATCTCCCCGCTGATGGCCGTGACGGCGGCGACGGTCGACGGCCGGCCGGCCGAAGTGTTGCAACGCGAATCGCCCCGCGGCAACGCCGCCCGCGGCGGCAACGAGATGTTCGTGGTCGCTCCCGCCGAACCACTGCAGGCCGGCCGCGACTATGAGTTTGTCTTCGAACATCGCGGCAGAGTGGTTTTCGATACCGGCGACCGCGTACTGTTCGTCACCGCGCGCGGGAACTGGTATCCGGTGCACGGTCTCCAGTTCGCGACCTACGACCTGACCTTTCGCCATCCCAAGGATCTGGACCTGGTGGCGCCCGGCGATTGGCAGGATACGCGCACCGAAGGCGATAGCCGCGTCACGCACTTCCGCGTGCGCTCCGCCATCCGCTTCGCCGGCTTCAACCTCGGCAACTATGCGCGCGCCCGCGTCGAGCGCGGCGGTTACGTGGTCGAAGTGTGCGCCAATCGCGCCCTTGAGCGCGACGTGAAACCCACGCAAAATTTGCTGATGCGCGATCCGGCGGCCGCGCAGAGTTCGCGCCGGGTTGGCGCCATTGTCGTCGAACCTATCCCGCTGCCGCCTCCCAACCCGCTCGACCGGCTGCACGAGATTGCCGCCGGCGTGGCCTCCGCGCTCGAGTTCATGGCCGCGCGGTTCGGACCGCCCGCGCTTGACCATCTCACCGTCTCGCCCATCCCCGGCACGTTCGGACAGGGATTCCCCGGCCTGATCTATCTCTCCACACTGAGCTACTTGCGGACCGGGCCGGGCAGCAGCTCCGGTTTGACCCAGGACCAGGCGCTCTTTTTTCAGCAGGTGATGCAGGCGCATGAGACGGCGCACCAATGGTGGGGCAACCGCGTCACCACCGGATCCTATCGCGACGATTGGTTGATGGAGGCGCTGGCGAACTATTCGGCGCTGCTGTACCTCGAGAAGACCCGCGGGCCGCACGCGGTCGAGACGCTGCTCGACGGGTACCGCTCCGAGTTGCTGGCCAAGGGCGAGAGCGGCCAATCGGTGGAATCTGCCGGGCCCATCACGATGGGGACGCGCCTCGATTCCTCGCAGGCTCCGGGCGCCTGGCGAAGCATCACTTACGGCAAAGGCACCTGGATCGTGCATATGCTGCGCCACTACCTGGGCGACCAGCGCTTCTACGCCATGTTGTCGGAGGTTCTCAAGCGCTACGATCATCGCGAAATGTCGACCGAGGACTTCCGCCGCGTGGTGGCGCGGTTTACCCCGCCGCGATCCGACGACGCCGATCTGGAGACTTTCTTCGATACCTGGGTTTACTCGACCGGTATTCCCACGCTGAAGATGAGTTACAGCGTGAAGGGAAAGGCACCCGCGCTGCGACTGGTGGGCACCATCACGGAAACCGGCGTCGAGGGCGATTTCGCCGCGTTGGTGCCGGTCGAGATCCGGCTCGGCGGCGGACAGGTCGCCACCCAGTGGGTGCGCTGCGGCAGCGATCCGGCAGAGTTCAACGTGAGCCTGAAGCAGCCGCCCGTCCGCGTGACGCTCGACCCGGACCGCGCCGTGCTGCGCCGGTAAGCGCCCGTCGGAAAACAACCTTGCCATTTCGACGTGGCGCACTCCTGCGTGCCGCGTGGAGACTCTTCTCCACACCCGCTCGCCAATCGGAAGCGCTGGGCGCGGGTACGTGCGCCACACGCGAATCAACGGCTGTTTTTCGATGGCCACCGGCTCGGCGGTTGTTACACTGGTTCTGTAACGAGGCCCTTCCATGATTCGCCCACTAATCTTGTCGGCGGCCGCCGCTCTGGCTCTGCTCATTTCGCACGCCGCCGCGCAAAGTGCCGACTCCCGCGCCATTTTCGCGGATGGCGTGACCGCCCAGCAGCGCGGCGACTACGGTCTGGCCATCCAGCAGTTTCGCCGCGTGGTAAAGCTCGAACCCCGCCAGCTTCCGGCCTGGATCAACCTCGGAGTCGCCCTGGTGCAAGAGGGGCAGTTCGAGGATGCTATCGAAGCTTACCAGTCGGCGCTGGCCATCGACCCGAATAACGCGCAAGTGAAACTCTATTTGGGCCTCGCTCATTTCAAGCGCGGCGATGGGGCGAGCGGCGCTAAACAATTCGAGGAGTTGCTGCGGGCCGATCCGAAGAACCTTCGCCTGGCGACGCTGCTTGGCGCGAGTTATCTGCAGTCCAGCGAGGCCGGACGCGCCCTCGCGCTGCTGGCCCCGCTTGCCACCACGGCCGGCGACGATCCGGACTTCCTCTGGGCGTTCGGCTCCGCGCTGATTTCGACCGGCAGGATGCGCGAGGGTGTGGACGTGGTCGAACGCTTTGCAAGGCATGCGAACTCCGCCGAGGCCTGGATGCTGGCCGGCCAGACCCTGTATCGGTTGAACGACTTCGTGCGCGCCAGGAACGATCTGGAAACCGCCGCGGCACTCAACCCCAACATGCCGGGCGTCCAGACGGCGCTCGGCCAGGCGCGCGAACGGAACGACGATTATTCCGGCGCGATCCAGGCCTTCGGCAAAGCCTCCGCGCAGAATCCGCGCGATTTCGACGCCTGGCTCGGCCTCGGCGGCGACCAGTATTTTGAGCGCGACCTCGACAACGCGCGCATCAGTCTCAAGCAGGCGCTGGCGCTCGATCCCGACTCGGCCCCGGCGCGATACGCGTTGGCTTTGATCGAGAAGGCCCTCTCGCAACCCGAGGCGGCCGCGGCCGATCTTGAGGTGGCCGTGAAAACCAGGCCCGACTGGCTGGAAGCGCACGTCCAATTGGCCGCGCTCTATTTTCAACTCCACCGCACCGCCGACGGCGCGCGCGAACGCGCCATCGTCGACAAGCTCACCGAGGAATCCCAGAAAGTCGGCCCACCGCCCGTGCGGTAAGCCGGTATCTCGGAGTCGACTTCGGCGGAATGGCATTCCTATGGCGGCGTACTATGGAAGACAGGTCGTGTATCGGATCGTCCAATTTCGAAATTCGGAGTAAGTCGGGTTGCATGGCGCGCAGGATGAGGGCAGGGACGTAGCGATAAGTCGCGACGCGGCGCACAAGACTAAGTGCGTCACCCGCCTTAGCCCGAATCTTGAGGTCGACTACGGCGCAGTTTCATGCCCCCCGCGCGAGGCAATGGGATAACATTCCTTGTATTAGGGCACGGCTTCAGCCGTGCCGAACTGCGAGTAACCTGACTGGGCTTTAGCCCCTGCCGGCGCACAGGGGTTGAAGCCCTCATAATATGCGCCGGCGGCGGCACGGCTCCAGCCGTGCCCTGATACAAAAATGATGTTCGCCTTCGGAATTCAGCTTAGTGCGGCGTGAACGTCGAATCCACCGTGAATCGTTTATAGTTACTGTACGAAATGCGCAGCCGTTCGCGCTGCGGGCCCGTGCGGAATTGCAGAGTGTCGTCGGCCAGCGTCAGGCTTGGGAACCAATAATTGCCGTCCACCGGCTTACGCTCGGTGGTGAACCGGGGGAACAGATTTTCGCTCTTAGTGGAACGAATCTCCGGCACGGCGCGGCCTTCGATGCGGACAATGTTATAAGTCTTCTTATCGGCCCAAATCAAACCGTCGAAGAGACGCTGTCCTTCGAGTATCTGGCGTGGACGCGCCTGTAAGACCCAGCAATCCACGCCGTCCACGGTTTCGTCGCCGCGTGACTTAGTGTCATAGTTCCACAGCGTCTCTTCGGTAAGTACAAGTGGTTGTATGTCGCGAAAATCGCGAAAGTCCTCGGGCGTCAGTTTTAAGTTAGCGAGCGTGTTCTCGGGTTTGCCGATCATCGCCTCGCTACGCTCCTGTTGCGGCGAGAAGACGACGTCGCGCACTTCGCGGTAGCGGCCGCGCGCCACACCGCGATTGTCGAGTTCCTCGAGCGCCAGCGTCTGCCGGTACGTGTATTGGTTGCGCTCGGCTTCGGTTTCGCTCTCGCGATGCGCCACCAGTTTGGCCAGGTTCGGCGGCGCTTCCTGCCCGCGCGCGATTGGCAACCCGAGCACCGATGTTAGAATGAGGCCGATGGCCAAAACGTTCGGCGGCTTCCGGGCGGCTCTGCTGGCCGGCTGGGCGGTGCTGGGCGTAGCGGGGATCGTATTCGCGCGGGCCAAGGGCATTCCACTCGCCGCGGCGCTGCCTGTCGTCGCCGCTTTCCTGGCGGAATATCCATTCTATCTGGTGGCCGGCTTCCCTGCGGCGCGCCAACGCCTCGCGAACATCCTCGTCGGTTATCGAAGTCGGATGGCGCACGCGCTGCCCGCCATTCTTACCGCCTCGCTGGTGCTTCCCTATCTGCTGTGCACGTTGGGCGGCATCCCTTTCGACGCGCTCGCGCTGGTCCGCCTCGCGTCGCTGGGCCTCGCCATCGGCTTGTGGTACGCGATCCTGCCGGCTACCGCGCTGTTCGACGCGGCCTTCCTGGCGCTGATCGGCTGGGTCACCCTTGGCCATTATTTCGACGCCATCTACCCGCGCTTCTTCGGTCAACACCTGGAGGCGCTCGGCTCGGTCGGTCTGCTGCACGTGATGGCGTTGACCCTGATGCTGCAGCGGCCCATCCGCGAAACCGGCTGGGGCTTTTGGCCGAACCGCCGCGAGTGGACCATTGGCGCGCGGCACTACGTCTTCTTCCTGCTGCTGGGCGGACCGCTGGCAATGGCGCTCGGCGCCACGCGCCTGGCCGCGCACGCGGCTCCCTGGTGGATCGTCGTCGCCATGTTCTTCGGTGCGCTCTGGGTGAGCTCGCTGGCTGAGGAGTTTCTCTTCCGCGGCGTGTTGCAGCAGTGGATCGAGGATTGGACCGGCAACGCCCGCGCGGCCCTGCTGCTCACCTCGCTCGTCTTCGGCCTCGCTCATCTCTGGTTTCGCGGCTTCCCGAATTGGCGTTGGGTGCCGGTGGCGGCCGTGCTCGGCTGGATGTGCGGCCACGCCCGCAACCAGGCCGGCAGCATTCGCGCAAGCGTGGTGACGCACGCGCTCGTGGTAGCCACCTGGCGCGCCTTCTTCGCGTAGCCGCGCCGCACACCCGCGGTACAATCCTCTCTATGGCGAAACTTGGATTCCTCGGACTCGGTTTGATGGGTTACCCGATGGCGCGCAACCTGCTCCGCGCCGGGCACGAGGTCGCCCTGTGGTCGCACAATGGCGAGAAAGCGCGCCAGTTGGCGGACGCCGAAAAGGGCCGCTGCTTCGCCACGCCGAAGGAAGTCGCCGAAAACGCGGACTGCGTGTTCCTTTGCGTGGGCGATACGCAAATGGCGCGCACGGTCATCCTCGGTCCGGACGGCGTCGGCTCCGGCGCGCGCCAGGGCACCGTGGTCGCCGACGCGAGCACCATCAGCCCCAGCGAAAGCCGCAAGATCGGCGCGGTCCTCAAACGCAAAGGCGTCGACATGCTCGACGCGCCCTGCACCGGCTCCACGCCCGGCGCCGAGAGCGGCAACCTGACTTTCATGATCGGCGGCGACCAGGCCGTATTCGAAAGCGTGCGGCCGTATTTCGAGCCGATGGGCAAGCGGCTCTTCTATTGCGGCGGCGCGGGCCTGGGTCTGCAAGCCAAGCTTACCCAGAACCTGATTCTGGCTAACCTTATGATGGCCTTCAACGAGGGGCTCGTCCTGGCGGCCAAGGGCGGCGTCGACCCGCAGCTCATGTTCGAAATCCTGGACGCCTCGGCCGCCAAGTCGGGGCTGGCCTCCTACAAGGCCCCTTTCATCTTCCGCCGCGATTTCCATGCCAACTTTGCGACCAAGTGGATGCACAAGGACATTGGTCTCATGCTGGACTCAGGAAAAGAACTAGGCGTACCATTACCTGTGACGTCTCTCACCCAGCAGATTTTTCAGATGGCGATCTCGGCCGGATTGGGCGATGACGATTTCTGCTCTACTATCAAGGTCTTAGAGAGAATGGCCGACGTCGAAGTGAAACCATGAGGCCAATAAAAAATAAATATACAGATTTCTGTTGCTTCCAAAACCAGAATCTACTATTATTGGAAGTAAGCCGGGGAGGCAACTCCCACCAAAGCGAGACTAACCTCTAATATAGACCCCTGAAGCAACCTCCCCGGCGCCCGAAAGGGTTCAGAGGTTCTTCTAAAAATCACAGAAACGAATTTGCCGCGTCCGAAGTGTTACGGACAACCCTGACCACGGCTGATGCTTCCTAGCGTCACTCCGACCGGAGCCTCGACGAAGATACACTTGTGCTCCGGAACCGGGCGGAGAAAGGCCCGTGAGTTGCTACGGCCTTCCCAAGGGCCGCACTTTGGCCTGGTTGCCCCTCGCCCGCCGATTCAAGCCACAGTTTTGGAATTCCACGGCACGAGCGGGCCGGCTACTTCGCGGCTACGGGCTGGCGGGTTTCGACCGGCAAGAGCCAGCCGTGCGAATCGGGTTGGCTGCCATCGATGATGGCGAAGAACGCCTTCTGCAGCTTCTCCGTGATGGGGCCGCGGTGCCCCTTGCCCACCGTGATGCGGTCCACCGAGCGAATCGGCGTGATCTCGGCGGCGGTGCCGGAGAGAAACGCCTCGTCGGCGATGTAGAGCATCTCGCGCGGGATTTCGCCCTCGACCACCGGAATCGCCAATTCGCGCGCCAGCGTCATCACCGTGTTGCGGGTGATCCCGGGCAGCGCGGACGCTCCCAGCGGCGGCGTGCGCAGTTCGCCGTCCCGCACCACGAACACGTTCTCGCCCGAACCTTCGCTCACGTAGCCGGCCGTATTGAGCGCAATGCCCTCGGCGTATCCGTTTGCCAGGGCTTCCATCTTGATCAACTGCGAGTTCATGTAATTGGCGCCGGCTTTGGCCAGCGCGGGCAGCGTGTTCGGCGCCAGCCGGTTCCAACTCGAAACGCACACATCCACGCCCTGCGCCATCGCCTCTTCGCCCAGGTACTTGCCCCATTCCCAACACGCGATGTAGACGTCTATCGGATTGTTGAGCGGGTTCACACCCACTTCGCCGTAGCCCCGAAACACGATCGGCCTCACGTAGCAGGCCGTCATCTTATTCACGCGCACCAGTTCGATGACGGCCTCGGACAGTTGCGCCGCCGTGAAACCCACCGGCTCCATACGGTACACCTTGGCCGAATCGAGGATCCTGCGCACATGCTCGGGCAGGCGGAAAATGGCGGGCCCGGCCGGCGTCCGGTAGCAGCGAATGCCTTCGAACACCGAGCTGCCGTAATGCAGCACGTGCGAGAGCACGTGTACGGTTGCGTCTTCCCACTTGATGAAACGGCCGTTGTGCCAGATTTTTTCCGTGGGTGTAAGCATGTTTTATTATAGCGTCGGTTTCGCCGCGCTTAGGCCACGCCGCGCTACAACCGCGTTTCCTGCCGCGCTGCCCGGGCGGAGCGCGTGGCGCTGTGGCGCAATTCGCCCAGGTTCAGGCGCGCCAGCGCGGTGGCCACTGCGCCACCGAGCAGCAGAGGCAGCGTGAGCGAGAAGAAGATGATGAACGAGAACGTCTTGGCGTCGTTCTTCTCCACGTCGAACAGGCCGAGGGCGACCACGCAGACGACCTGGAACAGTCCCAGGTTGCCGGGCGCATTCGGAATCATGGTCCCCAGCCGCACCACGGTGAGTACGCCGCCGGCCGCCCAAAAGGACAGGTCCAGGCCGTAGGCTTTCATCAGCGCCCACACCGTCGCGACCTGGAGAGCCAGGTAGAACAGGCTGATCAGCATCGTCTTGCCGAGCGTGGGCAGGCCGCCCATCAGTTGCAGCCCTTCCACTACGTGGCGCAGCGTGGACGCCCAGTGGCGTTGGCCGATTGCGGCGTGGACGTCCTGCTTATGCCGCACCACCCAGATCAGGCTCCCGGCACAGACCACCAGCACCGCCAACAGCGCCCGCACCAGCAGCGTGAGATCGCCCGGTATGCCCTTGACCAGGCCGGCGGTCACGGCGAAAGCGGCTACCATCCAAACCCCGTCCATCAGCCGTTCCAGCGCGGCCGAGGAGAGGCTCAGCGAAATCCGGAAATCGTTCCAGTGTGCCAGCAGGTAGCAGCGAATCACTTCCCCCGTCCGCAGCGGCAGCAGTTCGTTGGCGAACAGGCCGATATAGATCGATTGCACGGTGCGCCAGAAACGCAGCCTCACCACCGGCGCCAGCAGCGTGTTCCAACGCCAGGCGTGACAGACATAGACGGAGAGATCGAAGACCACCGCCAGCAGCACCCAGCGAAAGTCCAGCGCGGCGATGGCCGTGAACAGGTCGCGCAGCGGGTAGCCGTGCAACACCCAAACCAGGCAGGCGGCGGAGAAACAATAGAGGATGGCCTGCGGCAGCCAGCCCGGGATGCGGCGCCGTTCGGGTCGCGTTACCAAGGAAGAGGCCATAGGCGATCAGACCGGCAAGCGGGCGGCCGGACGCGGCGGATTTCGGTGGCCGGCGCGCACCGGCGTTCGGGCCTCACGCCTACATCATAACGTGGCAGAATGGATGGCTGAGATGAATATTCGCTTACGGATTCTGGCCATCGCCGCGGCGGCCTGCCTGGCGGCTCCCGCGCAGCCCCTCGCTCCCGCAAAACAGGACCAGGATCGGCCGCGCGCCGATGCCGCGTCCATCGCCATTCGCGGCGTGTTGATC
Organism: Bryobacterales bacterium; assembly: GCA_003157745.1. Taxonomy (GTDB): domain Bacteria; phylum Acidobacteriota; class Terriglobia; order Bryobacterales; family Bryobacteraceae; genus Bog-375. The sequence goes on along the minus strand of PMKM01000200.1, from coordinate 11,531 downwards.
GACGCCGCCTGCCGCGACTTTTCCCGCTTCAACCTGAGCCAGCCGCCGCAGGCTCTGCCCGCGCCGGCGAAGGACGCGAACGCGAAGCCCGCCGGCGGCGCCTCTGCCTCCGGGATCGCCGTCGATGCGCGCACGCTCGATTCGGAACGCGCCGACGCCATGCCCCACCAGGTGGCGGATCTCGCCAGCCGGCAATCCGATCCCACCTGCGCCATCAAGGGCGACACGCACGCCTACGCCGTCCTGCTGGCCGATGGCCGCGTGGCGGATCTCGACGAAGGCGGCAACACATTAGCCGATGCCGCCGTGAAAGCCGACCCGCAGGGCCGCGCCATGCTCGCTGGACAGGGCCCCGGCTTCAAGCCGATCGTCACCGTCACCGGCCGCGTGCAAGGCTCCAAGATCGTCGCCACCGCGGTCAGGATCGTCGCGCGGTAGGACAGGCGATCGGTTTGTGTCGCCTGTCTTCGCCGGCGGCGACAGCCGCCCACAACCCGAAGGAGACCCTCATGGATAAGCTCGAAAAGATCACCGCCAAACGCAAGCGCGCGCACGCCCGATTCGTCGCCCTGAAGTCCAAGGTGTATCGCGGCTTTCTCGAGATGGAGCAAGCCGCGTATGCCGATGGCGCGCTCGCGAAGAAGCACAAGGAACTGATCGCCGTCGGCATCTCGGTCGTCAAGGATTGCGAATCCTGCATGCAGTGGCACATCGAGCAAGCCGCCTCCGCCGGCGCCACGTTCGAGGAGATCTTCGAAGCCGTCGAAGTCGCCATCGAAATGGGCGGCGGCCGCGCCACCGTCTCCGCCCGCTTCGCTCTCGAAGTCATGGACACCCTGAAACTTGCGCCCGGCGCGGCCCGCTGACTGCCCCCACAAACCTATCCCGATTACGGATCGAACCTCGCCCGCAGCTCGGGTCTTACCATCGGGCACAAATCCTCGCGCTGGCCGAACATACGGTAGCGAATGCGCGCGACGAAGTCGTAAAGCGCATCCCGCAGCGGGCGCGGAATTACTGCCGCGGCAGCCGCCATGATTCTCCATCCCCCGCCAAGCCGCCGCAGAACGTGAATGCAGGCATCCGAGCGCACCAGAAGTGCGTCATTGTGCACTAAAACCGCTATGCTGTCGGGCACGGCCGCGCGCCGGTCGGCCGGGACCTTCTCCAGGAACGTCCTCCCATGCAGCGGCGCAAATCGGAATCTCGTTCCCGAACGATCCTGCCGCAACAGGAACCGTACCGCATGGTGGCAGAGTCCGCAGTGGCCGTCGTAGAAGATGGTCTCCATCGCTCTGGTCCCGCAGCACCGGTAACAAAGACCGCCAGCCGTACCGCAAACGGAAAAGGGCCGCGCCCGCGCGCGGGCGTTGGCAGGTTCAAACCTGCCCCACCCTACTCGCCCTTCTTGCGGATCTTGATGTCCAGCCGCTTGATCTTCTGATTCAGCGTCGACAGTGGAACGTGCAAGCCTTCGGCGGCTTCGGTCTGGCTCCAGTTGGCCTGCTCCAGGCGTTCGATGATGACGCGGCGTTCGTAATCGTTGACGATCTGGAACAGCGTCGCATCGGGTGAGAGCGGCGAGCTTTCGCTGCGCTGCAGGCGGACGCCGTTGGCTTCGAGCAGCGCTTCCGGCAGCACGTCGATCGGCACACTCGCATCGGTCGCCAGCACCACCGCGCGCTCCACCACGTTCTCCAGTTCGCGCACGTTGCCCGGCCAGTTGTGCTCCATCAGTACCTGCAAGGCCTCTGGTTGAAAATGCAGCACCGAGCGCCCATTCGGATCCAGATACTTGCCGTTCTCGCGGCAATAGTAAGTGAAGAAGTATTCCGCCAGAAGCGGAATGTCTTCCTTGCGATCGCGCAGCGGAGGCAGCGCGATGTTAATCACGTTGAGCCGGTAATAGAGATCCTCGCGGAACTTACCTTCCTTGACTAACTGGTGAAGATCCGCATTAGTGGCCGCGAGAATCCGCACATCGACTTTAATCGGGGCCGTCGAGCCCAGCGGCGTGAACTCCTTTTCCTGGATCACGCGCAGCAGCTTGATCTGCGTCTCCGGCCCGATGGTGCCGATCTCGTCGAAGAAGATGGTGCCCTTGTCGGCGACTTCGAAATAGCCCTTCTTCGATTGCATCGCGCTCGTGAAAGCGCCCTTGGTGTGGCCGAATAGCGTCGATTCGAGCAGGTCCGGCGGCAGTTGCCCGCTGTTGACCGCCACGAACAACTGGTCGGCGCGCGCCGAGTTCGCGTGAATCGCCTTGGCGATGATCTCCTTGCCCGTGCCGGTTTCGCCCGTGATCAGAATCGTCGAACGGCTCGAGGCCACCTGCGCCACCAGGTCGAGCGTGCGCACCATGCGCTCGCTGCGGCCGATGATGTTCGGGAAGCTGTAGCGCTCCTTCAGCGCCCGCTTCAGGTGCGTGTTTTCGTATTCCCGCCGGCGCAGCGCGATCATGCGGCCGATTTCGATCAGCAGCTTCTCGTTGTCCCANNGGCATCATCAGATCGAGCAGCACCAGATCGTAAAGATGCGACTCCATCTTCTCGACGCCTTCCGTGCCGTTCTGCGCGAGCGTTACCTTGTAACCCTCCGTCGTCAGCAGCAGCTCGAGCCCTTCGCGTATGTCGGCCTCATCGTCGACGATAAGGATGTCGCCCTTCGTTTCGGGAAGGCTGAATGTTGTATCGGTCATTTTCAAGCCGCGCTCACGGGTTGTTCGGCGGCGGCAACGGCGACCATCGAGAGCGGCAATTCGATGCGGAATTGCGCGCCGCCGCCCGGCCGGTTCGAGACCTCGATCGAACCGCCGTGTTCCTTCACGATTCCGTAGGTCACCGCCAACCCCAGGCCGGTGCCCTGGCGGGCGGCCTTGGTCGTGAAGAACGGATCGTAGACGCGGTGCAGGTGCTCGGGCGCGATGCCGGTTCCGCTGTCGGCCACTTCGACGTACGCGTGCGCGCCTTCCTGCCACGTGCGCACCTCGACCGACCCGCCCGTGCGCATGGCGTCGCGCGCGTTCAGGATCAGGTTGAGAAACACCTGCTGCAGTTTGCCGGCGTTGCCGTGGACCGCGCCCAGCTCGGGATCGAGCTCGGTGCGAACCTGGATGCCGCTCTTCTGCAGTTGGTGTTCGAGCAGCGAGAGCGTCTCCTGCACCACCCGGTTGAGCTTCACTTCGCCGAACGACGTGCTCGATGTCCGCGAAAAATTCAGTAGTGAATTGACGATCTCGCTCGCCCGGAACGTCTGCTTGGCGATCTTATCCAGGATGACCGATTTCTGCGTGTCGTCGGCCACCTGCTTGGCCAGCATTTGCGCATAAGTCGAAATCACCGCCAGCGGCGTGTTCACCTCGTGCGCCACGCCGGCCGCCAGCAGCCCTATGCTCGACAGCTTGTCCGCCTGCACCAGGCGCTGCTCCAGTTCCGCGCGATCCGTCACGTCGTCGAAGATCACCAGGCGGCCGATCCGCTCCTGGTCCTTCGACACCAGTGGCGCAATCGCGATGTTCAAGGTGGCTTCCGTACGCGGCTGCGCCGTGCCGCCATGGCCGTTCCCGTTGGCCGCGGCCGGCAATTTCAGGACGAATTTGTAGATGTGGTGAATGCCCGTTTCGCCGCGCACGCGGTCGAACTCGCCCACCAGCGCCGCCGGGAACAACTCCGCCAGGCGCCTGCCCACCGCGCGCTCGCGCGGGATCCCGCTCAACTGCTCGATTTGCGTGTTCCAGCTCTCCACCCGGTCGTCCAGGTCCGCCGCCAGAATTCCCACGTTGATCGATTCGACGATGTTCTCGCTGAATTCCTTCAGCCGTTCGTACTCTTCCACCTTGCGCTGCAGCGAGCGGTAGAGGCCCGCGTTTTCGATCGCGATCCCCACGTACCCCGCCAGCGTGGCCAGCAATTCCATATCGACGCTCGCCAGGTAGTCGCCGTCCGTCGTGCGGCTGATCCCGAGATAGGCGATCGTGCGTCCGCGCACCGTACACGGAACGTAATACGTCAGGTCCAGCTCGGCGATGGTCCGCCGCACCGAGAGCGGCCAGGACGCGGAAATGGCGTCGATCTGGTGATGCGTGCGCTCGAAGAAGAGATAACCCTCCGGCAACTTCCAGTTGAGAAAACTCAGGTCCGGATCGCCTTCCGCGGCGGCGGCCAGCCGCGGGTTGCCGCCCATCGCGCTGCGCAGCCGGAAGATCGGATCGCCCGATGGAGAGACCACGCCCTCTTCGCGCAGGAAGAAGGCCAGGTGGCTCACCGAAAGCGTGGCAATCAGCCGTTCGCCGGCCTTGGCCAGCATCGTATCCAGATCCGCTTCCGAACCGAGCTCCTGCGCGAACTCGACCAGCGTACTGCGGTAATCGTACCGGTCGCGATAGAAATGGCGGTCCAGTTTCTCTTGAATCCAGGTGCGGATCGGCTGGAACAGGAAGGCGCCCAGCAGCATCACGATCAGCGGCGCCGCGTTGCCCAGATTGTTGAAGTACACGTGGGCCAGGCTGCCGAGCGTGAACACGATCAGATAGAACCCCGCCAGCACGCAGATCGTCGCCAGCGTGTACGCGTAGCCGCGGCGGAAGAGAATATCCACGTCCATCAAACGATAGCGAACGATGGCGTAGGCCAGGCTCAGCGGCAGCAGCACCACCGAAAGCACCGACAAGCGCAGGCTCCCGGAGGGCACCGCCCCCAGCGCGTACGGCAGCACGTAGAATACCGTGTATGGCAATATGGCGCAGAACGTGCCGTTGCGCAGCCACTTGAGCTGTTTCCGCACAATCGGGTCTTCCGCCTTGCGGAACGCGACGCTGGCCGCGATGCCGCCCAGTAGGTACGGCACCACCGTGAACAGCACCCAGACGCGGTTCAGCATCCAATTCATTTCAATCGGAGAAACGGAGGCCTTCAGCGTTTCGGAAGCAAACCCGATATACACAAGCGACAGCAGCCCGCCGGGGACGTAGAGCAGCGCCCTCCGGTACCGGTGCTGGAACCACCCGCTCGGTTCCGGGAACGTCAGGCAGAAATGCAGAAACACCGTCGGCGCCACCACGCCGGCAATGAAATTACCCAGGTAAATAACCTTGTCGAGGTTGTTTAACTGCCCGGTGTAGTGGAAACACAGGAAAATAAACGATGTGAGGCAGAGCACATAAAAGTGCGTGGCTTTTTGCGCACTGCCGCGGCGAAAGTAAACGAAAAGCCCAATGATCAGGTAAGCGCAGCCCACCAGGTACTGGTACATTACCGCGCGGTCGCGTGCCACCTCTTCGGTGATTACGATGGCGTCGAATTCCTTGCCGCGCCGCAGCCGGTACTTAGCCTTGGTCCAGGTTCCCACCCGCACCAGAATACGGGTGACGTCCAGCGCTTCCTTGACCGGCTCGCCATTGATGCTCAGCAGCCAGTCGCCGGCGTGAATGCCGGCCACCGCCGCGCCGCTGCGTGGGCGGACATGCAGCGCCTCCACCCCGCCCTGGCGGTCCACCCAAATCGCGCCGTCTTCTGCAAGACTATGAAACTGAAGACGTTGCTCGAAGCTGATGGCGGCCGCAACAACCGCGGCAGCGGTCACGATGGTGAGCAGCGCGGTAGATAGCTGGAACTTCAGTTCCTTCATGGTGGCCGCCGGCCTGGTTCAGTGAGACTGTTCCTCCCAGACCGTAAGCACGTTTGATGCCGCGGGAAGAGTGCCTTGCTATTCCCAGACTAGCTGATATTGTTGCCGCTTCCAAGCGCGCTGCCCGCGCGGCCTCCGGTTTTTGGGAGAATACACTATGCGGAAGTGTATACCGGAATCGGGAGCCTCCTGGTAGGTTCTACCCAGTACCTTGGGGTGGTAGGCCGGGTGACCCCGGCATGTTATCAATCTGGCCGAATGCTGTACAATTGGACCAGATGCGCCTTTGCGGGCGGCACGCCGGCGAGACGCGCTTCCACTTGCTCATTTGAGGAATTCATGAGAACCGTTCTGATTGCCACGTTGTTGGCCGGGTGGTCCGCGTTTTCTCTGGCCGCCCAGGCTCCCGATTCGGGTGCGCAGGCTGCGCCACAGCCGGCGGCATCTCCCACATCGCAGACTCCCCCGGCCACCGCCACATCCGCGGATCCGATCAAGATGGCCGCCCCGGCCGCCGCGACCAAGGCTACTCCACCCAGCACCAAGGTCTATCTGATTGGCGCCGAGGACGTGCTGCGGATTTCCATCTGGAACAACGCTCCCATGTCCGGAGAATTTCCCGTGCGTCCGGACGGCGCCATTTCGATTCCACTGCTGGGAGACGTGATGGTGGCCGAGAAGACCCCCCAGCAGGTCGAAGAGGAGATCGCGCACCGCTTGATCGACGGCCAGTTGATTCGCGATCCCCACGTCAGCGTGGGGCTGACCGCGGTTCACAGCAAGAAATACTATATCCAGGGCGAGGTGAATCGGCCCGGATCCTACGACCTGGTCGTGCCAACCACGATTATGGAGGGACTGGTCAACGCCGGCGGATTCCGCGATTTTGCCAATACGCGCAAGATCCGGATTCTGCGCGGCAGCCAGGAACTCCACTTCAACTACAACCTGGTGAGCCACGGCAAGGGCCGCGAGCAGAACATCTATCTGGAACCGGGAGACCAGATCATCGTTCCCTGACACCCTTGCCGGGCGGGTGCGAGCGAATCGGAGACAAGCAATATGGGTGCAGCGCAGAATTATGGCAGTGCGTCGCGACGGCAACCGGACGTCGAAGACTATATCGACATGCTCCGGCGTTACCGCTCCTGGATCGTCGGGCCGATGTTCGCCGGCCTCGTGATTTCCGTGGTGGTGGCCTTTTTCTGGCCCGACACTTATGTTTCGACGGCCGTGATGACGATTACGCCGCAACAGGTTTCGCAGAGCCTCGTCCACTCCGACGTCACCACCCAGATGGCCACCCGGCTGCAGGAGATGGAGACCGAAATCCTCAGCCGCAGCAGCCTTTCGGATCTGATCGTGCACCTGGATCTGTACAAGAAGGAGCGCACCCAGAAACCGCTCGAGGACATCGTCCAGGAAATGCGCAACCGGGCCATCCGCGTGCAGGCTTACGACCCCGGCGCGGCCGGCGGCGAGAATCGCGTCCAGGCGTTCGCCATCTCTTTTAGTTACACCGACCGTTACAAGGCCCAGCAGGTGGTTCGCGAATTGATCGGCAAATTCGAAGAGCAGAACCTCGTCTACATGACCAAGACCGCCAGCGTGACCACCGAGTTCCTCAGCGACGAATTGAAAAACTCCAAGCAGCACCTGGACGATTTGGACCTGAAGCTGACCCAATTCAAGGTGGCCAACCAGGGGCGCCTGCCCGAACAGTTTCAGGCCAACGTGCAGGCGGAAAACGCCGCCGAGGGCGAGGCCGGCAGGATGGCCGACGCCCTATCCCAAGCGCAGGCGCGGAAGGTGATGCTCGAACAGTCGCTGCAAAACCTGGCCGCCGATCAGAATTTCTACTCGCAGCACGGCGAGGACGTGGTGCCCTCCGGCCCCACCGCGGTGAAGAACCAGCAGTTGGTCTCGCTCGAAGCGAGTTTGACCCAACAGAAGTCGAACCTGGCCTCCATGTTGAAACTGTATGGCGAAAAGTATCCGGAGATCACGTCCCTGAAGGCATCGATTTCAGTCGCCGAAGCGCAGAAAGCCGAACTCGAAAAGCAGATGGAAGCGCAGGCCGCCGCCAGTCCCGATCGGGGCCCCGTGAAAGTGTCGAACGTCGGCGTGCAGGCGCGCCTCGAGGAACTCAAGAACTCTGTCAATACCGTCAAGACCCAGATCCAGACCACCCAGGGCGACATCGACCGTATCGTGCGCAACCAGGCCTTGCTGAACCAGCGAATCGCGGCTTACCAGGCCCGCATCGAGCAGGCGCCGCTCAACGAGCAGCAGTACATGCAGCTCAACAGCGACTACCAGCTTGCCAAGAAGAATTACGAGGACATGATGCAGAAGCGGGATTCCTCGGAAACGGCGCAGAACCTCGAGCAACACAAGGGCGGCGAGAACCTCGAACTGCTCGACCCCGCCTCGCTGCCCGAACAGGCTACCGAACCGAATCGCCCCGTCTGGGCCGCCGTCGGGACCGCCCTCGGCCTCATGATCGGCATCGTGCTCGCCGGAGCCAAGGAGATGCGCGACTCTTCGCTGAAGAATCTCAAGGACGTGCGCGCTTACACCAGCCTTCCCGTGTTGAGCAGCATTCCCTTGCTCGAAAACGCCCTGCTGGTCCGCCGTAAGAGGCGTCTGTTCTGGCTGGCGTGGTCCAGTTCCTTCATCGTCGGTTGCCTGGCGATGACGATATCGGTCTACTATCATTTCTTTGGCAGGAGCTAGGTCTGCGACCGTGTGATATGGTTCTTTTGCGCGTTACCAGCCAGCCGTCGACAAGCGCTCCCGCCCGGAGCCGCTCGCCACAGGGAGCGGTTCTTCCACGGAACCTGCTCCACCAGTCTTTGCACTAGCCGCTGCAGGGTAGCGGCCGGAGGTAGTTATGAGTCGAGTACACGATGCTTTGCGCCGGGCCGAACAGGGCGCTCCGCCGCACGCTGAGCCGGCGCCGGAAGTTCGCCCGGAAGCTCCGCGCCTGCCCGAGTTCCTGCCGCTCGGCCACGGCCCTGCGTCCGTTCGCATCAGTGTCGACCCGGCATCGCTGAGCGAGGTCGTGACGGTGGCCTTCAACCCGGCGCCCGAGTCGCACCTGCTCGATCTGAATACCTCTCACGAGACGCCCGCCGAAGAGTTCCGCACCCTGCGCACCCGCCTCAATCACCTGCAAACCTTGCAGCCGCTGCACACCGTAATCGTCACCAGCCCGTCGCCGGCCGAAGGCAAGACCTTCAGCTCCGTCAACCTCGCGCTCGCCCAGGCGCATCTCACCGAGAGCTCCGTATTGCTGGGCGATTTCGATCTGCGCCGCCCCGTCATTCACAATCTGTTGCAAATCGATCGCGCCCCCGGCCTCTCCGATTACATCACCGGCGCATGCACCTTCGCGCAGGCGCTGCGCAAAGTCCAGGGCACTAATCTCTACCTGCTGCCCGCCGGCACGCCCGTAAAGAATCCGCTCGAACTGCTCAACATGCGCCAGTGCAAACAGTTGTTTGAAGACCTGCCGCGCCTCTTCAATTGGGCCATCTTCGATACCCCGCCCCTGCTCTTCTCCGCCGACGCGAACCTGCTTTCGACCATGGCCGATGGCACCATCCTCGTCGTTAAGATCGGCAGCACCACTTTCGACAACGTGACCCGCGCCATCTCCTCTCTCTGCGAGAACAACGTCCTGGGAATAGTAGCCAACGCCGCCCGCGCCTCCGAGCTATACAGTAAGTACACTTACTATTACTCGAAGACCGAGTAAGTAGATGTCAAGACTGCCGCATGGTATAAGTGGCGCAGGCTGTCCAGCCTGCTGTGTCGAGATTCCTCTCGACACTTCTTTCGTCGGTCCGCGACACCCAGTCGCTCCGAGAGAACGACGCCCCAGGCATCGTCGCCAAGTCGGCCCAACTTCCGAGTGATGCGTGATGCGGCCGGAGGGCTCACCATCCGCCCGGAACGTCAGCAAGGCCTGGGAGACGCACGAGTCCAAGTACGCCCATTCCTGGTCCTTTTACGGGACAAGTTCGGACTCCCGTCTGGCGACCTCAGCGATGCCCAAAAACGCTCCAAAGCCAGCGTTCCATTTTGTCCCAACCGATGATCTTGTCCAGCAGGTAAGTCGCGACGACGATGAGGGCCAGCGTCTGGGCCTTAGCCCACTCAAACTGGTCCCGAAGTTCTGCTCCCCTAGCCTTCGCACTCGTGAGGAAGCATGCCCAGGCCGAACTGATTGTGTGCAGCCACCAGCAGCCGGTTGGCTTCTACTGATTGGGTGCGGGGATAGACAACAAAGACAAACTCAGCATCGGCCAGAGAGATAAAGAGTTCGCGAGCCCGCAACCACTTGCGGGGTGTGACCAACGCCAATCGTCGCGAGAAGCGGTCCATCCGCTCGAGGGCAGAAACCAATGACACCTGGCCAAGGACGCAATGTTCAAAGATCTGCACGGCACGAAACATGCATGCCTCGTAGAACTCAACAGAATCGAGGTAGGCATAGACGGCGAGCGCTTCAGTCCAGCGAAGGAAGAGCTTCTCGTAAGCACGCAGACTAAGGTCCAGCCCGATGTATTCCTTCAAAGTGGAGGGCCGTTCACCCTCTAGATCGCTGGTAAGAAGGCGCCCAAGTTCGACGGCGTTTGACGTGGCAAAGTCATCTAAGTCTTCCACGTTCGTGTTGGCCTGGATGGATACGAAGGGATAAATTCGGTCACCTCCCAGCCCTCTAAATGGCCGCTTGATAGATAAGAGGTCTTGCTCGACTTGGCCACACGATGCCGCCTTGAAAGCGAGAGGGTCTGCTTGCCCTTGACTCGCGCGCCAAACCAGGAAGCTCCCCACGCGGGACTGGCGATTAATGCGTAGGGCAGCCCCGACAGTATCTGGAACCACCCCGGAGAGATCAAAGGAGTCAAAGCCCTGCAGTTGCTCACCATAGAAGATCCAGCCAAATGACTTCTTGAGCCTCGATGCGATAAGCGAATCGCTGTCTTTTAGTAATCGCCAGGGAATTCCGCCGACACCGTCAAATCTTAGGTCGTAGATGGACACCACGTCAATTCTTAGTAAGTTCATTCAATAACTCCAATCACACCAAGAGCTTCCCAGCCTTGTCTCCGAAAGTGCGAGGGGGGTGGGTCCGGGAGTTTTCATTTTGGAATCCAAATCGGAACGAGTATACGCCCAAACCGCGTCTTTTGATGCCGCGAAACTGCGCATTGGACGACCGGTCGTGGCCTTCGGGCGCTCTGCGCGGATTGTCGCCCACTCGGAAACTGGCCGCCCAACGCCTTTCCCGAAGCCACCTCAGATCATCTCGCTGCGCAGTTCCAGTCTCGGCCGCCAACCCGGCTTAGCCAGCCGCGCCAACCCCAGTCACCACACCCACCGACTATTCCCAAACCCTCCAACCCGCCAATCGCACAAGACTTACACCCACCTCCCCGGCTCCGCGCCTCCTCCTCGCGCGCCCCTCCGTGCCACAGTAAGTACAGGAAGTCCCATGGCCCTCGCACTGCCCCCGATTTCGAATCAGCACGCCTTCGGCGATTACCCCGAAGGTCGCCTGTACACACCGCGCGCCGATTCGATCCGCCTCGTATCACGGCACGACGTCAGCCGTGTTCCCTGCCCGCAGGGCCGGGCAACGATGGAAATGAAAACAAGGGACCTTCCCAATGGGACAAGCAGTGTTTTCGAGGGTGCCGCCTTGGAGGCCGAGCCTGCTGCCGCGAAAACCCGCGCGGCACATACTCCACCTATCGACATAATCGGCGGACGCCAATTGGATCTGTATAGCAACGGGACGCAGAGTGTTTTCAAGGGTGCCGCCTCGGAGGCCGAGCCTGCTGCCGCGAAAACCCGCGCGGCCGATACTCCGCCTATCGACATAATCGGCGGACGCC
>PMKM01000219.1 GCA_003157745.1 Bryobacterales bacterium | reverse complement strand
CCGCAAGGCGATGCTCGAAGACATTGCCACCCTGACCGGCGGCAAGGCCATCACGGAAGATATCGGCGTCAAACTCGAGAGCGTGCAGTTGAAGGACCTGGGCCGCGCCAAGCGGGTGACCGTGGACAAGGACAACACCACGATCGTCGACGGACTGGGCGAGGATAAGGACATCAAGGCGCGCATCAAGCAGCTCAAGTCGCAGATCGACGAGACCACCTCGGATTACGATCGCGAGAAGCTGCAGGANNTCAAGGTTGGCGCCGCGACCGAGACCGAGATGAAGGAAAAGAAGGCCAGAGTGGAAGACGCGCTGCATGCGACGCGGGCCGCGGTGGAAGAAGGTATCGTCCCCGGCGGCGGCGTGGCTCTGCTGCGTACTTACAAGGCCCTGGCCGCGCTGAAGGGCGTGGGCGACGAGCAGTTCGGCATCGATATCATCAAGCGGGCCATCGAAGAGCCGCTGCGCCAGATCGNNACCGACACCTATGAAGACCTGGTGGCGGCGGGCGTGATCGATCCGACCAAGGTGACGCGGACGGCGCTGCAGAACGCGGCTTCGATCGCATCCCTGATGCTGACCACCGAAGCCTTGGTGGCCGAAATCCCCGAGAAGAAGCCGGCCCCGGCCGGCCCCGGCGGCCATCCCGAGATGGATTACTAGGGCTTCGGGCCGGTAGATTCGGTTCGATTGAAAACCGCTCCCTCTCGTTCGCGGCTCCGTTTGGAGCGGCGAACGAGAGGCGCAGGAAAGTTTGCGTGGAACACTCGACCGCGCTCTCCCCAAGCAAGGGGCGGGCGCGGTTTTTTTGTCGGGGAAGAGGCGGAGCCTCAGCGGCGCCGCGCCAGCTCGTCGCCGAAGAAGGTATTCAGCTCGGCGAACGGGACCATGTCATCGAAACCGCGGAACGATCCTTCGGCGGCGATGGCTCGCGCCGCGGACAGGAAACCGGTCCAGGCGGCGCGCGCCAATGCCGATCCCACGCTGACGCGCCGCACGCCGAGTTCCGCCAAATCGGCCACGGTCAGGCCTGTGTTGGCGCTGACGAGGATGTTCACCGGCTTCGGACGCACAGCCGCCACCAGTTCCCGAATGTCGTCGGGCGTCCGGACACCGGGCGCGTAGAGCACGTCGGCACCCGCTTCCGAGTAAGCCAGAAGGCGGCGGAGAGATTCGCGAAACGGATCGGGATGGCCGCTCAGGAAACACTCGGCGCGTGCGGTCAACAGAACATCGGCGCCGGATTCGTCGATGGCCGCTCGCGCCGCACGGACGCGGGCTGTAGCGAGCGAGAGGTCGTAGAGGGGGTGGGCGCGATCGCCGGTCGAATCCTCGATGGAGAGTCCCGCCACGCCGGTCGCCGCGCAGAGCTGCACGTTCTCCGCGACCCCTTCCGGATCGTGCGCATAACCGGATGCGAAATCCGCGTTGACCGGCAGATCCACGGCGGCCACCATCTCCTCGATGTGGCAGAGCATCTCGGCCCCGGAAACCGCGGACTCGGAGTCCGGCAGCCCGCGCGAGAACGCAAACCCCGCGCTGGTGGTTGCCAAAGCCGGGAACCCCAGGTGGCGCAGGTATCGCGCGCCGCCGGCATCCCAGGGGTTGGGGATCACGAAGCAGCCTTGTTCATGGAGCTCGAGGAAACGGGCGCGGCGGGCGGCGAACGGAGACGGCGTGGTCGTCATCTCTATAAACTACCGTAAACTGCGCCGAGTGTGACGCGGGCGATGGTGGCGCGGGCCGATCTATGCGCTGAGCGAGGCGCCGCTGACGGCGGCCAGGCGGCTGCGAATCTGGTTCATCAAATCCGACGCCAGGAAGGGCTTGCGCAGCACGGGGAAATTATGTTCCTCGCACAGCGCCTCTTCCTCCTGCGGCAGAATGGTGCCGGTCATCACGATAACCAGCATGCCCGGGACGGCGCGCAGGAACTCGACGCCCACTTCGACGCCGTTGCCGTCGGGGAGCATGTAGTCGAGCAGAACGGCGTCCGGCTTGTGCTGGGCGAAAGCGAGCTTGGCTTCGGCGGCGCTTTCGGCGGTGACCAGGTTCCAGCCGGCATCGGCCATCAGGCGTTCGAGGAAGCGCAGCAGGTCGCGGTTGTCGTCGACCAGGAGCACGGTGGGAGGCGAAGCCGGCTTGACCACCACGCCACCATCGCGGCGGGCGGTGATGGCGAGCGCGTCGCGACTCTCCGCCACGGCGGCCATCACGCTGCCTCCGGGCGGGACCTGGTTGGTGGCGACCAGGGTGGCCAGGGGCTGCGTCAGGAAGCGATGGATGGTCCGCTTCAATTCGCGCGCGCCGTACTCCTGGCTGGTGCCGTGATCGAGCAGGAACTGGCGCGTCTCGGCCGGCACTTCGAGGGTGAACGAGCGTTCGCCCAGCCGCGTGTTGACGTGGTTCTGCAGATCGGCGATCTGCTGATCGAGAATCAGGGCAAGCGCCTCGGTCGAGAGCGGCTGATAGGTGATGATGGAATCGACGCGGTTGATGAACTCGGGCGAAAAGCGCTTGCGCACGGCCACCATGCCGATGCTGCGCAGCTTGCCCGTGAGATCGGCGCGATTGTTGCTGCCGGCGGACTGGAAGCCGAAGTCGGGATGGATCTCGCGCAACATTTCGCGCGAACCCAGGTTGCTCGTGAGGAACACCAGGCTCTTCTCGAAATTGACCGACGTGTTGTCGCCCAGCCGCAGAACCCCCTTATCGAGCACGCCGAGCAGCAGGCGGGTGAGCGAGGGAGCGGCTTTTTCGATTTCGTCGAACAGGACCAGCGACAATTCCGAGCGCTCGCTGGTGCTGGCGTTGAGCCGCTGCTGCGTGAGCATGGGCTGCGTTTCGCGATGGCCCAGGTAACCCGGCGGCGCGCCGATCAGCTTGGCGACTTCGTGCTCCAACTGGAACTCGCCGCAGTCGATCTTGACCATGTTCTTCTCCGAACCGTGCAGGGTGTCGGCGAGGGCTTCGACGGTCTTGGTTTTGCCGGTTCCGGTCGGTCCGAGCAACAGGAAGACGCCTACCGGGCGGCCTTCCGGCGCCAGCCCAGCCTGGAACATCTGGACGTAGGGAACGATCAACCGCGTGGCTTCGGGCTGGCCGACGATTTTGCGGGACAGAGTGGCGGCGAGGTCCTCCGCCGGTTCGCTCGCTAGCTTCCGGGAGCCCTTCTGCGCACCTTTTGGCTTATCCACGACACCCTCCGGCTTGATTGTAGCGGCGGCGGAGCGGGTGGCACGGCTGCGCCGGCGATCTCCGGTCTCATTTTGATCCCTCATTCTGGTCCCTACTTCTGCTGATCGTGTGAGTTACCGGTCCCTTCCCAGATCGCGAAAGATTCTTCCCCAACCGGTGATCGAAGCGTATCTACTCGACTATTACCACGCCAGACGGAACGCCGTATGTGTTGTTTCGCACGTATAGCGTTTTTCCACGTAAACACGTGGGGGAGGTTCTAATGAATTTAGCGGTGACGGAACGTAATTCTCCCCTTAGTTAGGTCATAAGGGGACAGCTCCAAAGTAACTTTGTCACCGGCCAGAACGCGGATGCGATTGCGCCGCAACCTGCCGGCCAGATGCGCCAACACAATGCGCTCGTGTTCGAGCTGAACGCTGAATTGCCCGGCCGGAAACTTCTCGAGCACCGTGCCGGTAACTTCTATGCAGTCTTCCTTGCTCATAAACCTCCAGGTTTTGGGATCGGATCGGGTCTCCGGCCGCGACGGGGCGGCGCCGCAGACCCGGAATTCCGTTTAGGTCAAAGCGACGTTGGTCGCCTGCAGCCCCTTGGGGCCCTTGGTCACCTCGAACTCCACTTTGGCGCCTTCATCCAGCGTGCGGTAGCCCTGCGATTGGATGGCGGAGAAGTGTACGAACACGTCCTCTCCGTTTTCCCTCTGGATAAAGCCGTAGCCCTTGGCTGCGTTAAACCACTTCACTGTGCCTTTTTCTTTCATCGTGCCTGTTCCTTCTCTAACTTCAACTCAAATTCCACTCGGCCGCCGATGGCCGCCCCAAAACAAAAAAAGGGGCATGCGGATGGACTCACGCAACCCCTTCTTATGTCTCAGAGCGGAAATCAAGAGCCAAATGCCCTACTATTATACAACAGGCGGAGTTTCGATCGGGTGAACACAATCGAGTTTTATCGGCTGCGCGCGAACTTCCAGGCGCTCGACCGAGTGTCGTTCCCGGCGGGCGGAAGCGGCAACGTGGTGCGCGGGGCGTTCGGGCTGCTGCTGCGGCAGACGGCCTCGCACGCGGTGTATACGCGGCTGTTCGAGCCCACGCGGGCGGGCGGGGCCTCGCCGAGCGGGCTACGGGACTGGCCGCGGCCGTTCCTGTTCCGCACGGCCGAATTGGATGGGCGGGAGATCGCGCCGGGCGAGGCGTTTTCCATCGACATGCATGTGTTCGACACGCGGCCGGAGATGCTGGCGGCCATCCGGGCCACCTTCGAACGGCTGGGCGAGCGCGGGATCGGGCCGGGCCGCGGCCGCGCCGTGCTGGGCAGCATCGAGCAGCTTGGGTTGGACGACGCGGCATGCGAACGGGTGCCGGTGATCGGACTCGACCCGGAGCCGGCCGAGCGCGCGGTGCGCCGGGTACGCCTGCGCTTCGTCACGCCCACCGAATTGAAGGGCGGCGGCACGGCGGAAGCGGGGCCGGAGTTCGGCGTGCTGTTCGCGCGGCTGCGGGATCGCATTGCGACCCTGCGCGCGCTATATGGCACGGGGCCGCTCGCGATCGACTTTCGCGGCCTGGGCGAGCGGGCGCGCGCGATCGAGCTCCGCTCGAGCGAGATCGCCTGGACGACGGCGCGCCGCCGCTCCAGCCGCACTGGCCAATCGCACCCGCTGGGCGGATTCACGGGCGAAGTCGAGTATCAAGGCGCACTGGGCGAATTCCTGCCGTGGCTGCGCGCCGCGCGCTGGACCGGCGTCGGCCGGCAGACGGTGTGGGGCAAGGGCGATGTGCGCGTGACGGCGACGGACGAGTGAAGCGGGCGCGGCAACTCCGATTCGGCGCGCTCAAACGCGCAGTTCGTAGCCCAGGGCGCGCATGCCGTCGATGATGCGGGAGCGGATGGCGGTGGTCTCGTCGTTCGAGAGCGTGCGCTCGGGCGAGCCGGCGGTGAGGCGGAACGAGACGCTCTTCTGGCCGGCTTCAAGCGGCGGGCCGGAGTACTGGCGGAGGAACTCGACCGATTCGACCAGCGGGCTCGAGAAGGACTGCACCTTGGCTTGCAGTTCGCCCGCCGGGTCGCGCAGGCTGGCAATCACCGACAGATCGAACGCCGAGGACGGGTAGCGGCGGATGGGGGTGTAGCGCAGCTCGGCGGCGGCAAGCGCGCGCACGCGGTCGAGATCGAGATCGAGCACGGCGGCGCGGCCGGTTTCGACCAGCGACGGGTGCAGCTCGAAGACGCGGCCGACGTATTCGCCCTTCCAGAAGACACCTGCGGCGCGCGCGGGGTGCTCGTACGGCGCGGGCTCGGCCGGCTGCGCCTGCGCGCCCGGCATCAAACACGCGGCTGCGTGGCGGATTTCGTCCAGACCGGCGGCGCCATCGCCCTGGCGCGCGAAGACGGCGGCCACCAGGTGCGGCACTTCCTCGGGCAAGCCCTGCGGCGCCCGATGCACCTCGAGCCCGATTTCAAAAATGCGGAACAGCTCGCGATGCTTCGCGTTTTCGAGGATGTTGCTCAACAGGCCGGGCAACAGCGACGTGCGCATGAGAGCCTGATCGCTGGCAATCGGGTTGGTGACGCGCACGTGCGTGGCGGGATCGAAACCGAAGGCGCGGACGGATTCCTCGCTGACGAACGAGTAATTGTAGACCTCGGTGAAGCCGACGTCCACCAGCA
Source organism: Bryobacterales bacterium (assembly GCA_003157745.1). Taxonomy (GTDB): domain Bacteria; phylum Acidobacteriota; class Terriglobia; order Bryobacterales; family Bryobacteraceae; genus Bog-375. The sequence goes on along the minus strand of PMKM01000219.1, from coordinate 26,990 downwards.
CGTCGCGCACTTCGTGCTGGAAGCGGCGCTCGGGATTGGCGGGCGGCACGGCGGCGGCGACCAGCGGGGCCACGGGCGCGATGGAATCGTAACCGACCATGCGGCCGACTTCTTCGACTAGATCGTCGGCGAGCGAAACGTCCTTGGTCGAGCGCCAGGAGGGCACGCTGACGGAGAAGACGGCGGGCCGCGGCTCGGCGACGCCGAATTCGAGGCTTTCGAGAATGCGGCGGACTTCGGCGGGCTCGATCGAGCAGCCGAGCTTGCGGCGCAGCCAATCGAGGCGCAACTCAATGGGCGGCGGCGCGGACATCTCTTTCATCTGGTCGGCCACGCCGCCGACAACGCGAATGCCGGGCGAGATTTCCCGCAGCAGCTCGACGGCGCGGGCCAGCCCGCGCACGGTGTTGGCCGGGTCCTGCGCCTTTTCGAAGCGAATGGAAGCGTCGGTGCGCAGCTTGATGGCGGACGACGTCTTGCGCACGGAAGCGGCCTGGAAGTTCGCGCTTTCGAGCACCACGCGCTTCGTCGTCTCGCTGATGGCCGTCGAGGCGCCGCCGATCACGCCGGCCAGGGCGATGGCGCCGGAAGCGTCGGCAATCACCAGGTTGCTGGGATCGAGCGTGTACTCTTCGTCGTTCAGGGCGCGGAAATGCTCGCCCGCGCGCGCCGGGCGGATGAAGATGGTGTCGCCGGAGAGCTTGTCGGCGTCGAAGGCGTGCATCGGCTGCGGCAGTTCCGCCATCAGCAGGTTCGTCATATCGACGATGTTGCTGATCGGGTTCAGGCCGAGCGCGCTGAGCCGGTATTGGAGCCAGGCGGGCGAAGGCTGCACGGCGACGTTTTCGAATTCGAGCGCGCTGTACCGCGGGCAGAGATCGAAATCCGCAATGGCGATCTTGACGCGGCTGGAGCCGTGCGGCAGCAGTTCCGGCTTGACGGGATCGATCAACTGCAGGCCGAGAATCGCCGCCACTTCGCGCGCCATTCCAATGTGGCCCCAGAGGTCGGGGCGATGGGTGAGCGACTTGTTGTCGATCTCGATGACGCTATCGGGCGCGCAGCCGGGGACGGGCGAGCCGGGCGCGCCGGAGATTTCGAGAACACCGGAGTGGTCGCGGTTGATGCCCAGTTCGGCGCCGCTGGCCAACATGCCGTCGCTCGCGACGCCGTCGACGGTCATCTTTCCGAGCGGCACCCACACGGTGGCGAGGCCGGGCCGGCAATTGGGCGCGCCGCAGACCACGGTCTTGCGGCCGAGCGGACCCAGGTCCACGGTGGCCTTGACGTTGTGGCCGGCACCGACCGGCGCGACCGTTTCCACGCGGGCCAGCGCGGCGCCCGCGAGCAGCGCTCCGGTCACTTCGATGCCTTCGCACTCGGCGGTCTTCATGGTGATCGACCGCTCGAGCGGAGCCGGCGCGCAATCGAGGCCGGCCACCAAATCGCGAATCCAATTGTAAGAGAATTTCAAGATCGCCCCACCGTCAAAATTGTTCCAGGAATCGCAAATCGCCGCCCTGCAAATGGCGGATGTCGTCGATCCCGTACCGCATCATGGCCAGGCGCGTCAGGCCGAGGCCGAAGGCGAAGCCGTTCCATTCGGCCGGATCGATGCCGCTCATGCGCAGTACGTTCGGATTGACCAGGCCGCAGGGCAGCAGCTCCACCCAGCCGCTCTGCTTGCAGACGGGGCAGCCCTCGCCGCCGCAGATCAGGCATTTGATATCGAGCTCGAAGCCCGGCTCGACGAACGGAAAATATCCGGGGCGCAGGCGCACGGTGACTTCGCGACGGAAGATGGCCGTGAGCAGCGTCTTCATGAAATAGAGCAGGTGCGCGACGGAGACTTCGCGATCGATCATCATGCCTTCNNGGCGCGATCATGCGCAGCGGCGGACCCAGGCGCTCCATGCCGCGCACCTGCACCGGCGAGGTGTGGGTGCGGAGCAGGTTGCCGCCGTCGAGCCAAAACGTGTCCTGCATGTCGCGCGCGGGATGCGTGGCCGGAATGTTGAGCGCGTCGAAATTGTGATATTCGGTTTCGACCTCGGGCCCGTCGAGCACGGCGAAACCGAGCGAGCGGAAGAGGTCCTCGAGTTCACGCTGAATGCGCGTGATGGGGTGCAGATGGCCGCGCGGAGGGCCGGGCGCGGGCAAGGTGAGATCGAGCCATTCCGCGTCCAGGCGGCGAGCCAGCGCTTCGGTGGCGAAGCCGCGCTGGCGGGCTGCGAAGGCCTCTTCGAGCGTCTGCTTGGCGCCATTGATCAGCTTACCGAAAGCCGCGCGCGATTCGGGCGCGAGTTTTCCCATTTCCTTGCTGGCCGCGGTGAGCGCGCCCTTGCGGCCGAGCACCTCGACGCGCGCCGCTTCCAGTTCCTCGCCCGTGCGCGCGGCGCGAATCCGATCGAGAGAACCGGCGAGCAGTTCTCGTATGGAATCTTCAGACATGCGTGTTGAACTTTTGATTGTAGCAAGCGGGGGCGAAGGGGGCTTTATTGGCGGGAAGAAGGGAAGAAGAGCCGAGACTCAGGCGGCTCAAAAAGCCTGCGCCACGACTAGCTTATGGTCGCGATCATCATGGTGGCGTCGTCGTGGAAATTAGCGTTGCAGAATTCGGTGGCGGCGGCCATGATGCGCTGGCGATGGTCTTCGACGCTGGTGGCCGGCTGGTTGAGCACCTGAATGATGCGGTCCTCGCCGAATTCCTCGCCGGCGGCATTGAAAGCTTCGCTGATGCCATCGGTGTACAGCACCAGGCAATCGCCCGCACGCAACTCGACGGAGCCGGCGGGGTACGTCGCGGCGGGCAGAACGCCAAGCACGGGGCCGCCTTCGCGCAGCCATTCGACCGAGCCATCGCGGCGGCGCAGGATCGGCGGATTATGGCCGGCGTTGCAGTAATCGAGACGCATCCGCGCGGTATCGACGATGGCGTAAAAAAACGTAATATACTTGCCCGGCGCGACATTGCCGGCGATGAGTTGGTTGGCACGGGCGCACAACTCGCACGGAGCGATGCCGCTGGGAGCGAAGCCGCGCACGATCGCCTGCAGGTTGGACATGAGCAGGGCCGCCGCCATGCCTTTGCCGGAGACGTCGCCGATGGCAATCGCCACGCGCGCGTCGTCGAGCCGGATGGCATCGTAATAGTCTCCGCCCACCATGCGGGCGGGCTGGCAGCCGGCCGCCAGATCGCATCCCCGAATCTGCGGCAACTGGGCGGGCATGAGCGCCTGCTGAATCTCGCGGGCGCGCTCGACGTCCTCCTGCTGAAGCTGGAACGCGCGGTGTTCGACCTCCACGCGATCTTCGAGTTGCCGATTGCGCGACTCGAGTCGGCTTCTGGTGGTCCGGTACAATTCCACCGCGAAGGCGAACAATAGCCACACGGAGACTACGGTCCGGTTGATGGGACGCAACTCAGCCGCGGTCCTACTCAGGTGAATTCGCACGACCACATAGCTGGCGACGGTCACGGTCGTCAGGACCATCGCGAGCATGACGCCGAAGAAGATGACCCAGTTCAGGGGAAAGCGGGCCGAATCTATCCAGCGGCGCAGCGGGCGTTGCACCGGAAACTGCAGCAGGATGGCCGGCACGACGTACACCAGCGCGTTAGCCAGCGACCTGCCCATACCGCTCAGAGATCCGGTGGTCGCGTACACGGCAAGCGCCATGAACCCTATGGTTGGGCCGATGGTCGTTGCCGCAGTGCGCGCGAATCGCTTTGCCGCCGCGTGGTTACTCACATAAGTGAGCTTAATACACGGCGGCCCTGGCGCGATATCGAAGGAGACCAATTGACTCTGGCGTTGGCCTCAGTTCCCAACCGCGATGTAAAGCGTCTGCGTGCCCGCCACGCCGGCCAGGGTGAAGGTGACCGGCACCGCGTCGCTCGGGGTAATATTCGGCACCACCACGTTGAACTGATATAGGCCGACCGCGCTGGGCGCCAGGCCATCGTACTTCAGCGTAGCTTCGGCTTGCCCGAACAGGAGATGGATCGGCGCGACGAGCGTGTTCGATTGCCCGACGATCTGGCCCGCCGCAATGTCCGGCGTCACCGATCCGAAGCCGATGCCGTAGAACGTGATGATGTCGCCGGCCTTGGCGCGGCGCGAGGTCACACCGGAAATGGCGCCGGGAGGAAGCACGTAAGTCGTGCCATCGGGGAACAGCGCCACCACGTACTGCGTGCCATTGATTTTGAACGAGGGCGGCGCGAGGAAGCCGGGCTCCTCCAGGTTGACGGTGAGCGTGAGCGCCGCGCTCGCGCCGGCGGCCGTGGTGACGATCACAGGCTGCGATCCGGTGCCGGCGTTCGAAGGCACTTGCGCATCGACCTGGCCGGGGCTGATGTAATCGAGGAACGCCCGCTGGCCGCCGATGGTGACGTAAGTGCCATCGAGCGAAGTGGGCGCGGTGTTGCCGTTGAAGTCTGCGCCAGTCCATCCGCGCGCGTCCGTTGCCAGATTGGTGCCATAAATCTCGATCCAGGAGCCGGGCGCGACGGCGGGAAACGCGCCGAAGGCATAGGCGGTGATGATGCCGCCCGAGGAGATGGCGGGCGTGGAGGTGGAGACGGCGCCTGTCAGCATGCGCACGGCGAAGTTGGCCTGATCGGCAATGTAGATCCGTCCGCCGCCGCTCACGGCCAAGCCGTAAGGCAAAGTGAGTTCGGCGCTGGTGGCGGGGCCGCCATCGCCCATATAGCCGCTGGTTCCATTGCCGGCGATGGTCGTGATCGTTCCGCCGGTCGAAACCATGCGCACGTAGTTGGCTTCCGGCTCGGAGATGAGAAGGTTGCCCGCGGAATCGACGGCGAGGCCCTCGGGCCGGCTGAGACCCGCGCTGGTGGCCGGTCCCCCATCGCCCGAATGCCCGCCGGAAACGCCTCCGGCGAAGGTCGAAATGGTGCCCGCCGCGTTCACCTTGCGCACGTCGTAGCCATTCAGGAAGTCGTCTTCGGCGATGTACAGATTCCCCGACGCATCCACGGCGATGGCGCTCGGGGTGACGATGGCGCTGGTGGCCAGCCCTCCGTCGCCGTTGCCGCCCCGCGGGTTGAATTCGTGTCCGGTGCCGGCCACCGTGCTGATCGTCCCGTTCGTCGCCACCTTGCGCACGTTGTAGTTCTCGGCGTCGGCGATGTAGACGTTACCGGCGGCGTCCACCGCCACTGCGGTGGGCGAGACGAGGGTGGCCAGGGTGGCCGGGCCGCCGTCGCCGAAGGGTGCGGTGAACGAGCTTCCTCCGCCTGCCACTGTGACGATGTTGCCGCCCACGGTCAGCTTGCGGACGCGGCCGTTGGCGGGCTCGGCGATGTAGATGTTCCCGGCTGCGTCCACCGCCAGGCTGGCCGGCCACAGTTGCACGCCGGTCGCCGCGCCATCGCCCGAGTATCCGCACCCTTGCGCCGGTTTACCGGCCACGGTTGAGATGTTGCCGCCAGCGACGAATTCGCGAATTACGCAATCCGCGTTGTCCGCCACGAAGATGTTGCCGTTCTTGTCGACGGCCACGCCAATCGGCGAACTAAAGGAAGCGGCCGTCGCCTTGCCTCCGTCGCCCGCGTACTTGGAAGCCCCATTGCCCGCCACCGTCGTGATCGTGTACCCCTGCGCCTGGCTGGCAACCGGCAGGACCAGCGCGGTCAGGACCGCGGCGAAAAGAATAGGAGACGCGGCGTGGCGCCGCGAATGGAGATATCCATCGATTTCAGGTATTTGGGTGCGCATATGGCCGTCCGTATCTGTAACGCACCAAAGCGGGCGAAATCGGCGCAAACTCGTTTGGCGGGCGCGGCGGGAAATCCGCCGGCGCGATCCCAGCCCGGAACCGGGCACCTGGAATCGGGCTTGTGTGGTGCGTTAGAATAACTCCTTTCCAGTACATCGTTTCGGAGGAAAACGATGGCGAACAATGCGAAAGTGGAAGTACGAGCAATCCATCCAGCGGACGCTCTTCAAGCCGCCTGCTTTGGCGAGACGGCTTGCGGCCTGGCTGGCAGGGTCTCGCTGCCTTCGCGCTGCTATTTCCCAGGCGTCCCGAGCTACGAGGTCGACCAGGTGTACTTTGACGGAGCGACAGAGAAGCTTGAAGCTGTCGTTTCGCATATGTACGTCGATAGCGAGGGGTACGTTACCGCCGGAATCGGATGCAAGCTGGCCACTGTGGCAGAGGCCCAGACGCTTCCGTTCGTCCGTCGCGATGGCTCAGGAAGGGCTACGCCAGTGGAGATCGCTACCGACTACCAAGCTGTGCAAAAACTCTACGTCATGGGCGGCGGGAAGGCTCAGCAGATGCCAGCGGCGGCGCAGCAGAAATACACCAAGCTGGACCTTACCGCCAGCGAGGTGATTAAGCTCATGAAGGGGAAGATGAAGAGGCTGTCTATGGGCCTTCCGGGAGCGTTCGCTCCCGACTGGATGTGGTTTCCCTGCGAGGCCAGGATGGCCATCATGAGCATGGTCTACGGCTTTGGCCAAGCGGGAGTGACTGGCGATGAGAAACTACACATCAAGGGCTTCCCCGACCTGATGCATGCTGTCCGAAGGTTCGACTGGCAGACGGCTGCTCGGAACTGCAAATCCCCTGGCGTCCGCCCCGAGCGCACCAACTGGACGCGCATGTTATTCTCCCAGGCCTATGGGATGCAATTGATGTTCGGCGACATGGCCGAGATGCTCCGAGGTGACTTCACACCACATCGGTTCGGAAGATATGGACCCGTGCCCACGCGATCCGGACCAATCTCGTATCGGCCGCCCAGGCAGTACTTTTCTGTTATTCAGGGACTTCAGTACAAGCGCTGAAGGAGGGTCAGCTTCGTATTCGCTCCTGGCGATGTGCGGGTGAGGATGTACAGGTAGTCCAGCCTTGCGGCTGGGTCTGCGCCGCTACCGCCGGTAGTCCACATCATGATGTCCTCCAGGCCGTCTCCGCTGAAGTCGCCGGTAGCGTATTTTACGTAGGCGGCCCAGCAAGCAACGTTGCGTGTGTCGTCTGCGTCTTCCTCCTGCAAGAGGTGTCCGAACCTGTTGGCCGTGTATTTCGCCTTCGGCCAGAACTCACGTATGCTTAAACCTTTCTCCTGCCCGGCATGAAGGCCCTCGTCGCTCGGGTCGCCGGCCCACGCGCTCGCCACGGGCAGAAGCGAAAACAACGGGACTGTCCATTGCAAATCACGTACAGTGGACCGTTTCGCGGGAAGCGCGGTTTTCAGGGCGCGGAGCGCCGCGCACTGCACTCCCAGCGTGCCCCATTCGTCCATACGATAACCGCTGAACTTGTCGAGCTCGACGTCCGTCGTCTGCAGCAGCTCTTCGCAATCATGGGGAGTGGGAGTATTGGCGATCTCCTTGTGGAGTTCCTCCATGTCATCCTGCGAGAACGCCTGTTTCATGCGCGCCGGAATATCGGCGAGGCTCTTCAGCTTCAGTTCAGGAGACCACCACACCGGATAACTCTGGGGAGCAGCCGGTTTGGCTGTTTGCGATTGTCCGATCAATATACCGGACGCAACCAGAGCAGCGAAGCCGGGGATAGCAACGAATCGGAAGCTACGCATGTACATAGTCTCTCACACCGATTCCGGTCTATGGCCGTCCCAGCGATACTTTTCGGTTCTTGACCGGGTTCAGTACAAGCGCTGAAGCAAGATCAGCTTCGTATTCGGCCCTGGCGATGTGCGGGTCAGGAGGTACAGGTAATACCGCCGCGCGGCCTGGTCGTCGCCGCTGCCACCGGTGGTCCAGATCATAATGTCCTCCGGTCCGTCTCCGGTGAAGTCGCCTGTGGCGTACTTCACATAGCCGGCGAACCAAACCCCATTTCGTTCGTCCTGCCCGCCTTCCTCCTGAGAGAGACCGCCACCGCCCTTGTAGACGCTGTACTTCGCCTTCGGCCAATACTCGCGGATGCTTAGTCCCTTCCCATCCGAGGCGGCGAACCCGCCGTCGACCGGGTCGTTGCCCCACGCGCTCTCGGCGGGCAGCAACGAAAAGAGCTGGACCGTCCATTGCAGATCATGCACGAAGGATCGCTTCGCGGGAGCCGCCGTCTTCAGGGCGCGAAGCGCGGCGCACTGGACCCCCAACTCGCCCCATGCATCCGTGCGGTAACCACTGAACTGATTCAGCTCGGCATCCGCAATCCGTAAGAGCTCTTCGCAGTTGTGTGGCGTGGAGACACTGGGGATCCCTTCGCGCAACCCGTCCATCTCGTCCCTGGAAAACGCCTGCTTCATCCGCGCCGGAATATCGGCGAGGCTCTTCAGTTTCAATTCAGGCGACCACCAGACCGGATAGCTCTCAGGAGCGGCCGGCTTGGCCGTCTTCGATTGTGCGATCAACACGCCGGACGCAACAAGAAGGGCGAATCCGGAGATCGCAACGAGGCGGTAGCTGCGCATGAATACAGTTTCGCACATCGATTTTGGCCCATGAACCGCGCCCGCTGGCCGCAGGTGTGCGGGGCGCGCGAGATCGAGGTGGAATCCGTCCTTTCCGGCAGGAGCGGGAAATCCGCCTCCGCGGCTTGCTATCCTACCATTCGGAACGCGATGGCACTGACAATCAAACCAAAAGAGAATTGCCGCTGGGACCTGGTGGCGCTGGGCGAGGTGATGCTTCGCCTCGATCCGGGCGACCGGCGAGTGGCGACGGCGCGCAGCTTCGAGGTGTACGAAGGCGGCGGCGAATACAACGTGGCGCGCGGGCTGAGGCGTTGCTTTGGCCTGGATACGGCGATCGTCACCGCGTTTGCCGATAACCCGGTAGGGCGGCTGTTGCAGGACCTGATCTACCAGGGCGGCGTGGACCAATCGCTGGTGCGCTGGGTGGCCTCCGACGGCGTCGGCCGCACCGTGCGCAACGGGCTGAACTTCACCGAGCGCGGATTCGGCGTGCGGGCGGCTCTCGGTTGTTCGGACCGCGGGCACACCGCGGTTTCGCAGCTCGTGCCCGGCCAGATCGATTGGGACTCGATCTTCGGCGGCCAGGGCGCGCGCTGGTTCCACACGGGCGGGATTTTTTGCGCCCTCTCGGAATCCACGCCGGCAGTGGCGATCGAGGCCATGGAAGCGGCGCGCCGGCATGGCGTGGTGGTCAGCTACGATCTGAATTACCGCGCCTCGCTGTGGCAGGCCATCGGCGGCAAGAAGAAGGCGCAGGAGGTCAACCGGCGCATCGCACCGCTGGTGGACGTGATGATCGGCAACGAAGAGGACTTTTCGGCGGCGCTGGGCTTCGAAGTTCCGGGCGTCGATGAGAGCCTGAGCGAGTTCGAGACCGCCGCCTTCCGGCAGATGATCGAAACCGTGCTGCGCGAGTTTCCCTTCGCCGTGGTGGCGACCACGCTGCGCAAAGCCAAGACCGCCACGCGCAACGATTGGGGCGCCATCTGCCGCGCCGATGGCGCGTTCTACGAAGCCAGACACCGTCCGGACCTGGAGATTTTCGATCGCGTCGGCGGCGGCGATTCGTTCGCCTCGGGATTGATCTACGGATTCCTCACCGGCCAGCCTGCGCCGTGGGCGGTCGATTGCGGAGCCGCCCACGGCGCGCTGGCGATGACCACGCCGGGCGATACCTCGATGGCGACGGTGGACGAGGTGACGCGGCTGATGAAGGGCGGCGGAGCGCGCATTGCGCGGTAGGTTCTCGCGCCGTGAGATCCGGATCTAAACGAGAAACCGCTCCCGGATGGCAAGCGGCTCGGATCGGAGCTGCTCGCCATCGGGGAGCGGTTGATGCGGAACGGCTGCTACGGCGCGCTGTGACCCGGCTCAGGCCGACAGCGGCAGCGCATGGCGGTGGACGATGCCGCTGAAATAGTCGCGCAGCGGGTAGAGCGGATACGGTTCGAGTTCGGCGAACGTGCGGCCGAGCTTTTGCTCGATGCGGTAAACGATGTGAAAGAAATTGCCGCGGTCGATGTTCAGCTTGCGGCAGCAGAGTTTCCAGTCTGCGCCGAGGAGAAAGTGATAGCGGAAGATGCGGTGCTCCTCCTCGTCCAGCGCGCGGCGGCTGACCAGGCAGAAATCCGCCATATATTCTTCCGACTTTCGGGAGTAAATGCGCCGGGTATTGCGTCCGCTGCAAAACTCCAGTGACACGGTGCCGAAATATGCGCCCGATGCGGCGCAATCGCGAAAACGCGCCAGGCAGGCTCTGAAGATAGCCCGCAAGGTGCAATTACAAGGTACTTCTCTTTCGTTTTTTACGAAACGCGTGCCATATCCATGGCAGTACGCGCACGATGTCTTGGCAACACCCACGGCGTTCGATCGATTCCAGCGCATTTTGAGAATGTCCTTCCCGGTGACGGCACCCATCAGATTCGGCCGCCCCGACGTTTTTACCTGTTACCAAATCTACGCTGGTAATAGAAAACGTCAACGCTTTTCAATTGAATTCAAAGAATGTTTTATTTGAAATTGGCGTTGCGAAGTAACGAATGTATCGTTATCTCCAGTACTACTAGATACTTGTGCGCATGGCGCAATCGGGATATTTATAATTTTATGTGTGATAATTCAAGCGCGGGCCCAATTGCCTTGGTACCCCCCTATTTCAGCGAGAAATACGGCTGACGCGCCGCTTACCCCTATGCCCGGATTCAGGCAACTCCATTCCCGTCTTGTAGTGACGCTGCGGGAGCTCATCCGCAGCGGCGAACTCACCGAGCGCGGCACTGCCCGGCTAGCCGGCCTTTCCCAGCCGCACATCCATAACGTTTTGAAAGAAAAACGGTGCCTATCCATGGATGCGGCCGACAGCATTCTACTGGCCGTCCACCTGGATGCGGCGGATCTGCTTCGGCCGAGCGAGCTGGTGGCCGGCCTGAGTCGCCGCTAGGCGGGGATTGCGCTTGGCGCTCGCGGTCGGGCACTATGGTACCGGAGGATACATCCTTGCGGCGCCTGGGCTCATGGTCCAAAGACGATCCGATGCAACGGCTGGCGCAGCGCATACAGTCGCTGGTGGAAGAGGACCAGGGCCGCTTGCGCCGGGTGGCGGAGATGGAAGCGGTGCGGCGCGCCGCGGCGCGGCAGTTGTACACTGTTTGTGCCGATTTCGTGGCCGCCGTCAACGCCATTCTGGACACGCCAGTAGTGATGCTGGACCCGCCCGAGTACACCGACACTTCCTATGGCGACGACGCGCCCAACCTGGTGCAGATCAACATCCATGGCCGCATCCTGCAGGTTGCCTACGCGGCCACGGCGGAGCTGGTTTCAACCGAGGAATTCCGCATACCCTACATCATGGAGGGCTCCGTCCGCGCCTTCAACCAGGAGATGCTGGACAAGGACCTGATCGAAGAGCAGCCGCTGTTCTACACCATGGAGCGGAACCGCAATATGTGGCGCTACTTCGAAACCCTCACCTACCACTCCGGCCCGTTCGACCGCGCGTTCCTGATTTCGGTGATAGAACGGATACTCTGAACGGCGGGACCGACTCCGCGATCTTGACACTCCGCGCCCTGGGCTAACCCTTTTTCTTGGCTTTGTGACGATGCGGCTTGGCCGGCGCGGTCTCAGCGGGCGTGCCGGCGCGGGCGGCTTCCGGTTCCAGGCGCAGCAGAATGTGGTCGTGGATCCAATGGTCGTCCCACCATTCGCGCGGGTTCACTTGCACGCCATCCACCTGCATGCCGAAATGCACGTGAATGCCTCCGGCGAGGCCGGTCTGGCCGGCGATGCCGATCTTCTGGCCCTTACTGACGCGGTCGCCCACCTTGACGTCGATCTGGCTCAAGTGGCCGTAGATCGATTGCACCGAGTATCCGTGATCGATCACGATGCAATTGCCGAAGATGCCCAGGTCCTTGGCCCACACCACGCGTCCGTCGTTGGCGGCGGAAACGGCGCCGCCAGCGACATCGGAAAGATCGAAGCCGAGGTGCACCTGCTGGTCCACGCGCTGGCCGTGGTAGACATAATTGCGCAGGTCGGCGAAGTTGGCTTCCTCCTTGCCCCAGTGCAGGAACGCGCCCTTCCAGAGAATCTTCTCCTCGGTCTGCAGCCGCAGGTCGTAAAGCTGCTGGTTGTTGGCGCGGCGCATGGCGCCGTTGATGACGAGGAAGCGGGCCAGCACGTCTTTGCCGGGCGCGAGGGTGCCGCTGGGGTCGACCGACTGCACCAGCTTCTGCGCCAGCGCGTCGGTCAATTCGAAATCGCGCGCGCGGAATTTCTTCGCCTTTAGCCTGAATTCGACCGGCGCGGTCGCCTCCGCGCCTGCCGCATTGCGCGCGTAGACGGTGGGGATTACGTCATCGGGCAGATCCCACGGATAGGCAATCATGCTGAACCGTTGGGCCGCACTGCCGGGCATGGGGAAACTGCCAAACGTGTACTTGCCGACCCGCACGCCGGCTTCGTTCCAGGAGCCGCCCGGGGTGAGCATGACGAGTTCGGCGCCGCCCTGGTTGATGTAGTGGCGTTCGCCATCGGCCGCGACGCGCGGCGCTTCGAGCACCACCGTGACATCGAACGCGGCGGAATCGGTGTGCGCGGCGAAATCGTTCGACACCGCCTCGACGACCAGGCGGGCCGGGCCGTCTTTCAAATTCGCCGCCTGGCTCTTTCCCGCGTTGAAGGTCACCGTGCGCGGCGCTTCGTGCCGGTGCCAGAACAGGCGTGTGGCGGCGCTCTTCGATTCAAAGGCCGGGTACGCGACGCCGCCCTGCTCGATCGATGCGCGCACTTCGCGCACGCCGTGTGGGTTGGTGAGTTGGACCGCGACCGGGGTGCTGAAGCCGAGGCTCGTCACCGCCGGATTCATCCGGATCGCCGTATTGCCGGAAAGCGCAATCAACGATCCGCCCGCAATCAACATCAACGCCAGCAACACCACAAGTGCAGTCTTCATCTCTATTTTTTCACCCAGCTATCCAGCCAATCGAGGAATGTCTTATACCAGAATAGACTGTTGCGCGGCTTCAGTACCCAATGCCCCTCGTCGGGGAAAAGCACCAGCTTCGAGGGAACCTTCTGCATCTGGAGCGCGGTGAACAGCTCGAGCCCCTGTTCGACGGGGACGCGGTAATCGAGCTCGCCGTGGAAGACGAGCGTCGGTGTATGAAAATCCCTGACGTAGTTCGAAGGCGACCACTTCGCGTAATCTTCCGGTTTATCCCACGGCGTGCCGCCCATTTCCTGGAGTGGAAACCAGAGCTCTTCGGTCGCCCCGAATTCGCTCGAGAGATCGTAGACGCCGTCGTGACTGATGAGCGCCTTGAAGCGCTGCGTGTGTCCGAGAATCCAGTCGACCATGTAGCCGCCGTAGGAGCCGCCGGCCGCGGTCATGCGGCTGGCATCGGCGTACGGGATGTTGGCGACGATGTGATCGGTGACGGCCATCAGGTCGTCGAACACCTTGCCGCCCCAATCGCCGTTGATCTCGTCGATGAACTTCTGGCCGTAGCCGGTCGAACCGCGCGGGTTGGGCTCGACCACCACGTAGCCGGCGGCGGCGAACACCTGCGCGTTCCAGCGGTAGGTCCACGCGTGTCCCCAGTTGCCTTCGGGGCCGCCGTGAATCAGCAGGATCACGGGATACTTGCGCGTGGGATCGAAGCCGTAGGGCTTGATCACGAAGCTGTGAATGTGCGCGCCATCGGGCGCATCCACCCAGAATTCCTCGAGCGGCGTGAGCTGGTGCGCGTCGAGCACGGCATCGTTCAAATGGGTGAGCGCGGCGGGTGTTCCGCCCGAGGACGCGGCGCGGTAGATCTCGACCGGAGACTCGCCGGTCTGTTGGGTGTAGACCATCGTTTTGCCGTCGCGCGCCAGCGCCATGTCGTCGAGCTCGCTATCGCCCGAGGCGATCACGCGCGCGGCGCCGCCTTTGACCGGAATCAACTGGATGGACTGCCGGCCGCGGTCGCCGGTCGAGAAGAACAGGCTGGCCGAATCCGGCGTCCAGGCGAAGCTGTTCACCCAGCGGTCCAGGCTCTCGGTGAGGCTGGTGACTTTTCCCGTCGAGCGTTCGAGCACCATCAGCCGCCAGCGGTCGCTCTCGTCGCCGGGCCGCGTCTGCGCCCGCCATCCCAGATACTTGCCGTCGGGAGAATAGCGCGGCGATGCGTCGGCGGCGGGGCTATTGGTGATCTTCACCGGCTGCGGCGGTTGGGCGGCGGCGGCGAGCGGCAGCGCGTACAGATCGCTATTGGTGCTGACGGCGCCAACCGGATCGAGGTTCACGGCGTAACAGAGTTCGGCGCCATCGGGCGACACATCGTAATCGTCGGGCCCGCCCAGCGAGAACGGTGGCACGGTCGCATCGCCTGGAGTAAGATCGCGCAGCGGGCCGCCGGCGGCGGGCGCGATCAACAAATGGCTGCGGCGGTGCGACTGCCAGGCGTCCCAATGGCGGTAGAGCAGATCTGTGTACACCCGCGCCTTCACCGGACTCGCGGCATCGGCGTCGAGGTTCTTCTTATTGCAGACAGGGTCGGCGCCGCATTCCGGGTAGACCGCGCTCGAAAAGATCAGGCTCTTGCCGTCGGGCGTGAAAATTTCCCCGTCGGCTTCGGTCGCGAGGTCGGTGACCTGCTTCGCATTGCCGCCGTCGGGGTCCATCAACCAGATCTGCGCGGAGCCGCCGCGGTCGGAAATATACGCGATATGCTTCCCATCGGGCGACCAGCGCGGGCGCGTGTTGTGATCGCCAAGCTGGGTGATCTGGCGCGGCGTGCCGCCGGCGAGCGAGACAGTCCAAATTTGCTGCGGCTTGCGATTGGCGGCGAGATCGACCGATTGCACGGCGAAGGCGACGGTCTTGCCGTCGGGCGAAATCTGCGGATCGCCGATTCGCTTCAACTCGAGCAGGGCGTTCGCATCGAACGGCCGCTTCTGGGCGAACAACATCGCCACCGAAGCAATCGCAAGAACAAGGCTGCGGCGCATACATGACGATTGTAATGCAGCGCTCGGCCGGGGGCGGTAGAATCGAAGCGGCGATGCGGCAACGGTGGAACAAATTCCGGCACGCGCTCGAGCGGCGGGTGCGGTATCGCGTCACCAGCGGCGGCCTGTGGTTCCTGGCCGCGCTGGCGCTGACCGCATTCGGCGCGCTCGCGACCGCCAACAACCTGCTCTTCCTGGTGCTCGCCGCGATGCTGGCCACGCTGCTGATTTCTGGCCTGCTGGGCAGCCTCTCGCTCGCCGGCCTCGAGGTCGATTGCGTGGCGCCCGAGCACGTCTTCGCCCGCCGCGCTTTTCCCGCCCAGATGCGCGTGCGCAACGTCAAGTGGCTGCTGCCTTCGTTTTCGATCCGCGTGGAAGGCGTGCCCGACGCAGGCGGGGCCAGCTTCGAATCGGCCGTATATTTTCCGATGATCCCAGCCGGCGCCACCATTGCGAAAACGGTGGAGGCGCGATTCGCCCGCCGCGGTGCATACCGCGAAAACGGCTTCGCCTTCTCCACCTCGTTCCCGTTCGGATTCCTGCGCAAGACGGCGCGCGTCACGCTGCTGCGCGAGACGCTCGTCTATCCGCCGCTCGCGCCCGTCGCCGGCTTCGAGCGGATGCTGCCGGCCATCGCGGAGGAAATGGAAGCGTACGATCGCGGCCTCGGTCGCGATTTCTACCGCATTCGCCCCTACGAGGCGTTCGAAAGCGCGCGCCACGTGGATTGGAAAGCCACCGCGCACACCGGCGCCTTGCAGGTGCGCGAATTTGCCCGCGAACGGGAGCGGAGGGTCGAGATCTTCCTCGACCGCGAAGTGCCGCGCGGCCAGGAGGCGTGGTTCGAGCACGCCATCCACTGCTGCGCTGTGCTGGCGTGGCAGCTTGCCGCCGAGGGCGCCTCGATCCATTTCCGCTCGAACGGTTACAGCCTGCGCCAGCCGGAGGAAGGCGACATCTACGCCATTCTGCGCTACCTGGCGCTGGTCTATCCGCTGCGCGGGCGGGCGCTCGAGCGGCCGCTCGAGGAATTCGGCTACCAGCTCGCCTTCACCGCATCGCCCGCGCGATTGCGCGAAGCCGGCTGGATGGAAGCGCGCATCCTTTCGCCACAGGAATTGCCCACGCCGGACCCGCACCGATAGGCGAGCCGGCACCGGCACCGCGCACTGGTTCGTCGACCGATAGACTCGGTGCTGTTCAAGCACCGCGTGATATGGTTCCTTTGCGCGAAGCCGGCCCACTCTCGACGAGCGCCCCCGCCCGGAGCCGCCCGCCGCGAGGGAGCGGTTTCGCCAACCTGCTACGAATCCCGATTTCAGCAGCCCTTGCCGAAATCCTTCTCGAACGCTTCCGCCAGCGCGGTGCCCCAGTCGCCCTTGGTCTTCATCCGGCCGGCGAAGAAGCGCAGCACCGGCGGCTCTTCGTAGAACTCGAGACCGCCAATCATTTTGCGGTGCGCGTAGAGCCACTGCAAGCGGTCCGCCGCGTATTGGAAGTGAGACATGGTGTAGACGCGCCGCGGCACGGCCAGCCGCAGCAATTCCATGTCGGACGGCACGTCGCGCCCTTGCTCGTCGCGGTCCATCGATACCGAACCGCGTTCCATGCCGCGCGCGCCGGAGGCGATAAAGAACGCCGACGCCAGCGCGCCGGCCGGGTATTCCGACTGCGGCACGTGGTCGATGAAGCGCATCGCATCCACGTGGCAGGCCAGACCGCCGGCGGGCGTCACCACCGGCACGCCCTTCTGGAGCAGCAGGTCGACGAAGTACTTGATCGCGTCCGCCGAGGATCCCGCCACTTCGAGGTCCGTCATTTCGCGGATGCCCACCGCCATCGCCTCGATTTCCTTCGAGCTCATGCCGCCGTATGTGAAGAACCCTTCGTAGACCGGCAGCCACGGCCGGATCGCATCGTACAGGTCCTTGCGGTTGGTGGCGATCATGCCGCCACGCACGCTGCAGCTCTTGCGTCCCGAGAGGTAGCAGAGGTCGGCGATACCCATCATCTCGCGGATGATTTCGCGGATCGACGTGTTCTCATAGCCGGCTTCGCGCTCGTGAATGAAGTAGGCGTTTTCCGAAATCAGGCTGCCGTCCACCACCAGAAAAATCCCCAGCGGCTCGATCAGCGCCTTCACCTGCCGCAGGTTCTCCATCGAAAACGGCTGGCCGCCGATCAGGTTGGTGGTGGCCTCCATGCGCACAAAGGAGACGTTGGCGGGGCCCGCCGTCGCGATCGCCTCGCGCAATCGGCCGATGTCCATGTTTCCCTTGAACGGGTGCGCGCTCGTCGCGTTCAGCGCCTCCGGTCCGTAGAGCTCCAGCACCTTGCCGCCCGCCAGGTTGAAGTGCGCCTTGGTGGTGGTGAAGTGATAGTTCATCGGAATCACCTGGCCGGGTTTGACGAAGGTCTTCGCCAGCAGATGCTCGGCGGCGCGGCCCTGGTGAGCCGGCAGCACGTATTCGTAACCGAAGATTTCCTTCACTGCGTCGGCCAGCCGGTAGAAACTTTCCGAGCCCGCGTAGGCGTCGTCGGATTGCATCATCGCGGCCAACTGATTGTCGCTCATGGCGTTGGTGCCGCTATCGGTCAGCATGTCGAGGAAGATATCGCGCGAGCGCAGCAGGAACGTGTTGTAGCCTGCCGCTTCGATCGCCTGCAACCGTTCGCGCGCCGGGGCCAGCCGCGTTTTCTGCACAATACGCACTTTGTGCATTTCGATGGGGATTTCGGTTCCGTCGGATAAACGTATACTCATAGCCGTCCTGAAAGCGAGATTTTCCTGGATTTGAGACCTGAAGGTTTATTACTACCACGTTGCACGGCCGAATACTGAGGCTGGTGCGCGCCGGTTCGCCCCGGTTCAGCCGATCGACGCCAGCGCCGCCTGGACGCCCGCAGCCTCGCCGCCGGCCCATTCGAGAAACAGCCGCATCCCCTGATAGTCGCGCGGCCCTAGCTCGTGGACAATGTGACGGGTGAGATAATCGCGCACCAGTTCCGGCGCGAAGCCCAGCCGCGCCGCCTCCGCCGCGACGATCTCATCCATGTGTTCGAGCCCGAAACGGCGGGAGTCGCGAAACGCCTGCGCGACGCTCTCCTCCGCCACGCCCTTTCGCGCGGCCCACACCGCGAACACCATTGGGAAGCCGGTCATTTCAACCCACTCCGCTCCCAGGTCGCAAATTTCATAGGGCAAGTGAGCCAGGTCCAGCCGCAAGGCCGGATCGCCGATAATCAACGCCGCGTCGGCCGCGCCGAGCATCGCATCCAGCTTCGGCGCGTGCGCCAACACGCGCGGCCGCGCACCGTATTTTCGATCGAGAACCACGCGCGCCAGTTCCACCGACGTGCGCGAACTCGAATCGGCCGCCAGCGTGCGCACTTCGCCCAGGGGCTTCTTCGCGATCAATAGTATGCTGCGCACCGCGCCATGGCAGGCGATTCCCGCGCCGGGAAGAATATCCAGCCGCTGCCGCGTCAGCTCGAACGAGGGCACGATCCCGATATCCGCCTCCCCCGTCTTCAGCGCGTCGGCGCACTCCGATGGCAGGCGAAATTCCAAATCGAACATGCCGCGCTGCGGCCCNNGCGCGTCGGCGCACTCCGATGGCAAACGGAATTCGAGCTCGAACATCCCCCGCTGCCGCCCGTGCATCATGCCCCAGACCAGCGGCGTCGTATTCGAAAAGCTCACCGCGCACACGCGCGGCTTGGTGGACTGGCTCAATCTTCGAGTGTAGCGCGAGCGGGGCGGGTGGCGAAGGTCTCACGCTGCCCGCTGGGCGCGCCGACTCCGCTACTGGTGGTCCACGTCGTTGCCTTGATCGCAGAGTCCGAATTCGTCAAGTGGACGCCCACTAGCGTGCCAAACGCAGACTTTTGTCCAATGGGGACCGCCCGTGCCAAAGGCATCATCGTAGGCAATCAGTGCGTCTGCGTATATTCTGGCCGCTCCGGCTGCGTAAGCATCAACCTGAGCCTTAGTGAGCCTCAACGGGCCAGTGTAAAAATGCGTGTCACCGGTTGTCCGAGGGGGTATCATGCCCCGGTTTCGGGTTCCAAGACTGTTGGCGAAATCCGCCGGCGGCGGCTGTCCACCCCACAGGCCGAGCCGACTCGCGGGGCTAACGTTCAGCGCTGGAGTCGTTCCACTGTTAACCATCCAAAAAATACCGCTGAAGTCCTTGTCAGGCTGTGGCTCCTCGGACAATGCAAACTTGGACACCACGACCCATGACCGCTGATCCAAGCGGGAAGCACTGATGGCGGCCTGTAGGGCCATCTTGCCTTGAGAGGCGCTGGCGTCGAGCGCATGCCTATTCTGCGCCAGAGCCTTCGCCAACTCCTCCCTGTTTTCTCTGAGGGTGTCTTCAATCGCCTCCTTGTTCTTGGCGAGGACCTCCCTGTTGTCGGCGACGATCTGTCTCGCGTTAGCCTCGATCCCCTGGGCCGCCGAGATGATTCTGTCGGTCTGCGCCCCGCCGCTGTGCATTTCCCACCATTGCATGCCAGCGAGACAGACGATCCCGACAGTCAGAACAACAATGGCCACGTCGGTCCACTTGGGCTTCTCCATGTCTTTAGCCGCCGCCTACCGCACGCCGGCCGCGTTCAAATCTCGTAACAGATCTCTGAAGTCGGAGTTGATCTTCATCGATGCCCTTTGCGGCTGCCGCGGTAACCACGAGATCCCACGCCGCCTCGAAGATCCGCGTGGGACCGAGGGCCTGCCAAAAAGCGATGTCGAACTCCCGCCCGGGCGCCCGGCCGCGCGTCAGCCGCGTCATGATCACACGCTCAGCCATCGGTTCCATTATCCGCCCAATCGCAGCCGCGCTGTCTGTACCGCATCCGGCCCGCCGCGCGTCCCAGCTACAATGGTTTCGAACTCCAGAATCCATGTTCGGTTTTGCCAGGTCCGACAAGTGACGCTCCCGATTCGCGCAGTCTGGTCCGCCCGCTCGCTCCGTCGCATGGGGGAGCGATAGCATGGTTCGCGGCCTGATCGATTTCGCCCTCAACAATCGCTTCCTGGTAACAGTGGCGGCGTTCCTGCTGCTCGTCTGGGGCGCTATCTCGTTTCATAATCTTCCGGTCGAGGCCTACCCGGACATCGCCAACAACTACGTCCAGGTCATCACCCAATGGCCCGGCCACGCCGCCGAAGAGGTCGAGCAGCAGGTCACCACCCCGATTGAAATCGTGATGAACGGCATCCCGCACCTGGAGCATCTGCGGTCGACGTCGCTGTTCGGCCTCTCCAGCCTGATGCTCATCTTCGACGACCAATCCGCCAACGATTCGAATCGTCAGAAGGTGCTCGAGCGCCTCTCCCAGCTCAGCCTGCCTAACGGCTTGCAGCCGCAGATCGGTTCCGACTACAGCCCGGTCGGTCAGATCTACTGGTACACGCTCAAGAGCACCAACCCGCAATATGACCTGATGGAGCTGAAATCGCTCGAGGATTGGACGCTCGAGAAGCAGTTCAAGTCGGTGCCCGACGTGGTCGACGTCTCGAGCTTCGGCGGCATCACGCGCGAGTACCAGGTGTCGCTCGATCCGAACCAGCTTGTCTCCTACGGCCTGAACATCGCCCAGGTCGAACAGCAACTGGCCAACAACAACGTGAATGCCGGCGGCAGCTTCGTCGAAGCCGGTCTGCAGCAGATCAACGTCCGCGCGGTCGGCCTGGTGCGCGGCGTGGGCGACATCGCGAACACAGTCGTCAAGACCGTCAACGGCACGCCCATCCGCATCAAGGACCTCGGCACCGTTTCGCAGGGACCGAAAATCCGCCTGGGGCAAATTGGCAAAGCCATCCACCGCGACGATGGCAAGGTGATCGACGATGGCGACGTGATCGAAGGCGTCGTGCTGCTGCGCAAGGGTGCCGACGCCGATGGCGTTCTCGACGCCATCCACGCCAAGGTCGATCAGTTGAACCATCGCATTCTGCCGCCCGGCGTGCAGGTGGTGCCGTTCCTCGACCGCAGCAGCCTGGTCCATCTCACCACCCACACCGTGCTGCACAATCTGACCGAAGGCATCGTGCTGGTGGCGCTGATTCTGTTCCTATTCCTCGGCAATGCCCGCGGCGCGCTCATCGTCGCCCTCACCATCCCGTTCTCCCTGTTGTTCGCCGCGATCTGTCTCAACCTGAATCACATTCCCGCCAACCTGCTTTCGCTCGGCGCGCTCGATTTCGGCATGGTGGTGGAAGGCGCGGTCGTCATCGTCGAAAACATCGTGCGCCACCTCGGCCGCAACCAGGGTGCGTCGTCGCTTGGCCCCGTGCGCGCCGCGGCGCACGAGGTGCAGCGCCCCGTGTTCTATTCGATCGGCATCATCATCACCGCCTATCTCCCCATCTTCACTTTGCAGCGCGTCGAGGGCCGCCTGTTCAAACCCATGGCGTGGACGGTGTCGTTCGCCCTGCTCGGTTCGTTGCTGTTTTCGTTGTTGATCGCGCCCGTGCTGGCGAGCTTCGTCTTCGGCAAGCACGTCCGCGAATGGCGCAATCCGGTGATGGAATGGATCACCGGTGCTTACCGCGCTTCGTTGCGCGCGGCCATCCGGCTGCGCTGGGCTGTCGTCGCCCTGGCCGCCTGCGCGTTGGGCGTGACGATCTATCTCGCATCGAGCGGCATCATCGGCTCCGAATTTCTGCCCCATCTCGACGAGGGCGCCATCTGGGCGCGCGCCACGCTCGCTCCCAGCACCGGCCCCACCGAAGGCGAACGCGTGATGCGCCAGGCGCGGCGCATCTTCGCCACATTCCCCGAAGTCACTCAGGTGGTGAGCCAGGTGGGCCGCCCCGACGATGGCACCGACACCACCGGCTTTTTCAACACCGAATACTTCGTCGATCTCAAGCCCAAGGCGCAGTGGCGGCCGGTCTTCGATCAGGACAAGGAGGAGTTGATCGGCGCCATGGACCGCGAGGTCGAGCGCATCCCCGGCACCTTGTGGAACTTCTCGCAACCCATCGCCGACAACATGGAAGAAGCCGTCAGCGGCGTCAAGGGCGAACTGGCCATCAAGGTTTACGGCGACGATTTGAAGACGCTCGAATCGACCGGCGACCGCATCGTCAACGTCCTCCGCACCGTCGATGGCATCTCCGACCTCGGCCTCTTCCGCGCCATCGGCCAGCCCAATCTCGAATTCGAGATCGATCGCGAAGCCGCCGCGCGCTACGCCATCAACGTGGCCGACGTGCAGGACGCGGTCGAAACCGCCGTCGGCGGCAAGGCCGTCACGCAGGTGCTTCGCGGCGAGCAGCGTTACGACCTCGTCGTCCGCTACCAGCCCGCTTTCCGCGCCGATCGCCAGGCGATCGAAAACATCCGCCTCGTCGCGCCCTCGGGCGAGCGCGTCTCGCTCGCCCAGCTCTGCCGCGTGCAGGTGCGCGATGGCGCATCGGAGATTTACCGCGAGGGCAACTCCCGCTACGTCGCTCTGAAGTACAGCGTTCCCAAACGCGATCTCGGCAGCACCGTCGAAGAGGCCATGCGCAAGGTGGATGCGCAGATCAAGCTCCCCACCGGCTACACCATCGATTGGGCCGGCGAGTACGAAAGCGCCAAGCGCTCCTCGCGGCGGCTGATGATCGTGCTGCCCATCACCATTCTGGTGATCTGCATGATCCTCTACACCATGTTCAAGTCCGCCAAGTGGGTGCTGCTCATTCTGGCCAATGTCGCCATGGCGCCCATCGGCGGCCTGCTCGCGCTGCTCGTCACCGGCACCCACATGAGCGTTTCCTCCGGCATCGGCTTCCTGGCCCTGTTCGGCGTCGCCGTGCAGACCGGCGTCATCATGCTCGAGTACATCAACCAGCTTCGCGCGCGCGGCCACACCATTCTCGATGCCGCCATCGAAGGCTCGGTCGAACGGCTGCGCCCCATCATGATGACCATGCTGGTCGCGAGCTTCGGCCTGCTGCCGGCCGCCTTGTCGCGCGCCATCGGTTCCGATTCGCAGCGCCCCTTCGCCATCGTCATCGTGGGTGGCCTGATGGCCGCGCTCATCCTCGGCATCTTCCTGCTCCCCGTTCTCTATGTCTGGGTCGCCCGCGAACAGGATAGCCTGCCCGAACCCGATACCGCCGAAGAGTAAGCCGAACGCACCGTGCCCCAAACGGAGCCGCGACCAAAGGGAGCGGTCGCCCGCCGGCCGAACAACCACCCTCGCGCCGTCACCCCCGCACCGCGCATTACGCATTTTTCATCATAAGTACCGCTCCGCCCCCGTAACCTCCATGGCGTTACGATAATCTATCAGAGCGGAGGGTTTCGCGGGCATCCGCCGGATGCCGCGAGGCTCGGGAGGTGTCTATGTCGCCACGATCGATTGCCGTCGTTCTTCTCACGTTTGGTCTGCTGGCCAGCCTGCCCGCGCAGGAGCCGGTGGCGCCGCCGCCGGACGAAACGTTGACCCCGGACCAGCTCCAGAATCTGGTGGCGCCCATCGCCCTCTATCCGGACCCGCTACTCGGCCAGGTCCTTGCCGCCTCCACTTACCCGCTCGAAGTGGTCGAAGCCTGGCAGTGGCTCGAAAAGAATCCCGGCCTCTCCGGCGCCGTGCTCACCGCCGCCGCGCAGCAGGAGAATTGGGACGCGAGCGTGCAAGCGCTGGTCGTCTTCCCCGACGTTTTGAAACAGCTCAACGCCGACGTCAACTGGACCACCAACCTCGGCAACGCCTTCCTCGCGCAGCAGCAGGAGGTGATGGACGCCGTGCAGGCGCTGCGGCAGAAGGCGGAGCAGGCCGGCAAACTCGCCTCCACCCCGCAGGAGCAAGTCTCCGACGATCAGGGCGCGATCGACATCGAACCGGCCGATCCGAACGTGATCTACGTGCCGCAATATAACCCGGTCTGGATCTGGGGCCCCGCGCTCTACTACCCCTACCCGGGTTGGTATTGGCCGCCCGATTCGGTCATGGTGGGCGGCGTCTGGATTGGCTATTATCCGCCGATTCCGATGGTCGCTTATTTCGGTTACGGCTGGAGCGGTTGGGCCGCCTGGGGTTGGCACCCCGGCTGGGCAACCCACAGCGTGCGCGTCAATAACTCGTTCATTCATCGCTACAGCTTCAATGAAGCCCGCGTCGGGAATGGCACCACCGCCTGGGCGCACGACGCGGCGCACCGCCTCGGCGTCCCGTACGCCAACACCGCACTGCGCACCCAATACCGCGCCAGCGTGAGAACCAACCTGGCCGCGCCGCCTCCGCCGGCCCAGTATCGCACCGCCGGCGAACCCACCGAGCGCATGGGCGACCGCACCGTGCCGCAGAACGCCCCCGCCGCCAATCGCAGTGCGTTTAGCGGTTATGAAAACGGCGCCGCTGCCCAACAGCACAGCGACCACGGCTATTCGAGCCTCGGCCCGGCACGCAGCCAGCCCGCGCCGCGCTCCGAGCCCCAGCGTCAGGCCGCACCCGCCCGGCCCGCTCCGAGAGATTCGGACAAGCATCGTTAGGAGAATCGTCATGCGAACGCTCACCCTCGCCGTTCTTTGCGCGCTGATTTCGATTTCGATTGAAGCCGCTCCGCCGGCCGCCCAGCGCACCTTCGCGACGCCGCAGGAGGCCGCCCAGGCGCTAGCCTCCGCCGCCCAGGACAACGACACCGCCGCGCTCCTGAAGATCCTCGGCCCCGAAGGCAAAGCCATCGTCTCCTCCGGCGATCCCGCCGAGGACAAGGCTGGCCGCGCCCATTTTGCCCGCCTGGCCGCCGAAAAGGTGCAGATTCGCCAGGATCAACCCGACCGCAACACCGTCGTCGCCGGCAGCCAGGAGTGGCCCTTTCCCGTTCCGCTGGTTCGCGAGAACGGCGCGTGGCGTTTCGATTCCGCCGCCGGCCGCGTCGAAGTCCTGGCCCGCCGCATCGGCCTCCACGAGTTGAATGCCGCCGAGGTCTGCCGCGGCTATGTGGAAGCGCAGATGGAATACTCGACCCGTCACCGCGAAGGCGGCGCTATGCATTACGCGCAGCGGATCGAGAGCGCGCCCGGCAAACAGGACGGCCTATATTCCGAAACCGACCGCGAGAGTCTGGTCCCCAAGTCCTTCGCCGCCGCTGCCGCCGCCATGTTCGCCGAGGGCCGCAAGCCGGCTCCCTATCACGGCTACTACTTCCACGTCCTCAAGGCGCAGGGCCCCGACGCAGAGGGCGGCGCAGCCGATTACGTCGTGAAAGGCCAGATGATCGGCGGCTTCGCCCTGGTCGCCTTCCCCGCCGAATATGGCGTCTCCGGCATACAGACTTTCATCGTCAACCAGCGCGGCGTAGTCTATGCCAAGGACCTTGGCCCAACCACGATGACCCTCGCCCGCCAGATGACCGCCTTCAATCCCGATAAAACCTGGAAGCCCGCCCACACCGAATAGGCCGGAGTCGCGGCGTAGCCCGCATCGCGCCGCCGCCCCACGCCGTGCCCATCCCCGCCTTGCGCCACCCCCTCGCGTCCGTGGCGCAGGCTCCGATCGCGCCGCGCCGCGCGCTGTGCCCAGCCCCGCCACCGTGGTGCAGGCCTCCAGACCTGCAGAGCCGGGATTCGTCTCGGCTTTTCTTCGGTGTGCCGATCCGATCTCAATTGGAATCCGGCCGAGCCGCACTCACATCGAGAAAGTCCCGCCAACCTCGCCGCCACCCGCCGCAACACCCGGTAGTTCGCCAGTCTCGACAATGCCCGATTCTCGTCGCCTCCACGCGCCCCGACTTCGCGGGAGGAATCGCCAAGGACGTCCGCTCGCAGCATTCTCCGAGTGGGCGACGATCCACCCGAAATCAGCCGCCAGATCCACGGGAAAGCGCGTTTCCGGGCGACTTGCTGTTGCGGTCCTGGCTACTGGTCACATCTGGGTAGCGCTCGGATTCACGCCTCGTGCATAGAGATGTGCACCGGTCCAAACTTCGAAACCCTGTCGAAGTTTGCCCTATTTCTTCACCGGCACACGCACCAGGATGCGATCGCCGACACGGGCGATCAGGCAGGAAAGCGTCCCGCGGGTGACCCCGTGCATCGCTTCGAATCCTGGCTGCAGCGCGTCCACGTCGACTGTCAGAAACGCTTTGGGATCGGCGGGTACCGCGAACTTGACTCTCAGGTCGGCCTTGCCGTCATTGTCCACGTCCACATCATCATTAACCTGCGCTGGCAGAGCGCTGGCCGGAGTCCAGGCCAACTGTATGTAGTTCTTGCCACGCTGCCACGCCCGCCGGTGAATAACTTCGTGCACCTGGATGGAGTAGGCACCCTTCGGAATCGTGCGCGCAACAGTGCCTCCGATGTAGTAGGCGTCGGTCGTCACTCCCGTTGCGATAACAGCGTCCCGGAAGATTCCCATCAGGCGGAACGGAATCAGAACGGCGATGGCCAGCGTCAATACGGCGCCCGTATAGCCCATGATCAAGCGAATCTTCACACGAACCTCCCGCCAACCAGGCGCTCGATGGTGTAGACCGAATTGGCCAGAATGTTGCCGCCGAACATCACTGCAAACGACCAGGCGCCGTACAGGAACATGAGCCGGGCACGTCCCGCCTTGACGGCGATGGGTGTCCCTCGGATGTGCCAGACTGCGGCGCCCTTCCGGCAGGTATCCACGCAAGCGCCGCAGCGCATGCAGGCGCGAAGTGTTTTGCCCTGCTTGACGGAATCTTCCTCGATCGCCATGATGGGGCACTGGTTCCGGCAGAGCGCGCAGTCCGCGCAGACCTCGCGGTTGATGCGGATCTGGAAGATGCTGAGCTTCTCGAACAGCGACTGGAAAGCGCCGAAAGGGCACAGGAAAGCGCACTGTGTGCGCTTCTTGGTGAGAAACGGGAGGACTATGACCAACCCTAAGAACAGTACGCCGAAAATCACCGCCTGAATGGCGGACTCCACGTCGCGCACCTCGGGATACTCGCTCACAGCCTTGAATGGGCAGATCCAAAAGCAGTAAACCGGCTCGAACAGGACCGCCGACAGCAAGGCCACACCCAGCAGTACGGCCCAGGGGCCGTAGCGCCACCGCGGGTCCAGTGTCTTTATCCGCGCTTTTGCGGGGA
>PMKM01000100.1 GCA_003157745.1 Bryobacterales bacterium | reverse complement strand
GCCGGACGATTCCTCCGGATCGGCCAGGGTGCGCGCGATTCTGCGGACGCGATCATGCCCGCTGCTCGTCGCCGAATCGCCCATGCCCCGGAAACTGACCCGCCGCCCCAACACCCGCGCGGCGCACACTCCACCTATCGACATGATCGGCGGATACCGTTTAGTTGTCCATAGCGACGGGGCGAAGAACTGCCAATAACACCCCGGAACATCACATCGAGGAGTTCCGGGCTCGGCGTACCGCGTAATACAATCACCACCCCTTCCAATTCCTGTAACTCTCGCCCCGCCAAAGGCTTACTCCCTAACCGGCCCGTCCTGCAGAGCCGCCGTTGGCACTCCATGTGTGATAATCGGGTCGTAGGTAGTCGCCCGGTCTCAGGGAAATGCGCCAAACGGGGTGAATTCGCCCCGCCTGAGGCCACCTAAGTAATTGATTTCATTGGAAACGTTCCCCCGAAAACGGGGCAAATTCACCCCGTTTGGGCCTCACCAGGCCTCGCTCGCCCCTACGTCCAATAGCTGCGATCCAGGCTGCGATACTGCACGGCTTC
This sequence comes from Bryobacterales bacterium, assembly GCA_003157745.1. GTDB lineage: Bacteria > Acidobacteriota > Terriglobia > Bryobacterales > Bryobacteraceae > Bog-375. The sequence continues at coordinate 11,913 of PMKM01000100.1, read as the reverse complement.
GGCGATGTGTTTGGCGTTCACGTTGGGAGATTCCGCCAGGTCGGCCACGGTGCGGGCGACCTTGAGAATCCGGTCGTGCGCGCGGGCGGAGAAGTTCATCCGCCGCACCGCCATCTCGAGCGTTTTTTCGCCCGCTTCGTCGAGCGCGCACAGCTTGCGAATCAGCGTCGCCGGCATCTCGGAATTGTAGAACCCGCGCGAGTGCTGCAGCCCGCGTGCCTTCAGGACGCGCGCCCGGATGCTGGCGGAAGATTCGGTCGGCGCTGTCGCGCGCAGTTCCTTATAAGGAACCGACGGCACTTCCACGTGAATGTCGATGCGATCCAGTAGCGGCCCCGAGATCTTGCTGAGATAGCGCTGAATAATCGCCGGCGTGCACCGGCACTCGCGTCCCGCATCGCCATAGAACCCGCACGGACACGGGTTCATCGCGGCCACCAGCATGAAGTTCGATGGAAAGCAGACCGTCATCACCGACCGCGCGATGGTCACGTTCCCGTCCTCGATCGGCTGCCGCAGCATCTCCAGCACGTCGCGTGGAAACTCCGGGAACTCGTCGAGGAACAGAACCCCGTTGTGGGCCAGGCTGACCTCGCCCGGGCGCGGCGTGCCGACTCCGCCGCCGATCAATCCGGCATCGGAAATCGTGTGGTGCGGCGAACGGAACGGCCGCTGATGGAGCAGGCCAACGCCCGCGCCGAGCATTCCGGCGATGCTGTGGACCTTGGTCGTCTCGATCGCCTCTTCGAAGGTGAGCGGCGGCAGCACGCCGGCGAGGCGCTTCGCCAGCATCGTTTTGCCCGAGCCCGGCGGCCCGATCATGAGCACGTTATGCGATCCTGCCGCCGCCACTTCGAGCGCGCGCTTCGCCATCGTCTGGCCGCGCACGTCGCCGAAGTCCGGCGCGGTCGGCGAGTCTTCCGTCTGCCCGTTGATGGCTGGAACCGCCGGCGCGAATTCGAGCGGCCGCAATAGCAGGGCCACGACTTCGGCCAGGTGCTTCATCCCGTAGACGCTGACGCCCTCGACCACGGCTGCCTCGGCCGCGTTCTCGGCCGGTAGAATCAGGTTGCGCACTCCCGCGTCGCGCGCGCAGACGGCGATCGAAAGCGCGCCGCGTATTGGCCGGATGGCGCCGTCGAGCGACAGTTCCCCCGCCAGAATGTGATCGTCGAGCCCCTTCACCACTCCCATCGCGCCCAGTATTCCGAGCGCCACCGGCAGGTCGAACCCGCCGCCCTCCTTGCGCACACTGGCCGGCGCCAGGTTGATGGTGAGCGTCTTGTTGGGATAGCCGAAGCCGGAATTGATCAGCGCCGACTTGATCCGCTCGCGGCTCTCCCGCACCGCCACGTCGGGCATCCCCACCATGCGCGAATCGCGTGGCGAGCCCTGCGAGTACATGTCCACTTCGACGTCGATACGGTGCGCGTCAATTCCGTAGACAGCCGCACTTTGAGTTTTGAATAGAGCCATGGCCGGCAAGCGGACAAGAATGGAGTGCGCTCTTCGGCCATGGTTTCTCAATTACCTGCGGGCCAACGGGTTATTTCAGATCGAACTTGATCCCCGAGGACGCTTCGAACCGCCGGTATTCGCGAAAGACGCTCTCATTGCGCACCAGCAGCTTGTATTGATTCACCTGCATGACCGACCGCAGCGGCAGCAGATAGTCTTCCGCGCCGATGCGCACCATGCCGTATTCGAGCGAGAACGTTGGCGCCTGCAGCGCGAAGTCCTTCGGCAACTCGCTTCCCACCATCGTAATTCGCCGCACCAGGCTGGTTTCTTCGTCGATGAAGACGCGGCCGGTGTAGGCGGCCGCTTCGGCCCGTTTGTTGAAGGTCATCGTCAAGTTCGAGTGCGACCTGGGCACGGAGAATTCGAATACCTGGCAGAGGACGCCCATCGCCATCGCACGGCCCGCCCACTTGTACGTGGCATTCACGTCCTTGTCGAACAGCCCCATCAGCAGGGAACCGAACTCCCCCCGCGACCGGACGCCGTTCAGATCCGAGAGTTCCGCGTCCGCCTTGTTGCCATCGATTTGAATGATGCGGTAGGTCTCGTGGCCGTCTTCGTACGTCAGTTCGCCTCGAAACGACTTCGTCTCCTTGATCAATTCCGGCTTGGCGGCGAGTCCGCTGAACCGGTGAGTCTCCCGCGTGCAGCGGAAGTTGGGAAGGCGCGCGGAATATTCGTGCGCGTTTGCCGCCGCCGCGTCCCACAGCCGCTTCTGCTCCTCCTTCACCATCGCCAGACCGCTCGAATCGATGGTGGCGGGTTCGATCTCCGGCATCATGAAGGCTCCGTCCGCCGCGCCCTCGTGCTTCAAGGCATTCGCGGGCGTTGTGGCAACCGGGTTGGGGACGCCCGTCATCAACCGAAACGGCACGTGGCGGGCGATCGCGGTGGCGCCCTGGCGAATATTGACGACGGCTTCGTAGTTGCCGGCAGCTAACTGGGCGCGCTTGACATTGGCGAGGTAAGGGATGGCGTTAGACCGTCCATCCGGCGCCGCGTCGGCGGGTTTGCTCTTGAACTGCATTGGCATGTGGGCCACCGCGTGCCCATCGTGCGCCAGATCGAGACTCATTTCCGGCGCCGCACCGTGGACATCCGGATAGAGAACCAGGTAAAGCTGGAGATCGAGATCCTCTCCCGATGGGAACCGCGGATCGAGCACCGGAGACAAGGTTTCGCCGTTATAGCTGAACACCTGGTCGGCGTCGATCTTGTCGGCGGTGGCCTTAAACGGGCGGACGAACAGAACGTCGCTGGCGAGCAGACCCTGCGCGGCTGGAGCGGCGCGCAGCGGCGTCCGGACGCGGCCGGTCGAGTTCGCCAGCAGATCCTGCACCTTGACGTCGATCGTCAAGCCGCCGATGACGGGGAGGTTAATCTCCCGCATGAAGAACAGGCTGCCCTGGCGCCGCCATCCCAGACCTTTGAGCGTGCCGTGAATGTACATCTCTTTTTGGCCGCTCCACACCGGGGCGTTCTTCGCATCGCGCACGACGACGAAAATGGTGGCGCGCGCCAGGTAGGTTCCGGCCGCCTCATCCGTCTGGAATTTCAGCTCGCTTACCGGCACTTCCGCCATCACAACGCCGCGCATCGGGCCGGCCGCGCCCGCGCCCGGAATGCCCGGCGAGGCGGCCGCCGCGGTGCGAATGAAGCCGGCATAAACCGGAATCGTCGATTGCTCGGTCGCGGCCGCCGTAGCCGTTGCCGGCGTGGGCACCGCGACGGGCGGTGGTGCGACGGCTGCCACAGGGGCTGGCGGCGGAGCCGACTTCGCCGCCTTCTTCACCGCTTCGAGGCTGCTCTGCAGATCGCCTTCATGACGCACCCATCTCCCGCCCGTGTTCTTCGCCAGAGCTTCGAGAGGGGAGGGGCCGGCTTTCGCGCCGCGCTGGCCCACATCGAGTACCACCACGTGCACGCCGCCCGCCCAACACAATTCGGTGAGATGTCCGACCGTGCGCTCCATGTCGCTCGACAGTGGTGGGCTGTTCAGCACGGCGATGAGAATCCGCGTGCCGGGCCGCAGCTTAACGGCCTGCACCGCCGCGTCGAGCGAAGTGAGAAACGCCGCCGGATCGACCGCGCGCGCCTGGAGCGCCGCGTCCGCGAATGCCTGCTCCATCGCGTCCTGGGTCGCCTTGGCATCCACGGGCTGCCCGTCCAGGCTTCCGGCCCGCCTCAGTTCGACTGTGGCGTTGGTGGTGGTCAACCAATGATGGGAGGCCATGGCGGCGGCCTGCGCGCCCTTCCGTGCCGTCGCCTCAAAACCGGGGCCGAACAGAACGGTAAGGGAGAAATCCTCGGCGCGAACCGTCGTCGCGCCGGCTAGGGCGATTAGTATCGCAACCCCGATTAAACGGTATCGAGCGTGCATTATGGATGAGGCCTGCTCCGCCACATTGTCCCGCGTTTCACTGGGGAAGGAAAGCTGCCGAATGGAAGCCGCGTTCTGGTACTCTTGACGCTTGATGCGACTGAACGCTTCCCTGCTGAAGTCGACCGTGGTGGCTGCGCTGGGTGGGCTGCTCTTCGGTTTCGATTCCGCCGTAATCGCCGGCGCCACCCACGCGCTGACCGGCCTGTATCAACTGTCCCACTGGATGCTGGGCTTCACCGTTGCCGCAGCGCTCTGCGGTACCGTTGTCGGCTCGGTGTTCGCCGGCTATCCCGGCGACCGGCTGGGCCGCCGCGACGGCCTGCGCCTGATGGCGGTCCTCTACGTGGTCAGCGCGCTCGGCTGCGCGTTTTCCTGGAACTGGTATTCGCTGCTGCTGTTCCGCTTTATTGGCGGTTTGGGCATCGGCGGTTCCTCCGTGTTGGGACCCATGTATATTGCCGAAGTGTCGCCGGCCAAGTTACGCGGCCGCCTGGTGGGCCTCTTTCAGATCAACGTGGTTTCCGGGATTCTGCTGGCGTATTTTTCCAACTACCTGCTGGGACTGCTTTCGCTGGGCGGCGCCGAATGGCGCTGGAAGCTGGGAGTGGCGGCGTTTCCCGCGCTGTTGTTCCTGGTGATGCTGCTTGGCATCGCGCGCAGTCCGCGCTGGCTGGCGCAGCGGCGCCGTGTGCCGGAGGCGCGCCAGGTGCTCGCCATGATCGGCGCGGAGAATGTGGAGGGCGAGTTGGCCGAAATCGTCTCTTCCATCGGTGCTGAACACGGGCACGACCGCGAACGCCTCTTCGATCCGAAATATCGCGTGCCGGTTCTTCTGGCCATTTCGCTGGCCATGTTCAACCAGCTTTCCGGCATCAACGCCATCCTGTATTACCTGAACGATATCTTCGCCCACGCCGGTTTCAGCAAGGTGTCGGGCGACCTGCAAGCCGTCGCGATCGGCTCGACCAACCTGCTATTCACGCTCATCGCCATGTCCGTGATCGACCGCATCGGCCGCAAGCTGCTGCTGCTGGTGGGCGCGGTCGGCACGGCCGCTTGCCTGAGTGGCGTCGCCTATATCTTCGCGACCGCGCACCATGAAACGATGCTCCTCTGGCTGCTGGTCGGCTTCATCGGATTCTTCGCGTTTTCCCAGGGCGCGGTGATCTGGGTCTACCTGAGCGAGATCTTTCCCAACCGTGTGCGCGCGCAGGGGCAGAGCCTGGGCAGCTTCACGCACTGGATCATGAACGCGCTGATCTCGTTTCTGTTTCCCATGGTCGCCGCCCGCTCCGGCGCTTTGCCGTTCGCGTTTTTCGCCGTCATGATGGCGGTCCAGTTCGTGGTCGTCCTCCTCTTCTTTCCCGAAACCAAGGGCGTCTCGCTCGAACAGATGCAGAAGCGCATGGGCATCGCCTGAGCACGCTCGGCCGGCTTGCGATAACATAGGCACTTGCCGCAGCTTCTGCCACGTCTTCGTTTCGATCTCGATTTCATGCCGTCGCCGGCCGAGGATCACCCCGGGCTGCTGATTCGCGATGGGCGGCACTTCTCCGATGCGATTCTGATCGTTCCGCCGCTGCTGGTCGAGACGCTGGCCTGCTTCGACGGGAAGACCTCCGACCTCGATCTGCGCGCCGCGCTGGTGCAGTTGACGGGCGATCTCCATGCGGGAGAAATCGCGAGCGGAATGGTGGAGGCGCTGAGCGCGGCAGGGTTCCTCGATGACGAGAATTTCGCCCGCATGGAACGGGAACGGAGGAGTTGGTTCGCCGCCGAACCGCTGCGCCAGGCGGCCCACTCGGGCGGCGCCTACCCGGCCGAGGCCACAGCCCTCGGCGAGACCCTGGCGCGCTATATGGACGGCGCGGCGCAGGCTCAAGTCGATGGACGGTTGACGGCGATCGCGGCGCCGCACGCCAGCCCGGAAGGCGGCGTCGCATCCTACCGCGCCGCGTACCGTGCGCTGCGCTCGGAGGATAGCGAGCGGACCTTCGTCATTCTGGCGACTTCGCATTACGGGCAGCCGGAGCAGTTCGGCCTCACGCGTAAGAACTTCGTCACTCCGCTGGGAGAATCGCCCACCGATGTCGCGTTGGTGGATTGGCTGGCGAGCCGGGCGCCGGGCGCGGTCGAAATGGAAGACTATTGCCACTCCTTCGAGCACACGGTCGAATTGGAGCTGATCTTCCTCCAACACGTGCTGGGACCGCGGACGCGCATCCTGCCGATTCTGTGCGGAAGTTTCGCCCGGAGCCTGATCGAAGGCGGCAAGCCGGAGGACGACGACCGCGTGCGGAGCTTCATCGACGCGCTGGCGGAACTGCGCGAACGCGAAGGCAGCCGCCTGTTTTGGATTCTGGGCGTGGACATGGCGCATATGGGCGCCCGCTATCACGACCCGTTCCAGGCCCGCGCCGGCCAGGGCGCGATGAACCAGGTCGAGGCGCGCGACCGCGCCCGCATCGCGCGCATCAACGCGGGCGACGCGGACGGTTTCTGGGAGCTGGTGCGGGAGAACCGCGACGATCTGAAGTGGTGCGGCTCGTCGCCGTTCTATACGTTCCTGAAGAGCGCGCCTCGCGCCCGCGGCGAACTGCTCAGCTATGAACAGTGGAACATCGACCAGGCGAGCGTGGTCAGCTTCGCCGGGATGGCGTTCTCGGAGCCCGCGTAGTGCCGTTTCCGCAGCCAACCGGAGCCGCGCGCTGCCGCTTGTCCTTGACTTTCGCGGCCTCGGTAATTTATTCTGACCATTCGCTTTGGCCGAGCGGCCGCTAACGCAATGGGGGATTTATCGCGCCCAACAACGGAATCCGTGGAGAGGTCGCTCGACTCTACCCTGGATAGCGTGGACCACGCCGAGGACTTGGCCGTGGGCCTGGCGCGGCGGGCGGGTTTCGACGAGGAAGACCTGATTAAGATCGGACTGGCCGTGCGCGAGAGCATGGTCAACGCGGTGGTTCATGGCAACCGGTACAACACGAATAAGAAGGTGCGTTTTTCGGCCGGCATGAGTGGCAACCGGTTCACCGTGCGGGTGGCCGACGAAGGCGAGGGTTTCGACCATGCGAACCTGCCCGACCCGCTGAAGGCGGAGAACCTGCTGCGCACTTCCGGACGCGGCATTTTTCTGATCCGTTCGTTCATGGACGATTTTCAGGCCCGCCATCTGGAACCGGCGGGGACCGAAGTAACTTTAGTGAAGATTGCGGTGTCTAAATAGATTCGTAAGCATCCCAGGAGGATACTTGAGTGAGCGTTAATCTGAATACTAGGCAAGTGGGCGACGTCACGGTGGTGGACGTGGCCGGGCGAATCACGCTGGGCGAAGGGTCCAGCGCGCTGCGCGAAACCCTGAAGGAGATTGTGGGCAAGGGCCAGAAGAACATCCTGCTCAATCTCGGCGAGGTTTCCTACATTGACAGTTCCGGGATCGGCGAGCTGGTGTCGGGCTTCACCACGGTAACCAATGCCGGCGGGAAGTTGAAGCTGCTCAATCTGAACAAGCGCGTGAAGGACCTGCTGCAGATCACCAAGCTGTATACCGTTTTCGACGTTCACGAAGACGAAGCGCACGCCGTTCGCAGCTTTGCGTAGGCGGGGCAGTGGCGCGGCGACAATCGCTGCTTCTGGTCGTGGCTCCGTTCAGAGCCGCGACCGGGCAGCGCTAGCCGCCGCCGACGAATTGGACGATTTCTATCTGCGCGCCGCTTGCGACCACGGTGTCGCTCCAGTGCGCCTGTTTGACGATGCGGCGATCGAGTTCGACGGCCACGCGCGCCGGATCGAGTCCGAGGCCGTGCAGGAGTTCGAGCAGCGTTTGCCCTGCCGCCACGTTGCCTGGTTGGCCGTTGATGATTACGGGAATTTCCATCGCCGGTTGACACTCCACTTTTGCACCCATTATAGTCAAGTTTAGACGCTAGCTTCCCGGATCTCATGCCAGAAACTTACGCGGAACAGTACTTCCCTGTGCTGGTACAGGCTTTGCTGGCGATGGCGCTGGCGGCCGGCCTGCTGACGGCGTCCTATCTGCTCGGCAAGCGCGTGCGCAACCGCGTGAAGGACACGCCGTACGAATCGGGCATGGTTCCCACCGGCGACGCGCGGCATCGCTTCAGCGTGAAGTTCTACCTGGTGGCGATGCTGTTTATCCTTTTCGACATCGAAGCGATTTTTCTCTACCCGTGGGCGGTGGTGTATCGCGAACTGAAGATGTTCGCGTTCGTCGAGATGCTGGTGTTCGTGGTGCTGATCCTTTCCGGCTTTTTTTACATCTGGAAAAAGGGCGCGCTCGATTGGTCTCCGGAGTCCACCGCGAATCGTAAACGGTAACGACTGCTTATGCTGCCCGAAACATTGCGCGAACAGTCTCTAGCCCTGGCCGTCGAGGCCTTTGACGGCGATGCCATCGTTGGCGGCAAGTTCGACCGCGACGAGTTGACGCTGGAGATTGCGGCGGCGAAGATCGCGAGCGTTTGCGGGTTTCTGAAGTACGACCGGAAATTCGCGCGGCTGAGTTCGGCGACCGCGGTGGATCGCTATCCGGCCGAGCCGCGCTTCGAGGTTGTCTACCATTTGCACTCGGTCGAGACTGGCGAGCGCGTGCGCCTGAAGTGCCGCATTGCCGGCGCCGAGCCGTCGATCGACAGCGTGACTTCGGTGTGGCGCGGCGCCGAGTGGTATGAGCGCGAGGTATTCGACCTGTTCGGCATCCAGTTCCGGAATCATCCCTACCTGCGCCGCATCATGCTGCCGGAGGACTGGGAAGGACATCCGCTGCGCAAGGATTATCCAATCACGGGCGCGAGGATCTGACCATGGGCGAACCGGATACTCCAGGAGCCGCCGCCACGCTGCAGAGCGAGAACCTCAGCTCCGGCCGGCGCACGCTGGTGCTCAACATGGGTCCGCAGCATCCCTCGACGCACGGCGTGCTGCGGCTGCTGCTCGAACTCGATGGCGAAACCATCGTGCGCTGCCAGCCGGACATAGGCTTCCTGCACACGGGCATCGAAAAGGAATTCGAGGTCAAGTTTTATCAGCAGGCGGTGACGCTGACCGACCGCGTGGATTATCTGGCGCCGCTTTCGAACAACCTGGGATGGGCTCTCGCGGTGGAGAAGCTGCTGGGGCTGGAGATTCCGCCGCAGGCGCAGTGGATGCGCGTGATGCTGGTCGAATTGACGCGGCTGAACAGCCACCTGGTGTGGCTGGGCACGCACGCGATCGACATCGGCGCCATGTCGGTGTTCCTGTATTGCTTCCGCGAGCGCGAGGACATCCTGCGCATTTTCGAAATGTTCTCGGGCCAGCGCATGATGACGAGCTACATTCGCATCGGCGGGCTGGCTCTGGAGCCGCCGCGGGGCTGGCAGGAGCGGGTAAAGAAATTCATCGACGTGTTCCCCAGCCGCGTGGACGAATACGAAGACCTGTTGACCAACAACCGCATCTGGCTGGGCCGCACGCGCGGTGTGGGGAAGCTCTCGCTCGAAGACATGCTCGACCTGGGCGTCACCGGGCCCATGCTGCGCGCCGCCGGATTGAAGATGGACGCGCGTAAGGACGCGCCGTATTCGAGCTACGAGAAGTTCGATTTCGAAGTGCCCGTGCGCACGGAAGGCGACGTGTACGCGCGATACCAGGTGCGCATCGAGGAGATGCGGCAGAGTGCGCGGATCGTGCGGCAGGCGATGGAAGGCATGCCGGCGGGCGCATGGAAGGCCGACGCGCCGCACGTGGTGCTGCCGGATCGCGACAAGATGAAGACGCAGATGGAGGCGCTCATCTATCACTTCAAGATCGTGACCGAGGGCTTCCGCGTGCCGGAGGGCGAGGTCTTCCAGGTGGTGGAATCGCCGCGCGGCGAGCTGGGCTACTACGTGGTGAGCGACGGGACGGCGCGGCCATGGCGGGTGCACATGCGCACGCCGAGTTTCGGCAATCTGCAGGCGACCGCGCGCATGGTGGAAGGCACGATTCTCGCCGATCTGATCGCCTCCATTGGCAGCACGGATTTTATGTTAGGAGACGTGGATCGATAAGACGGCCATGACATTCTCTCCCCAATTGGAAGCCCGCTTCGCCAAGCTGCTCGAGAGCTATCCGGCCGGCCGCGAGCGCGCGGCGATGATTCCGATGCTGCTCTACGCGCAGGACGAACTCGGCGCCGTGACCGACGAACTGGTCGCGGAAGTGGCGCGGCGCGTGGGCGTGACGCCGCTGCAGGTGAACGAAGTGGTTTCCTATTACACCATGCTGCATCGCCAGCCGCGCGGCAAGTATCACGTGCAGGTGTGCACGAATATTAGCTGCCTGCTGCGCGATGGCGACCAATTGCTCGAACATACCTGCAAGAAGCTGGGCATCGGGAACCACGGAGTGACGGAGGACGGCGAGTTTTCGGTCGAGGAAGTGGAGTGCATGGGCGCGTGCTCGTGGGCGCCCGCGATTCAGATCAACTACGATTTTCACCACGATGTGACGCCGGAGAAACTCGACCGGCTTTTGGACGGCCTGAGGAAGAAACGGTAGATGCTGTACAACGAACCCAGCCCGCTCGAAACCAAGGTGCTGACGCGCCGCTTCGGCATGGAGCGCTCGGCGGCGATCGAAACTTATCTCGCGACCGATGGCTACCGGGCGTTTCAGAAAGCCGCCGGGATGACGCCCGACGAAGTGATCAACGAAGTGAAGGCGTCCAACCTGCGCGGGCGCGGCGGCGCCGGATTCCCGACCGGAATGAAGTGGAGTTTCGTGCCGCGCACGTCGCCCAAGCCGAAGTACATCGTGGTCAACGGCGACGAAGGCGAACCGGGTACGTGCAAGGATCGCCTGCTGATCGAAAGCGATCCGCACCAGTTGATCGAGGGCGTTCTCATCGCGGGGTTGGCCGTCGACGCGCACAAGGGCTGGATCTACATTCGCGGCGAGTATCGCTACCTGATCGACATCATGGACCGCGCCATCGCGGAGGCTTACGCGGGCGGTTGGTTGGGCAAGAACATTCAGGGCACCGGCTTCGATTTCGATTTGTACACGCACACGGGCGCGGGCTCCTACGAATGCGGCGAGGAATCGGCGCTGCTAGAATCGCTCGAAGGCAAGCGCGGCGTGCCGCGCATACGGCCGCCGTTTCCGGCCGTGGCGGGCGCGTTCCAGAGCCCCACGGTATTGAATAACGTCGAGACGTTTTGCGCGGCGCCGAGCATCATCTTGAACGGCGGTGCGGCGTTTGCGGCGCTCGGCATTCCGAAGGCTGGCGGCACCAAGATGACCTGCCTGAGCGGGCACATCAATAAACCCGGCGTTTACGAGTTGCGGCTTGGCTTCCCGGTCAAACAGATGATCGAGGAAGTGGGCGGCGGGATTCGCAACGGGAAGAAGCTGAAGGCGTTCATTCCCGGCGGTTCGTCGTGTCCCGTGCTGACGGCAGCGGAGTGCGAAGGCGCCACCATGGATTACGATTCGATGGCGCAGCGCAAGACCATGCTCGGTTCGGGCGGCGTGATCGTGATGGACGAAGACACGTGCATGGTGAAGGCCTGCATGCGGCTGATGAAGTTCTACGCGCACGAAAGCTGCGGCTGGTGTATCCCGTGCCGCGAAGGCACCACGTGGCTGAATAAGATCATGACGCGCGTTCACGCAGGCGGCGGCACCGAAGCCGACATAGGGCTGCTGGGCGATATCGCGAAAAACATGCTGGGCCGCACGTTCTGCCCGCTGGGCGACGCGGCGGCGATGCCGATGATTTCCTTCGTCGAAAAATTCCGTCAAGAGTTCGAGGATCATCTGCACGGCCGGCCGTGCCCGTTCGAACATTCTGGCGTTGGGGTGACCGCGTAATGGCCGGCACCGTGAAGCTCACGATCGACGGCCACGAGGTAAATGCGCCGGCCGGAATGCTGGTGATCGACGCGGCGAAACTGGCCGGCATCGAAATTCCCGCCTTCTGCTATTACGAAGGACTCTCGCTCCAAGCCGCCTGCCGCATGTGCCTG